>DAIUFS010000014.1:4572-45640 GCA_036844485.1 Candidatus Dormiibacterota bacterium | reverse complement strand
GTCCCGGGAGGCGAGGTGACCGGGGGAAGGTCACGAGCGGCGAACGGGCACGCGTGACGTTGTTTAGCACCACACTGACCACGTAGTCGAGGTTCATCCGCGCGGTCATGTCCGTCGTGCCCGCTGTCGCGGCATCGATGCGCAGCTCAGCGCCCGCGGGGAGCGCCGCCCGCAGCGCCTGCTGTCTGGCTTGGCCGATCACGTTTGGAAGATCGAGGAGATCGTCGCGCTCCTAGACGCGTAGAGTGGCTCGTCGAGTTTGGAGCAGGAGGAGATCAGATGGCATTCCCAGTCGCGATCAAGGATGAGGTGTACTCGCGGGCCGCAGGCCAGTGCGAATGCCTTGAGGAACACCTTGAATTTGGCCAGCCCCCGCATCCGGGCGGTCGGTGCCCCGACAAAGATGCTCAGGCGTCTTTCTACTTCGTCGACAAGACGACGGGGGCGACCGGAACGGACCCGGGCAACGCCGCAGACTGCATCATGATCTGCAGCGGCTGCCACGAAAAGTTCAGGCCTCAGTAGCTGGGGCGTCTGGCGCCACCCGACGAATCGCCGTAGCGAGCAGTGCGACCGCGTCGGGAGCACCCTGATGGGCCGACGCCAGGAGCGGGCCATATGGAACAGCCTGAAGCGTGTCCTGGAAGCACCGGAGACTTCTGTCACTCCTGCCTGAGTGTGGCCTGCTGAGAGCACCAGCCGGATCGGAGAGCAGCGCGCCACCGTCCCGCGCCAGGGCGTGCTCGCACACCGCCACCAATGCGTCGGCCCGCGCGCCGCCCACGGCTCATCGGCGGGATCAGGAATCGCTTCGTCAGCGGACTCCGCCGCCTTCCGCTCAGCATCGGCTTCGCGAACCGCCGCCTCGATCGCCGCCTTCACCAGCGCCCCCTCCTCGGGGCGGAGCAGGGCGCGAAGGCGGAGCATGCCGTCGTCCTCGAAGAACGTCCACACCCCACGCCGGCGCATCTGCTCGTCAGCGTGCCGGGGGGTGTCGAGATCGAGCACGCGGCGGCAGGCGCGGCAGATCCGCGCCAGCTGCGCCCCCGACGCGGCGGCCGCCACGTCGAGCCAGACATCCTGATCCTCGGTGGTGGCCACCAGGCTGAGCTCGCGCACGCTGTCGAAGGACAGCTGCCCGGCCGCAAAGGCGGCACGGATGCGCGGCAACGTCCGCAGCGCTTGACCAACGCGGAGCAGCTCATCACCGCTGTGCGGCGAGAACCCCGCGTTGATGGTCAGCCAGTGGGAGAAGGAGCGAACACCCTCGCCACACCACCCGCCACACCACCCCTCGAGCTCATGGAACTCGGCAGCAAGTCGGGAAAGCTCCGCCCTCGCGGCGTGCACATGCGCAGCCAGCTCGCACAAGCGTCACTCGACATCAGCCGCGCGAGCGATCCACGCACTACGGTCACCGCGCCGGTGTGCGGGCGACCAAACCGTTGCTGCCATAAGGGTTTCATCATACCAAACATGCGTTCGCTATGGCAAGGACTTGCGACGGCCAATCCTCGCGCGCCAAAGCGGCTGCTGATGTGGGATCGAGTCATGCTCCTCGCGCGACCGGTCCACAGTCGTACACAAGCTTGACCACACCCCACCATGGCCGGCCTGGTCGAAAAGCAAGCGATGGGGAGTCATCAACGTCAGCCTGCCGCTCCCCCATCCACCGCGTGTATAACGAACGAACCCGCTGAAGCAACGGCTGACGGAGGTGGAAGCCGATGGACGTCCAGTTCGTAGCGAGCGTTGCCCCGATCGTGCGAGACACTGAGGCAGCTCGCTCCTTCTACCGAGACGCCCTGGGTCTGTCCTTTGAGGGCGAAGAGGGCGACTACGTGTTCACCCACAAGCTGGAAGGGACGAAGCACTTCGGGCTATGGCCCCTTTCGGAAGCGGCAACCGCCTGTTTCGGCACGACCGAATGGCCCGCCGACGTCCCGGTCCCCCAGGCCAGCATCGAGTTCGAAGTCATTGACGTCGCCGCCGCAGCCGCCGAACTCAAGGCCAAGGGCTATCGGCTCATCCACGAGGCCCGCACGGAGCCGTGGACCCAGATCACCGCCCGGCTGTTGAGCCCGGAGGGCCTGCTCGTCGCCGTCTGCTACACGCCTTCGTTCCACGACACACGCGACAGCTGAACCCGTCCCGGCCCGCGCGCGAGGATTACCCCGCCGCGCCCGCCTCCATCGGCTCGTCGCGCCGTGACGGCGCCAGGCCAGCGGCGCGTCCGCGCATCTCGAACTGCATGGCCATCTTCCGCGAGGCCTCGTCGATCATCTCGTCACCCAGCATCACCGCTCCGCGCCGGTCCACCTCGGTGGCGTGCCGGTAGGCCTCGAGGATCTCCACGGCCCTGTCGAAGTCCTTCTGGTTGGGTGTGAACACCTCGTTGCACGGCTCGATCTGTCCGGGGTGGAGCACCCACTTGCCGTCGTAGCCGAGAGCGGCAGCCCGCCCGGCGGCGTCGCGAAACCCCTCGATGTCGCGGATCAGCAGGTAGGGGCCGTCGATGACCTGGATGCCCGCAGCGCGCGCGGCGACGGCCAGTTTGAAGAGCACGTAGTGAAAGATGTCGCCGGGGTAGTTGTAGGTGTTGGCCACCGTCAGGTTGGGGAACTGCATGGCGGCGGAGAAGTCGGCGGGGCCGTACGTGATGGTCTCGATCCGCTTGCTCGCAAAGGCGATCGCCTCGGCGTTCATGAGGCCGAGCGCGTCCTCCACCTGGGCCTCGATGCCGATCCTGCCCACCTCGAGTCCCAGCGCCTGCTCGAGGTTTCCCAGCGCGCGGTCGACGAACGCGATGTCCCCCGCGTTCTGCACCTTGGGCACCATGATGCAATCGAGCACCTCGCCGGCCCCGGTGACGACCTCGCGGATGTCGTCGAGCGCGAACTGGCCCGTGACCTGGTTGATGCGCACCACCCGGACCTTTCCCTGCCAGTCGTGAGAGCGCAGCGCCTCGACAATCTTGCCGCGCGCCGCCGGCTTCTCCAGGGGTGCGCAGGCGTCCTCGAGGTCGAGGAACACCTCGTCGGCTGCGGACGCCGCAGCCTTCTCCATCATCCTGGGGTTGCTCCCCGGGCAGGCGAGTACGGAGCGGCGGAGGCGCACTGGCATCGGCGCCGCCCCTCCCTCAGGCGCCCGCGGGCGACGGATCGTCGCCCTCAGGCGGGGGCGCCGAGCGGTCCGGCGGTCCTTCGGGCTTGTCCCCAGGCCCCTCAGCCTTGGGCGGGCGCGGGCGGTCGTCGTAGGACTCGCTGGCCGGATTGGACGGCGCCGTGGTGCCGAAGCCGGGGATCTCGCCGCCGCCGCCAGAGCCGCCGGAGCCGTCGGGCGGCCCCATCGGGAAGCCGAGACCGCTGAACAGCTTGGCCAGCTCGTCCGGTCCGCCCAGGTCCTCCTGGACCCGCTCCATCATGCGCATCAGCAGCTCCTGGATCTGGGGGTCGCCGGCAAGCTTCTCCTGGACGCCGCCGAGCCGGCCGATCAGGTCCTTGACCGCCGCTTCCTGGGCCACCTGCATGAGGACTGGCTGGCTGGACGCCGCCACCACGGTCTGCGACTGCTCGCGGAGAATCTCGAACCCGCGGCAGGCCAGGCAGGTGCCCTGGTGCTGGCAGCGGCAGAGCTGGTTCTTGAGGCGGTCGAGCTCGCGGTGCAGCCCGCTGAGATCGACGCCACCGGCTTCATCGGCCATGTGCTGATCCTAGCGAGGCGCGCCCGCCGATACGCCTCCACCGGTTGCCGCCCCGCCGGTGGGAACTCACTTGTCCCATCGCCACAGTGCCACGATCGGCTCATGTCGATGGCCTGGAGGCACCGCCGGATCCTGATGCCCTGGGGGCGGATGTCGGTGCAGCTCACCGGCGAGGGTCCGCCGCTGCTGTTGCTGCACGGTCTGGGCGGGAGCGGCCGCTATTGGGTCGGCCTCGCACCGTCGCTCGCGTCCACCCGGACGCTCATCGCCCCTGACCTGGCCGGTTTCGGTCGCTCCGACAAGCCCCGCGTCGACTACACACGCGAGCTCCACCTCGACACTCTCGACTCGCTGCTCAGCGCGCTGCACGTCGAGGGCTCGATGGACGTAGCCGGCCACTCGATGGGTGGCATCCTGTCCGCGCTGTGGGCGCGTCGCCGCCCGGCGATGGTGCGGTCACTCGCAGTCATCGCGTCGCCGTTTCCGCGAGAGCACCTCCGCCCTGCCGGCCTGCGCATGACCCGCTCGCGCGGGACCGTGTACCGCGCTCTGCAACAGCTTCTTCCGATCCTGTCCCCGCTGGTGCGGTCCGCGACCTATCCGCGCGAGGTGATCGCCGATTACCTCCGCCACACTCAGGAGAGCTACCGGCAGACCTCCAACGCGCTCATCTGGGACCCGGCGGCGGCGGTGGCGCTCGCCGGCCTGGACGTGGCGCTGAGCGGGCGCCCCCAGCTCCTCCTCTATTCCGACGAGGACACCACCATCGCCGCCGAGAGCCGGGAGCGCTGGCGGACGCTGCTCCCTGACGCGGACATGGTGGTCATCCCGGGGGCGCATCAGCTCCTGCTGCGCGACCGCTTCGCCACGCTGGCGGACTGGTACGGGGCCATCGCCGCACCCGTACGCCAGCCGCTTCCACAGTGAGCGCGGCCGGCCAGATTGCGCACACCGTGTTGCGGGAGCAGTGCACTGCGCTATAGTCGGGGGACGCGGGAGCCTTCGGGAACCGCTGTGCGGCCACTGTGGCAGCCACGCCGTCAGAGCAGTGTTGTTGCTTGCGTTGACGCCCGAATCCATCCCGAACCGGATGCATGACGCCGGGGACTGCACCCCGCCGGCGCCTGAGGTTAGACCGTCCGACTGATATCCCCGGACCTCGCTCTCGACTCGCTCCATCTCATCGTGCCCGACGGCAGTGACGCCATGGTGGTGCTCACCACGCTCGCGGACGGAGATGCGAAGGACACCGATCCGCGCGACCTCTTCGCCCAGAGGATCAGCGAGGTCGGTCACCTCACAGTGTCCTTCGGGGAGGAGGAGCCGCCCCGGCTGCGGCTCGCCCTGCCCGACCTGACCCTGGAGTGCCTGCCCCAGGAGGCGCCCGACCACGACCCTGACCACCTCGCCCTGCGCGTCATCTCGATGCGCCCGGCCATGGACCACCCCGACGGCAGCAAGGTGCTGACGGTGACGGCGCGCACCCCGATCGTCACCGCCGCCAATGGCGTGGCCAGCGACACCCGCCGCCTGCTCGACTGGAGGTCGGCCAGCGCGGCTGCGGCGAAGTCCGCCGAGCTCTACGCCGCCCTCAAGCTGGTCGACAGCCTGGAGAAGGCCGAACGCCAGCGCGCCGCCACCCAACGCACCCATTTCATAGCGGCCAAGGAGTACTGGCGCTGCAAGCGCTGCCGGGCACTCTGGCGGCCCGCCGACCACGAGCGCTGCCCGTCATGCGGTCATGAGTTCACCGAGGCGGACCGCCGCCAGCCCGAGGTGGGCAAGGTGGAGTTCACAGTGCCGGCCACCGAGCCGATCAACCTCACCGCGGACGCGGCGGTGCTGGTCGAACCTGAGGACGAGCCCAACTTCGTGGGCCGGGTGTCGCGCATCGACCACCACCGCCACACCGTCGAGATCACCTGTCGCACCTTCGAGCACGCCGGCACCGAGGGGACCATCACGCCCTCGTTCAACAAGGCGCTGTACCAGGCCAAACGAAGCGTGCTGGCGGCCATCGCCACCCGCGACTTCGGGGTCGGCCTGCTCGCCCAGCTGATGGTCTCGCCGCAGTCGGTGACGGCCCCCGCCTATGTCGAGGACACCGACGTGCGCCGTTGGCTGACCGAGGGGATGATGGCCAACCCGCCCCAGGATCGCGCCGTCGCCCTGCTCGGCCGGCTCGCCGCCGGCGAGGCGGTGTTCATCCAGGGACCACCCGGCACCGGCAAGACGACGGTCATCGTTGAGGCCATCAAGCGCCGCCTCGCCGCCAATCCCGACGAGCGCATCCTGGTGACGTCGCACAGCAACCTGGCCGTCGACAACGCCCTCGAGCGACTCGCAGGCACCCCCGGGATGCGCGCCGTGCGAGTGGCGCGTGCGGAGCGCGTCCACCCCACCGTCGAGCGCTTCCGCTGCGACGACGAGGACGATCCCCGCCTGCTCGACGCCAACTGCTACTTCGCCACCTGCGCAACCGCGGCGACCTCGGCGATCACCGACATGAACTTCGACATCGTCATCCTCGACGAGGCCAACAAGGCGCGCGTCGACGAGGCGCTGCCCGCGTTGCGACTGGGATCGGCGCTCGCCCTGGTCGGTGACCACAAGCAGCTGCCACCGGTCGAGGACGACGCGCTCTACGGCATCGTGGAGAGCGATGAGGCGCTGGAAACCCTTGTCAACAGAAGTCTTTTCGAGCAGGCCTGGGAAGGAGGGCTCCCCGAGTCGGCGCGCTGTCTGCTCACGATCCAGCACCGCATGCACCCCGACATCGCGGCCTACGTGTCCAAGGCCAGCTACGACGGCCAGCTCGAGGACGCACCCGAGGTGCAGGCGTACGAGTACATCACCCGCACCCCGTTCCCCGTCGCGCTGCATTTCGTCGACACAGAGGGAATGCGCGGCGGCCGCGAGCGGCGCGGGCCTGGTGGTGCGCTGCGCAACGAGGCCGAGGTGCGCGTCGCCGCGCAGGTGGTGCGGCTGCTCGATGAGCGCGCTCCACGGGAGATGAGCATGGCGGTCATCGCCATGTACGCCGAGCAGGTGGAGCGCCTCCGCCAGGCACTGGGGCGGCGGCGGTTCAAGCGGCCGGTGAAGATCGACACGGTCGACTCGTTCGAGGGCCGCGAGGAGGATATGGTGGTGATCTCGCTGGTGCGCTCCAACGAGCGCGGCCGGATCGGGTTCCTCCGTGTCCCCAACCGCCTCAACGTGGCGATCTCACGCGCCAAGCACCTGGTGGCGTGCATCGGCGACAGCGCCACCCTGCGCGCCGGTGAGGAGTCGATGTACGGCGAGCTCGTCGAGGCCGCGCGTTCCACAGGGGGCTGGCTCAGCGCGCTCGACATCGTCAGCCCGGGCAAGCCCCAGCGCCAGCGTCGCCGCAGCGGCGTGGTCACCCCACGGGTCGGCGTCGACGGCCAGCCCCTGCCCGCGGAGGCCGGGAGCGCCGCGCCCGGCGGGCGAACCGCGCCAGCCTGCCGACGACGGGCCCCCCCAGCTCGGCCCGGACGGCCAGCCCATTCGCCGCCGCCGTCGCCGCCGCCGCCGCGGGCGCGGCCCGGTCGCCGCTGGCGGAGGTCCCGACGGGTCGGCGTCCACCGGCACCGCCGGGCCGATCTCCGGCCTCCCAGGCTCGCTGCACTTCGAGCCCGGTGGCGAGACCCAGAGCTTCCGGCCCGGGCGGCGTCGCCGCCGTCGCGGAGGAGGAGCGGGGACGGGCGAGCACATCCCCTCCGCCGAGGGCGGCAGCAGCGCTCCGCCTGCCCGGGTGGAGCTCCCGCCGGCGGCAACCGGGTGAGCGCCGCGATCACCGTCTTCGTCCGGGCCGGGGACCCTCAGAGCCAGGCACTGCTCGGCTACCTCGATCAGCGCGGGCTGGTGTACACCGTCCGCGACGTCACCACCGATCCGTCGGCTGCGGCCATCCTCTTCGGGCGCCTCGGCCGCGTGGCCGTGCCGGCGCTGATCGTCGACGACCGCATGATCGTGGGCTTCGACCCCGTGCAGCTGGCTCGCTTCCTGCCCCGCGCCGAAGACGACAGCCCGGGCGTGTCCTTCGGGGCCGCGGTGCGAACCGTCACCGTCGAGATCGCGCGCGAACATGGCCTGGCCGGGGCATTCGGTGTCGAGGTCGGCCCCGTCCACGAGAACTCCCCGGCCGACGCCGCCGGCCTGCGCACCGGTGACGTCATCACCGCCGTCGGCGGCTACACCCTGACCGGGGGCGCCGAGCAGTTCCGGACCGCCGTCGCCGCGCGCCACCCCGGGGACACCATGATCCTCACCGTCTGGCGCGACGCAGGGTTCGTGGTGATGACGGTCGAATTCCCCCGCGAGCCGGCGGCGGCCACTCCATCCGAGGAGTCGCAGTCCGGCTGAACCCGGGAGTCCGGTCGGGCACATCTCCGCTTCGCTAGGCTTTCTTCGGCGCCATCTCCTTGGCGACGGACTTCAGGAACGGCCCGCCCCAAACGCCGGCGGAGAGGAGGCCGCCGAAGATCATCAGGGCCTCGACGCTGACCTTGCCCTGCCTGGTCCAATAGACGTCCTCGAGATCGAGCCAGAGGGCGAACTCGTCGAGGGTCAGGGCCGAGCCGACCCCGTACAGGAAGGCGGTGCTGCGGTGGATGGGCCTCTGCTCGGTGGCGGTGTCGGCGATGAGCAGCCACAGGTAGCCGGTACCGAGGAGGCCGGCGATCCCGAAGACGAGGTGGTGGAGATGGCGGCCGTTGGCGCTGAGGTTGTGGAAGGGCCCGACCCCGCGCCGGATCAGGTGGGTGATGGCGCGCGCCGAGATGGCGCCGAGGTCGAAGCCCAGGGACGAGAGAAAGAGCCGCTCGCGCCGGGGGTCCTGGAAGCTGTACAGGTAGTGGTGGCGGATGCGCCTGTGCAGGGGCGCGCCAGTGGGCGGGGCGCTACCCACGGCAGGAGACGGCCGGGGTCACCAGCCCGGCGGTGGCTCGGTGCGGTTGAGCAGGCGCACGAAGTCCTCGGCGCGGGCCACCGCCTCCCAGCGGCGGGCGAAGAAGTCCTGGCAGATCATGCGGTTGTCGGCCAGAGCCGTCACCGTCACCGCCCACTGGTTGAGCGCCTTGTCCACCTCCACCTCGTGGGTGTTGGCGTCGTTGCGCAGGACCATGCCGCTGGGCGCCGGGCGGCGCGTGCCATCGTTGCGTCGGGGGGACGCCATTGCCATTGCGAGAACCCTCCTTCGATGGGCCGGTGAGCCGGCGGGCGACGTCGATCGCCTGCTCGTGCAGCAAAACCGGCTGCGGAACACACCAGCGGTCAGCGCAATTGTCGCGCAAATCGGCCCGCGACGGAAGGGGTGGCCGGCTCAGCCCGGGAGATCGAGGACGCCCTGTGCGGCTCTCTCCGGAGACGGGGCCGGGACGGGAGCAGGCGGTGGGGCGTCCGCCGCCTCCACCCAGTCGGGCACGGAGCCGTCCCGCTCGACCATCCGATCAATGATCGGCGCCGGCGGACGGGGCAGGCCGACGTCGAGCAGGGCCCCGAAATCGAAGGCGTTGACCACCGCGTAGTTGCTGCGGTTGTTGTTGAGCAGGACGTGCACTGGCGTGCCTCGCGTGGCCGCCTCGCGGATCGCCGGCACCCACTCGCGCAGCTCCGCCGGTGAGTACAGGTAGTTGAAGCGGTAATCGCTGGTGGGACCGTCGGGGCGGTACCAGGTCTTGCGGTTGCGGCCGTGGAAACGGGCGATGCAGAGCTTGGGCGAGGTGATCGCCAGCAGCGGCGGGGCAGTCCCGCTGCCCAGCTGGGGCGCGTCGACTCCGACATACACGCAGTCCAGCTCGCGGAGGAGGTCCTCAGTTCCAGCCCACGCGTCGCCGTCGAACCAGCTGCGATGGCGGAACTCGATGGCAACGATGTCGTCGGGATGGCGCTCGCGCGTCTCCAGGAGCACGTCGCGGGCGTCGGGACGGTTGGTGAACCATGGGGGGAACTGGTAGTGAACCGCTCCGAGCCTCCCACTCTCGCGCAGCGGCACCAGCGCCGACTTAAAATCGCGCACCTCATCGTCGGTCGGCGATCGTGGCTGCCCCGCCTCTCGTTCGTGCCTGGTGAGGCTGCGAAATGCCTTGATGTTGAACAGGAATCCGTCAGGAGTTCGCGCCACCCAGCTGTCCACCACCTCGGGTCTGGGAATGCCGTAAAAGCTGGTGTCGATCTCGACAATCGGAAAGAAACGCGAGTAGTAGTCGAGCTTCTCCCGCTGCCGCCGGCCGCGCTCCAGATCGGCCGGATAGAACTCCTTGTGGTCGGCCCAATTGCAGGTGCCGACCAGGATCTCGGCGGCCATGCTGCTCCCAGTGTCCGAACGAACGTCGTCTTCGATAGTCAAACAGTAACCACGCTGTCACTGGCCCGCCGGAGGTGCTCGGGACAATGGCCGCAGTCCGATCTCCAACGGAGAGTGCAAGCCCCTGTGATATCTGCAGCGTCTGTTCAGCCCGCGCCTGCCTCGGCGGGGTTGCCGGACGGACCCTGGATGGGGCCAACTGTGCGCCTGCGTCTGTTTGCGGCCATCCTCATGGTGCCTGCCATCGCCATATGGATCAGGCTGCTCATCTCGCTGCCCGCTCTGTCCGCCGACTACTCCCTGCCCCTGTGGAGCATGGCGGTGCTCTTCTTCATCACCGAGCGCTGGCCGGTTGCGGTGGCGGTGCGGCGGAGCACCCCCTCGGTGGGGATGTCGGCCGCGCCCCTGGTCCTGGGGCTGTTCTTCTCGACACCGATGGCAGTCAGCGGCGCCTTCCTGGTCGGTGCCCTCGCCGCCGCAGCGAGTCGCCGGGAGCTGCTCAACGCCGCCAGCGGCTTCTCGATCGCCCAATTCTCCCTCTTCTCAGCGCTGGCGGCGCTGACCTTCCGGGCCACCATCGGCACCCTGACCCACGGGCAGCTTGGTTGGAATGCCTACATCGCGGTGGCTGCAACCGCCGCGGTGCTGATCCTGACCAGCCTGACCACCTCATTCGCTGTCGCCCTCCGCGACGACGTCATGAGCCGCCGGCTGGCGGGCGAGAACGTCGCCCTGGCATTCGCCGGCACCGCTTCCGCCGCAGCCTACGGGTTGATCGCCGTCGACGTGATCTGGTCAGGGTCGAAGTCCGTTGTCGTGGTGGCATTCTTCGGAGTGGTTCTCCTCGGCGGCTACCGCGCCCTGCTCATCGAGCGCCGCGAGCGCCGCGTCGCGGAGTTCCTGCGCGGCGCCGACGAGTCACTGAACCAATCGCACGAGCTCGAGTCGGCCATCGTCGGGCTGATCGGCCGTGCTCGCGAGATGTTCGAGGCGCAGATCGCCCAGCTGACCATTTACCCATCCGCGCCGGGGCAGAAGGCGTACCGCACCACCGTGCGCGCCGGCGATCCCGATGGTGGAGAGACGATGGTGGCCATCGATCTCAACGATCTCGACGACATCCTCGAGGCCGACTCCGACGGGGTGATCATCGATCGCACCAGCGCATCGCCCAGCTCGCGCGACGTGCTCAGCCGGCGCCACATCGACCATGCCATGGTGGCCCTGCTGCGCGGTCGCTCGCGCATCGTCGGCAGTCTCATGATCGGCAGTCAGGTCAACGGCCGCAGCTTCGACCAGCGCGACCTCCATGTGTTCCAGTCGCTCGCCATCCAGACCAGCTCCACCCTGGAGAACGGCCGCCTCGAGCAGTCGATCGCGCGGCTCACGGAGCTCCAGGCCCAGCTCTCTCACCAGGCCTTCCATGACTCGCTCACCGACCTCGCCAACCGCTCGCTGTTCAGCGACCGCATCGACCACGCCCTGCTGCGCCGCACACGCACCGGCAAGCCGGTGGCCGTGCTGTTCATCGACCTCGACGATTTCAAGGCTGTCAACGACACCCTGGGGCACTCGGCGGGGGACCAACTGCTCATCGGTGTCGCCGAGCGCCTGCGCACCGCTCTGCGCCGTCCCGACACCGCGGCCCGCCTCGGCGGGGATGAGTTCGCGGTTCTCATCGAGGACATCGACAAGCCACTGGAGGCAGAGGCGGTCGCCGAGCGCATCTTCGCCGCCCTGGTCGACCCCTTCGCCATCGCCGGGCAGTCGGTGACGGTGCACGCCTCCATCGGCGTGGCGGTGTCCGACGACGTCACCGACAGCGCCAACCGGCTGATGCGCCACGCCGACGTCGCCATGTACGCGGCCAAGAGCGCGGGCAAGAACCGCTACGTGCTCTTCCTCTCCGGCATGGAGGCGGAGATCGTCGCCCGCCACCGACTGCGCGCCGACCTGGAGAGGGCCATCACCTCCGATGAGTTCGGGGTCCACTATCAGCCCATCTTCGACATGTCCGACGGACGGCTGGTGGCCACCGAGGCGCTGGTGAGGTGGCGTCATCCCACCCGCGGCATGGTGGCCCCCGACGATTTCATCAGCACCGCCGAGGAGACCGGCGTCATCCTCGCCCTGGGCACGCGCGTGCTGCGCAAGGCGTGCATCGCGACCCTGCAGTGGCAGCAGATGTTCCCCTCCGCTGTGCCCCTGTGGGTCAGCGTCAACATCTCGGCACGGCAGCTGCAGCAGCCCGGGTACGTCGACGAGGTGCTCGAGGTCATCGCCCAGACCGGGCTGCCCGCCACCTCGCTGGTGCTCGAGCTCACCGAGAGCATGGTGCTCGATGACGCCAACGGCGGCACCAGCATCGAGAAGCTCAACGCTCTCAAGCGGGCCGGCGTCCGCATCGCCATCGACGACTTCGGCACCGGGTACTCGTCGCTGAGCTACCTGCGCCGGCTCCCTGTGGACATCCTCAAGATCGCCAAGCCCTTCGTCGACGACCTCCACGACACCCAGGACGAGGGCGACTTCGCCCGTGCCATCGTGGGCATCGGCAGCGCTCTGCGCCTCACCATGATCGCCGAGGGGATCGAGACCACCGATCAGCTCGTCACTCTGCGCGAGCTCGGCTGCCACCTCGGCCAGGGCTACCACCTCTCCCACCCGGTCAAGGCCGAGGCCATCGACCGCCTCCTCGCCGCCGGGGGTGTCGATCTTTCCCTGCTCGCTCTCCCGGAGCCTGTCGCCGCCCCGATCCTTCGACTGTCCCGAGCGAGATAGCCAGACGTTCCGTACGCGGACCGGGAGCCTGTTCGGCGACATCTCCGCTGCGTTCAGAGGCTCGAACCGGGAGCGCTGCGGAGATGCCCCGTGCCCCCTCCCGGTCCACATGTGGGACTCCCCAGGTGAAAGACGGATTTGCTCGCCTGTCACAGCCCCGTGACCGTGGATCGGGTGCGGGGTCGACGGCGTACCCTCGTCTGGTGCGGACGCCGAGCGAACTCCAGACGCTGGCGCTGGCGGCGGCTCAGGCGGCCGGCGATGTGATCCGGGCGTCGCGTCGCGCCGCGGCGCCACTCGACGCCGAGCTCAAGGGAGCCGGCGACTACGTCACCGTCGTGGACCGGGCCGCGGAGGCGGCCGCGGTGGCGGTGCTGCGAGAGGCCGATCCGTCGATCGACGTGCTCGCCGAGGAGCGTGGCGGCGAGGTGACGGAGCGCATGTGGGTCATCGATCCGCTCGACGGCACCACCAACTTCCTGCGCGGCTTCCCCGAGGTGGGGGTGTCCATCGCGCTGGTGGAGGAGGGAGTGCCTCGGGTCGGGGTGGTGACGGCGCCGCTGACCGGCGGGGAGTGGACCGCCATTGCCGGAAAGGGGGCATTCGACGCCACCGGCCGGAGGCTTGACATCCGCGGGTCCGCCGGGCTCGGGGTGGTGGCCACGGGCTTTCCCTTCCGGTGTCCGGCGCATCGGCCGCGGTACCTGCCCGTCCTGACAGCGGCCCTGGAGACCTTCGAGGATCTGCGCCGTACCGGTGCCGCCAGCCTCGACCTCTCGTACACCGCCGCCGGCGTGTGGGACGGGTTCTTCGAGCTCAACCTGGCGCTCTGGGACATCGCCGCCGGCAGCCTGCTGGTGCGCGAGGCGGGCGGCGTGGTCAGCGACTGGCATGGGGATGAGCGGGCGGTCTTCGGCAGCGGCGACATCCTCGCCGGTGCCCCGGCCTGGCACGAGCGCATGCTCTCCCTCACCAGGGCGGTGGCGTAACCCACCGTCGCGGCCAGGACTCTGTGAGGAAGGATGGTGACCAGCAGCGACGACGCCGTGGCTCCACGCCCAGGCGGCGTGCTGGCCGGCCGTCGCATCCTGGTCACCGGCGTGCTCACCCCCAAGAGCATCGCCTACGCCATCGCCGAGCGGTGCCAGGCGCACGGCGCTGAGGTGGTGCTCACCTCGTTCGGCCGGGCCATGAGCCTCACCGAGCGCAGCGCCAAGCGACTCGACCCCGCGCCCGATGTGCTGGAGATGGACGTCACCGACGTCGAGCAGGTGCGGACGGTTGCCGCCACCGTGCGCGACCGCTGGGGCTCGCTCGACGGGGTGGTGCACGCCATCGGCTTCGCCCCGGAGGACTGCCTGGGCGGCCAGTTCCTGGAGACTCCCTGGGCATCGGTGGCCACGGCCATCGAGGTGAGCAGCTTCTCGCTCAAGACGCTGGCCGCCGAGTTTGTGCCACTCCTGCCAGCAACGGGCGGGGCGCTGGTGGCGCTCACCTTCGACGGGACGCTGGCGTGGCCCCTGTACGACTGGATGGGGCCCGCCAAGGCGGCGCTCGAGGCGATCGCCCGCTACCTGGCCCGCGACCTCGGTCCCCGACACGTGCGCGTCAACACCATCTCTGCCGGACCGTTGGAGACCGTCGCCGCCCGCTCCATCCCCGGGTTCCACACGCTCAAGGATGCCTGGGCCGGGCAGGCCCCGCTAGGATGGGACGTAGCCGACGCGGGTCCCGTCGCCGACACCGCGGTCTTCCTGCTCAGCGACATGGCACGGGGCATCAGCGGCGAGGTCGTCCACGTCGACGGCGGCTACCACTCGCAGGGCGCACCGCTGCTGGCGTCAGCGGAGCAGCAGGGAGAACAATGAGCAACGGCGACGGCAACGGCTCCGGAAACGGGCGCGCACGCATCGTAATCACGGGCATGGGAGCCATCAGCCCGCTCGGTCATGACGTCGCCTCCACCTGGGCGGCCTGCCGGGCGGGGACAAGCGGCGTCGGACCGATCACGCAGTTCGACGCCTCGGAGCTGCCCACGCGGATCGCGGCCGAGGTCAAGGACTTCGATTTCGCGGCAGCTCTCGGCGTCAAGGAGGCGCGCAGGAGCAGCCGCTGCATCCAGCTCGCGATGGTCGCGGCACGTGAGGCGGTGGCGGACTCGGGGCTCGACATCCGCGCCCTTGGAGAGGACGCCGGCGTGCTGGTGGCGTCCGGTGTCGGTGGCCTCGAGGTGCTCGAGCGCTCCACGCTCAACCTCCACCAGCAGGGCGTGCGGCGGGTCTCGCCCTTCACCGTCCCGATGATGATCGCCGACATGCCGGCGGGCATGATCGCCATCGACCACGGCGCCAAGGGACCAAACTTCGCGGTGGTCAGCGCGTGCGCGTCGGCCGCCCATGCGATCGGCGAGGCGGCCGAGTGGATCCGCCGGGGCGACGCCACGGCGGTCATCGCCGGTGGCACCGAGGCCTCGGTGTGCGCGCTCGGTGTCGGCGCATTCAATGCCATGCAGGCCCTGTCGACGCGCAACGACGAGCCCGAGCGCGCCTCTCGTCCCTTCGACCGCAGTCGCGACGGGTTCGTCATGGGCGAGGGCGCGGCGGTCGTGATCCTCGAGGAGCTCGAGGCCGCACGGCGGCGCGGGGCGCGCATCTACGCCGAGGTGAGCGGGTACGGCGCCACGGCGGACGCGTCGCACATCACGGCCCCCGACCCGCATGGCGACGGCGCCCGCCGCTGTGTGCTGCGCGCTCTTGATCGCGCCCACGCCTCGCCTGCCGACGTCGGCTACATCAACGCCCATGGGACCGGCACTCAGCTCAACGACGCCGCGGAGACCAAGGCCATCAAGGCCGCTCTCGGCGAGGTGGCGGCGACGGTGCCGATGTCGTCGACCAAGTCGATGCATGGCCACCTGCTCGGGGCCGCTGGCGCGCTGGAGGCGGTCATCGCCGTTCTGGCCATGCGCGACCAGTACGTGCCACCGACCATCAACCTCGATGAGCCGGATCCGGAGTGCGATCTCGACTACGTCCCCAACGTGGGTCGCGACCAGCGCATCGACCTGGCCATCAGCACCTCGTTCGGCTTCGGCGGCCACAACGCCTGCCTGGCCTTCTCACGCGTCGAGTAGCGCGCTCAGCCGTCCGCTGAGAGGCGGGCCATCCAGGCCTCCACGTCGTCCGGGTCGCGCGGCAGCGCCTCGGAGAGCACGCGGCAGCCGTCCGCGGTGACCAGGACGTCGTCCTCGATGCGCACCCCGATGCCGCGGTAGCGTTCCGGCACCGTCAGGTCGTCGGGCTGAAAGTACAGTCCGGGCTCGACGGTGAGCACGTAGCCGGGCTGGAGATCACCGTGGTAGTGCTCGTCGCGCGCGTTGGCGCAGTCGTGGACGTCGAGCCCGAGCATGTGGCTGGTGCCGTGCATCGTCCAGCGGCGGTGGAGTTGCTGATCGCGACGGGTGGCCACCTCCGGGTCGACGGTGAGGATGCCGAGGCGGCGCAGACCGTCTGCGAGAACCTGGGTGGCGGCACGGTGTGGCGCCAGGAAGGGGGCACCCGGCTTCACTTCGGCCAGCGCCGCGCGCTGCGCGTCGAGCACCAGCTGGTAGATCTCGCGCTGCTCGGCGGTGAACCTCCCCGACACGGGGATGGTGCGGGTCACGTCTGCGGTGTAGAGCTGGCGGCCCTCGACTCCGGCGTCGAGGAGGAGGAGGTCGCCGTAGTTGACCTGCCCGTCGTTGCGCACCCAATGGAGCACGGTGGCGTGCGTGCCCGAGGCGGCGATGGTGTCGTAGCCGGTGTCGTTGCCCTCCAGCCGCGCTCGGGCGTTGAACGCCCCTTCGACAACGCGCTCACCGGACTCCATGGCGTCGGGGAGCGCTCTGACCACGTCCTCGAAACCGCGGATGGTGGAGTCGACCGCCTGCTGCAACATGGACACCTCGAAGACGTCCTTGACCAGGCGCATGTCCGAGAGCGCGGTAACCAGCTGGTCATCCGCCTCGCTGGGCGGCAGCGCGGCGTCGATGAGCGGATCGATGGTGCGGGCCACCGCAGTGCGGTCCTCCGGCAGCCTCTCCAGGGCTTTCTGCAGCTCGGCGAGTGGAGCCGTGGCGATGCCGAGCTGATCGGCGGTCTCGGCGAGTCCCACCCGCGGCCCCGTCCAGAACTCTCCATAGCGCGCATCGGTGAAAAACTGGTGGGTGGAGCGATCGTTGCGCGGCTCGATGTAGAGGGTGGCGGTGTGCGCGTCACCGTCGGCCTCCATGACCAGGACCGCGTCGGGCTCCATGCCGCCGGTCAGCCAGAAGAAGTCCGTGCCGGGGCGGAAGCGGTAGTCGGTGTCGTTGGAGCGCACCTTCTTGGGGCCCGTGGGGATGACCAGGTTTCTGCCGGAGAACTGCTTCGAGAGGGTCTCGCGCCGGGCACCGAAATTGTCGGCGGCGGGGTGGCGCGGGTCAGGCACCTCGACGGCCGGCGCCCACCCCGACGACATCAGCTCCATGAGAGCTCGCGGCACCGGCGGCCGGTGACGGCCGACCCAGATCCAGCTCTCGCTCTCCGGGTGCTCTTCGGAGACGTCCGGAGAGTCCGCCAGGTCGGTGGTGTCGCTCTCGTCTGTGGCCATACCAGCACTCTACCCAGCGGCGGTCGGCGACGAGCGGGGACCGCTCCACTAGCATCGACGAGTGACCTCCTCCCCGGACACCTCCGGGGCGACCGCCGTGAGCGCGGTGTGCGCCGACATCACCACGGTTGCCGCGGACGCCATGGTCAATGCCGCCAACCAGCATCTCGCCGGTGGTGGGGGCGTCGACGGTGCCATCCATCGCGCCGGCGGTGGGTCGATCATGGCCGAGCTGCGCGAGCGCTACCAGGGCTGTCCCACCGGCGGCGCGGTGATCACCGCCGCCGGCCGGCTGCCGGCCCGGCACGTCATCCACGCTGTCGGTCCGCGCTGGCGTGACGGCTCGCACGGCGAGCCGGAGCAGCTGCGTGCCGCCTACCGGCGGGCGTTCGAGCTCGCCGCCGAATACGGCTGCACGACGGTGGTCTGCCCCTCGATCAGCACCGGCATCTACGGGTTTCCCATCGAGGAAGCCGCGCCGATAGCCGTCGAGGAGGCCTCGGCGGCGCTGGCAATGGAGGGCAGTCCCATCAGCCACATCACCTTCGCTCTCTTCAGCGACGCCGACCTCGCCGTATTCATCGGGGCGCTCAGGTCGAGGGGAGCGCCGCCAGCCAGCTGACGGTCGCGCCTGCGGCGACCAGGGCGAGGAGGGGGAAGGCGTGGCGCGGAGCACCTCGCGGCAGCAGCGGGACCATCGCTCCGGCAGCGATCAGGATCGCCGCCACCAGCGCCAGACCGTTCTGAGCCAGCAGCGCTCGCACCGCCAGGACATACAGCGCCGCCACGGCCAGAGCCGCGCCGATGGCGGCCCGCGACCTGTCGACCCCCAGCGTTGACGCCATGGTGCGAGCGCCGCTGAGGCGGTCACCGGCGCTGTCCGGAAGCCCGTTGGCGAGCTGCAGGGCGAGCGCGAGGAAGCCTGCGAGCGGCACGCCCTCTGCCGCCCCACGCAGCCTCCCGGTGATCACCATGGCCAGGAGGGGTACCGCCGCGAATCCGGCCCACCAGGCCAGCACCGCGGCGGGAGTGCGCTTCAGCGCCAGGTCGTAGGCGACGCCCGCGGCCACGCCCAGCGCTGCCACGGCGAGCACGTCACGCCCGAGCCACGCCGCTGCGCCCAGCGAGACCGCGAACCCCGCCAGCGCCATCGCCAGCGCCGTGGTGCGGGCCACGGCCCCTCGGGCAATCGGTTTGAAGGGCTTGGAGATGCCATCGGCATCAGCATCGGCCCAGTCGTTGAGGGCGCCGATGCCCAGCTGTGCAGGCAGCATGACCAACGTCAGCCCGATCGCGGTGCGCGCCGATGGCAGGTGCCGCGACAGCAGTGCAGCGGCGGCGACGACCACCGCAGTGACCAGCAGCGACGGGCCTGGATGGGTGAGAAACAGGCTGGCCTTGGCCCGTCCACCGACCGCGCTTCGTTCGTCGAGAACCCGCCACCAGCTACGATTCCGCCGGTCAAGTTGGGGCATCTCCCCTTCCCATGTGAGGCTGTCGTCGATGTCCACCAACGCTTCGACTCCTGCTCAGACGTCGTTTGAGGCCGCCACCGCGGCTGTGGAGGCGCGGTTCGAGCACGACGTCGTGGTGGTGGGGGGATGCGGACACGTCGGGCTGCCGCTGGGCATCGCCCTGGCCTGGTGCGGGATGAGCGTGGCTCTGTTCGACACCAACCAGGCCGCGGTGGACACAGTCAACGATGGCCGGCTGCCCTTCGATGAGGACGGTGCGCAGGCTCCCCTGGCGGAACTTCATGCCGCCTCGCGACTGACGGCGACGACCGCCGCCGCGGTGATCGCCGGTGCCGAGTATGTGGTGGTCGTGATCGGCACACCGGTGGATGAGCACCTCAACCCCAATCCCAACGCCGTGGTCAAGGCCATCGCGCAGTTCGCCGACCACCTCGGCCCCGGCCAGGTGATCGTCTTGCGCAGCACCATCTATCCCGGTGTGACAGCCCTGGTCGAGAGGTATCTGGCTCAACGCGGGCTCGGCAATTTGGTCTGCTTCTGCCCCGAGCGCATCGCCCAGGGCAGGTCGATGACCGAGCTGCGCGAGCTGCCGCAGATCATCTCCGCACGGACCCCGGAGGGGATGGCCGCGGCGCGGCGGCTGTTCGCACGCCTCGCCCCTCAGCTCATCGAGCTCCAGCCGGAGGAGGCGGAGCTCGCCAAGCTGTTCACCAACACCTGGCGCTACATCCGGTTCGCGGCGGCCAATCAGCTGTTCATGATGGCCAACGACTTCGGTCTGGACTTCGAGCGAATTCGCAGCGCGCTCATGACCAACTATCCGCGGGCAGCGGACATGCCTGGACCCGGCTTCGCCGCGGGCCCATGTCTGTTCAAGGACACCATGCAGCTGGCCGCCTTCAACAACAACCAGTTCACCCTCGGTCACACCAGCATGATGATCAACGAAGGGATGCCGCTGTACGTGGTGGCTCGCCTGGAGCGGCGCTTCGACCTCGCCGCCAGCACTGTGGGGATTCTCGGCACCGCCTTCAAGGGTGAGTCCGATGACATCCGCTCGTCATTGGCGTACAAGCTGAAGCGCATCCTCACGTTCAAGGCCAAGGGCGTTGTGTGCGCCGACCCCTACGTCACCGCGGATCCGGACCTGGTGTCGCAGGAGGAGCTGCTCGACACTGTGGACCTGGTCATCATCGGGGCGCCTCACAAGCGCTATGCGACGCTCGACGTGTCCATCCCGGTGATCGACGTCTTCAACGTTCGCGGTCTGGGCGTGCTCATATGAGACCCCGCGTCTCCATCGTCATCCCGGCGTACAACGAGGGCTCGGAGATCAACGACTGCATCGACCGCATTCTCGAGTCGGTGAAGTTGCCCTGCGAGGTGCTGGTGGTCTACGACACCCCGGAGGACACCACGGCGCCGTATGTGAGGGAGTACGCCCGCCGTGACCATCGCGTCGTGCCGCTGCTCAACACAGAGGGCACCGGACCTGCGGCCGCGCTGCGCTTCGGCATCCAGCATGCGGCCGCCGACGTCACCGTCGTCACCATGGCGGATGGCTCCGACGACCCCATGCAGATCGATCAGCTCACCCGACTGGTCGAGCGTGGAGTGGTCGTCGCGGCTGCGTCGCGCTACATGCGTGGTGGCCAGCAGGTTGGTGGGCCGCGGCTCAAGGGTTTTGTGTCGCGACTCGCCGGGGTGTCTCTGCACCTGGTCGCCCGGGTCGGAACCCACGACCCCACCAACTCCTTCAAAGCCTATTCCACCGACTTCGTCCGCGAGGTCGGCATCGCCTCCGATGCCGGCTTCGAGCTCGGCATCGAGATGATCGCCAAGGCGCATCGGCGAGGACTCCCGATCGCGGAGATCCCCACCATCTGGCTCGACCGCAGTCACGGGCAGTCCAACTTCAAGGTTCGCGAATGGATCCCACGCTATCTGCGCTGGTACCTGGCCGCCCTGGGCCGCCGCCGGCAACCGCAGCGCTCCGGCTACCGCGTGCACCCTCACGCCTGGGAGAGCGACAGAGAGGACAGCCAGGCGGGCCCATGAGCAAGGTTCTGATCACCGGGTCGCAGGGATTCATCGGCGGCTATATCGTGGAGGAGTTGCTCCGCCGTGGGCACACGGTGGTGGGTGTCGACAACCTCTCCAAGTACGGTCGGGTCGCCAAGTCATACGACCACAACCCGGCGTTCACCTTTGTGGAGGGGGATGCGCGAGATGTGGGCCTGCTCACCGAGCTGCTCAGCGGCTGCGACCAGTTCATCGCGGGTGCCGCCATGATCGGCGGCATCTCCTACTTCCACACCTACGCGTACGACCTGCTGGCCACCAACGAGCGCATCATGGCCGCCTCCTGCGATGCGGCCATCGCCGCCCATCGTGACGGCAGGCTGCAGAAGGTCACGTACATCAGCAGCTCGATGGTGTTCGAGTCGGCGACGTCGTGGCCGTCCGCGGAAGGATCGGAACGAGAGATCCCTCCGCCATTGTCGTCGTACGGTTTCCAGAAGCTGGCGGTGGAGTACTACGCGCGCGCCGCCTGGGACCAGTACCAGCTTCCCTACACGATCGTGCGCCCGTTCAACTGTGTCGGCATCGGCGAGGGGCGCGCGCTGGGAGACGTCGAGATCCTCAGCGGCAATGTCAGGCTGGCCATGAGCCACGTCGTTCCCGACCTGGTGCAGAAGGTGCTCAAGGGCCAGGATCCGCTCCATATCCTGGGCAGCGGCGAGCAGACGCGTCACTACACGTACGGAGGCGACCTCGCCCGGGGCATCGTCGCCGCCATGGAGCACCCCGAGGCGCGCAACGACGACTTCAATCTCTCGACAGCGCAGAGCACCACCGTTCTCGAGCTGGCCGAGAAGATCTGGCACCGCATCCGCGGTGCCGGCGAGCCCTTTCGCCACGTGTCGGACACGCCCTTCGAGCACGACGTGCAGCGGCGCATCCCGGACACCACCAAGGCCAGGGCGGTGCTGGGATTCGAGGCCACCACCTCACTCGACGACATGCTCGAGGAGGTGGTGCCCTGGATCGAGTCAGCGATCGGTCAGGGCGTCATCTGACGGCTGTCGCTTCGCCTCAGTACCCGCCCGGCGTCTTCACCCCTGCAGGCGTGGCGGTCGGGGCGGACCCGCTGGACGAGGCCGAGACACTCGACCAGCCAGGGTAGTTGCCGTTGGCATCGCCGGGCTTGGTGTCCCCGGAGTAGAAGTGCAGCGGGCGGCCGTTGTACGTCACCTGGATGCCCTTGCCGTCGGTGCGGGTGATGGTCGCCAGCTGGCCAGTGATTCCAGAGGCCGCTGTGGGTGTCGTCCCGGCGGGGACGGTGAGCGGAGGCCAGGTGCTGATGCAGCCTCCCGTGCACGCGCTTGTGCCACTACCCGGCATGTCCTGGGAGAACTGGTACAGGGTCATGCGGTTGAAGCCGGCGACGAGCACGGTGCCATGGCCGCTGACCGGCGCCGACTTGATCGTCACGCTCGAGGTGGCCGCCTGGCCGCCCCCGCCGCCGGCGCTGGATGAGCTGGTGGTGTCGGCGCCGCATCCCGCGATGACCAGCACCGCGGCGCCGCCGACGATCCGGCAGATGGTGATGGTTCGCATGTCCTTCCTCCGAGTTGGCGTTTCCCCAAGTATTCGGCCGCCACCCGCTTGGCGACCAATGTCCGAAGGTCTTAAGACATGGCTCACACCACCCCGTGGCGCTGTGCCCACAGCGCCGCCTGGGTGCGATCGGCGACACCGATGCGTCCGAAGATGCTGGTCATGTGCGCCTTGACAGTCTTCTCGCTGATGGTCAGGCGCCAGGCGATCTGCTTGTTGCTGAGCCCGCGGGCCACCAGCTTGAGCACGTCGAGCTCGCGGCCGGTCAGCTCCTCGAAGGGACGGCGTCCCCGTCGAGCCGTGAGCACGGCGCGGGCGGCTCGCGGAGAGAGCGGCGAATCGCCGGCGGCGGCGGCGCGCACCCCACGGAGCAGCTCGTCGCTCTCCGCCTCCTTGAGGATGTAGCCGACAGCGCCGCTGTCGAGCGCCTCCATGACCCGCTCGTGGTCGGCGAACGAGGTGAGCATGACCACCCGCGTCTCCGGCCGGACGGCGAGCAGGCGCCGGGTGGCCTCGATCCCGTCCATCCCCGGCATGGAGACGTCCATGAGCACCACGTCGGGCTGCCGCGCGAGCACTGTGCTGACCGCCTGCTCGCCGTCGCCGACCGCCTCGAGGACCTCGAAGTCGCCGTCCTCGCTGAACAGCTCGCACAACCCGCGCCGCACCAGCGGGTGGTCGTCGACGATCACCAGGCGGATGGGCGCGGCCATCAGCATGGCACCTCCACCGACACCCGCGTGCCCCCCTCGGGACGCGACTCCACGTGGAGCTCGCCACCGGAGTCGGCGACGAGATCGCGGAGCAGGCTGAGCCCGATGTGGCCGTCGCGGCGCTGGCGGTCCAGGTCCACGGCGCTGAAACCGCGCCCGTCGTCGGTGATGGCCAGATGGACGCGCGCGCCGTGATTCTCGAGGCGAACGTCGACGTGGCTCGCCGCAGCGTGCTTGCCGGCGTTGCGGAGCGCCTCCTGCGCCACCCGGAAAAGCAGCGTCGTCGTCGCCGCCGGCAGCGCGATGTCGAGCGGCGCCTCCAGGCTGACGCGCACCCCGTTGCGGGAGAGGGGCTCGAGAAGGTCGCGCAGCGCATTGTCGAGGCCCTCGGCGTGCAGGTTGGGCGGAGCGATCTCGACGATCAGGGTGCGCAGGTCGCGCATCGCGGCCCGCGTCTCCCCGGCGGCGTGGTTGACATCGGGCAGAGCAGCGGCCGGCGCCGAGTCGCGCCCGCTCCCGGAGGTGAGCCGGCGCGCCAGCGCGCTGAGGGAGAAGGTCACCGCCGCCAGCCGCTGCACCACGCCGTCGTGGAGGTCTCGCGCGATCCGTCTGCGCTCCTGCTCCGACGCGTTGATGGCGCGCTCCAGCAGCGCCTCGCGCTCGGCCAGCGACGTCCGCAGGCGTCGCGCCATGCCCACCGCCAGCGGGATCTGCACCACCAGGAGGGTGGCCAGGCCGATGATCAGCACGGGCAGGAACGACGACCACACCGATTGCTGGTACTGGGTGATCGCCGAGTAGCGCTGGTAGGTCTCGAAGAGCAGCGGAACACCGGCGGGGGTGTGCACGCGGAGGTACACCTGGAGCAGCTTGCCGAAGCTGCGCTCGTACTGGTTCTCGGCGTCGGTGAGGTCGCTGACGCCGGCGTCGACGGTGCCGCTGCGCAGCGAGGCGAGCTCGGCGCCGGCGAGGGTGAAACGCTGTCCGATGAGGCGCGGCTCGTCGGAATAGATCACCGTGCCGGCGGCGCTCCACAGCTTGACGCGGACCAGGTCGCCGCTGAGGATGCGCTGCCTGACGATCCTGTCCAGGGCGGCGATCGAGGCGGGGTCGCGGTTCAGCAGGGAGTCGCTGAGCGCCGGCTGGACGATGCCGACGCCCTCGACCCGGGTGATGTCCTTGGCGTGGCCGACCGCCTGGTCCTCGGCGTCGCGGCTGACCACCATGAAGGTGCCCGCGCCCACCAGGCACGCCGCCAGCAGGCCACCGGCGGCGAAGCGGACCACCTCGTTGCGCAGCACACGCCGCAGCAGGCCCCGCGGGCGTCGTGCCTCGACGCGCGGCTCGGCCCCCGCGGCCGGGCTCGCGGCGCGCCCCTCGTCGACCAGCGTCATGGTCATCGCAGCCTAGCTGCTGGCCGCTGTCATGTCCTCTCCATGCTGGATGAGATCAGGTCCGGTGCGCGTCGATCGTTGGTCGTACGACCTGCGTCACCCGCCAATCACGGCTGGGTGGGCAGGAGGTTCTCGGAGAAGTGCCCGCCCGCCGCGATCTCCTCGAGCAGGGCTCGATCGGTCAGCCATTCCACGGGAGCGTGGTCGTCGGTGAGCGGGTCGCGTGATGGCGCCACCGTGCGCAGCTGTGTCGCCACCAGAGGGATGAGCGGTTGCAGAGCCGCCGGCAGGGTGGCGAGGCGCGCCTGCAGCGCGGCCGGCGAGACGGCGCGGTCGAAGCCCACCACCAGCTCGTTGAAGCTCAGCGCGGGCCAGATGCGCACGTCGGGGAAGATGGTGGCCAGGGTCCCGCTGACCGCCTGGGCGAGGCGATCGTCGTTGGGCACGCGCGCCATGTTGAAGGCGATCGCGCCGCCTCCCTGGAGGTGAGCGCGCGCCAGCGAGAAGAACTCCTGGGTCACCAGCCAGAAGGGCACGTAGGCCTGGCGATAGGCGTCGACGACGATGAGGTCGTAGCGAGACTTCGTGGTCGCCAGGAACGCCCGGCCGTCCCCCTCGATGACGTGCAGGCCGGGGATCTGCCCCATCCCCATGAGCTGGCGCCCGACGTCACTGACGGCAGGGTCGGGCTCCACGCCGTCGAGCTCCACTCCGGGATACTCGCGGGCGAGCGCGCGGGCCATGGTGCCCCCGGCGTTGCCGATGATCAGCGCGCGCCGCATGGGATGGTCGAGCAGTGGTGGCACCACCAGCGGCATGTCCCATTCGCCGCCGGTGAGCACGGTGTTGGGCCGGTACACCGACTGATCGGCGATGCCGTCGTCGAGCCGCAGGGCGGTGCGTCCGTCCGGGGTGTGCACCACCTGCACGAACTGGTACTGGGTCTCGCGCTCGAGAACTGTGCCCGCCACCGGCTTCACCGCGCCCGGCGGGATCAGCATCAGACCCGCCACCACCACGGTGACGATGGGGGCCCGGCGGGGCAACAGCGGGACGGCGGCGAGGCTCACCAGCAGCGCGGCGCACAGCAGGGTGCGCTGGGTTCCGACTGCGGGGATGAGGAGCAGCGCCGGGGCGAAGGTGCCCACGATCGCGCCCATGGTTGTCAGCGACGAGAGGCGCCCGCTGACGCTGCCCGCGGTGCTCACATCGCGCACCGCCAGGCGCACCGCGAAGGGCGACACCATGCCGAGCAGCGACACCGGCACGCTGAAGAGCAGCAGGGTCGCGAAGAACGAGCCGGCGACCACGCCGATGCTCAGCGCACTGAACCCCTGGAGAGCCAGCTGCAGGAAGGGATGGGCGACGAACGGCAGCACGCTGATCGCTGCCGCCGCCACCAGCAGGATGGCGCCGAGCACACGCGGATGGGGGTGGCGGTCGGCGACGCGGCCGCCGAGCCAGTAGCCGACAGAGAGGTACACGAGAATGAGGCCGATGACGTTGGCCCACACCAGGGTGGTGTTGCCGAAGTAGGGAGCCAGCAGGCGCGAGGCGCAGATCTCCGTGGCCAGCGAGCCAGCGCCCGCGGCGAAGACGACGAAGGGCAGGAAGCGGGGGACGGGCGTCAGCGGGCGGGCTCCCACGCCGCGATGATCTCGGCCAGGCCGACGTGGTGGTCGGTGACGCGGGGACGCCAGCCCGGCAGCCGGGGCGTCGCCGGTCCGGTCGCCCGCATCTCCACCATCTCCATGTGTGGCTCGCGCACCACGGCGCGGACCAGGAGGCGCGAGGCGCCGGGGAGGTGGAGCGGCCGGGAGCGGCCCACCAGGCGCGCGAAGTCGTCCATGAAGTCGGCGAAGGAGGTGGGCGTGCCATCGGTCGCGTACGTGACTCGTCCGGAGGAACGGCGCTGCGCCGCCGTCACCAGAGCTTTGGCCGCGTCCTCGCTGAACAGGAGATGCTGCAGGTTGAGGCGCGGGCCCGCCCAGTACGGCCGTCCCAGCCGGAACGCGGTGCGGTAGGCGCGGAGGTCCCGCCACTCGGGACCGTAGAGGTAGCCGAGGCGTACCACGCACGCCGGGGTGGCGCTGTCGAGCACCATCCGCTCCGCCTCACGCGCCGCCTCGACGATCGGCGCCATGCGCTGGCCCACTCTGCCGCCACCCTCCGCTCCCTGGAGGAACGCGTAGCTGGCGTGCACCAGGAACGCCGCCCGGTCGCGCCTGGCGGCCGCGAGCACGCGGCGGGTGGAGGCGATGATGTGCACGGCCGGGTCCCGCCACCAGGCGCGGCCGTCGTGGAGCAGGGTGTTGGGCTCCTGGAGCGCGAGGTTGATGACCACCGGCGCGCCCCGGCCCTCGTCGCCGCCGCGGGCGCGAGCCACCACTCTGCCCAGCTCACTGCGCGGCGCAGTCACCAGCACTCGCATCGCCTCTCCTCGCCCGGCGGGGCTTGCCGCGCCACGGGCGGGATCGCAGTCTAGGTGGCCGCGGTCACGAGTTTCCGACTGAGCCGTCGCTCA
Source organism: Candidatus Dormiibacterota bacterium (assembly GCA_036844485.1). Taxonomy (GTDB): domain Bacteria; phylum Chloroflexota; class Dormibacteria; order Aeolococcales; family Aeolococcaceae; genus Aeolococcus. The sequence continues at coordinate 18,472 of DAIUFS010000014.1, read as the reverse complement.
GTCGGTCTGCTCGGTGGGGCGCACCAGGATCTCGTTGATGGCGACGTGGCGCGGACGGGTCACCATGAAGACGATCGTCTCCGCAATGTCGTCGGCGCGCAACCTCTCCATGGCGCCGAATCGCTCGCGCATGCGGGCCACCACCTCCGGGTCGGTGTTGTGCGACGCCAGCTCGGTGTCGACCGCGCCCGGCTCGATGAGACCGACGCGCACGTGCCGCCCGGTCACCTCCTGGCGCAGCGCTTCGCTGAACGCGTTGACCGCCCACTTGCTGGCGTTGTACGCACCGCTGCCCTGTCGGGCAACGCGACCTGCGACGCTGCTGATGTTGACGACGTCGGCGCAGTTCCGCGGCTCCTGCTGCGCAGCCTCGAGAAGGTGCGGAAGGGCGGCGTGCGTCAGCGTCATCAGGGCGGCGACATTGAGGTCGAGCATGTGCTTCCACTGCGCGACGTCAGCTCCCTCGATGCGGCCCAGGAGCATCACCCCGGCGTTGTTGATGAGAACGTCGAGCCGGCCCCATTCCGCCACCGTTCGCTGCAGTGCCGCGCGCGCCTGAGCGCCGTCGGTGACGTCGGTCTCCACCACCAGCGCCGTGCCGCCGTCCTGGCTGATGCGCCCCGACAGCGCCTCGAGCCGGTCCCTGCGGCGCGCCGCGATGGCGACCTTGGCGCCCTCGCGTGCAAGCGCCAGAGCGGTGGCCTCGCCGATGCCGCTGGAGGCGCCGGTGATGAGCGCGACGGTCCCGGTCAGCGCGGTGGACATCGAGCGACTGTACCGTTTGCGTCCGCGCCACAGAGCGCCGACATCCGGCTGTGCGCCACCCTGCATGCCTACACTGGGCCATCGTGGAGGCGGAGATTCCGAGCGGGTACCGACCCGGTGACCGCGACGATTTCGAAAGGCTGTACGCGATCGCATACCCGCGGGTGCGGGCCACGCTGATCGGCATCCTCGGTGACGCCGGCGCGGCCGAGGACTGCGCGCAGGACGCCTTCGTCCGCGCGTTCCGAGCGTGGCCTCGCTGGAGACCCGATGCCCCCGCCGAGGCCTGGGTCCACCGGATCGCCGTCAACGTCGCCATCAGCCATGGCCGCCGCGAGCGCCTTGGCGAGATGCTCCACCGGCTGGGCACCCCCCCAATCGCCCCGGATCCAGCAGCCATCGTGGGGCGTAGCGACCTCGTCGCCGCGCTGCGCAGCCTGCCGGAGCGCCAGGCCGCGGCCATCGTCCTTCGCCACCTCCACGGCTACAGCAACCGCGAGATCGGGGTCGCCCTCGGCGTCCCGGAGAGGACGGTCGCGTCCCGGCTCATCGCCGCTCGCCAGGCTCTGCGCCGTCGCCTCCGCGACCAGTCCATCGCTGAGGGTGAGTACTCCTCGCGCCTCGGAGGTTCCTTCCTGTGATGAGCAATCACAGTGATGGTGTGGATGACGGCTTCGACCAATGGGTCGAGGCCGAGCTGCGTGGGGTCATGGGCCGGCACCTGGCGGTCCCGGCGCCGGCGGCCGCGCGATTCCGCTCCTTCGCACCCAGGGAGGGACGACGCATGAGCCTGAAGCGCATGAGCCCGATCCGCATGGGTGTCGCGGTGGGCGCCGCCGCCCTGGCCTTGGGAGGCGGAACCGCCCTCGGCGCCAGCCTCACCGCCAGCCATAGGACGACGGTGAGCAACGCGGCCGCCTCCTGCGCCACCACGCCGGCCGGCAGCCACGGCGCCTGCGTCAGCACAGTGGCGCAGACCTCGACCACCTCAGGCTCAACGAACTCCGCGGGACCCAACGCCGCCGGGTCGAGCCACGGGGCAGCCGTCGCCAGCGCCGCCGCAGCCTGCCCGACCGGTCCGGGGGACGCCCACGGCGACTGCGTTAGCGCCGTCGCCAAGGCCAACCACGGTCAGAGTGTTGCGGGTGGAGCTCCGGGCTCGGCCGGCTCGCAGGGCTCGGCCAACAGCGCGCAGGGCCTGGCGACCGCCGCCGCCCACCGCCCATGAACCTGAGGCGTAGGAGCCCGATCCGCCTGGGCATCGCCATCGGCGTGGCCGCCCTGGCGTTGGGAGGCGGGACTGCTCTCGGCGCCAGCCTCACCGCCGGCCACGGGACGACCGTGAGCAACGCGGCCGCCTCCTGCGCCACCACCCTGCCCGGCAGCCACGGCGCCTGCGTCAGTACGGTCGCGCAGACGTCCACGTCGACCTCCGGCTCCTCCAACTCCGCCGGACCGAATGGCGCGGGCAACCACGGCGCCGCCGTAGCCAGCGCCGCCGCAGCCTGCCCGACCGGTCCGGGCGACGCCCACGGCGATTGCGTCAGCGCCGTCGCCAAGGCCAACCACGGTCACAGCGGCACCACCGGCGCGTCTCACGCCAAGTCGGGGGAGACGTCCGACTCCGCGGAACCGTCCGAGACCCCGGAGCCGTCCGAGACCCCGGAGCCGTCCGAGACCCCGGAGCCGTCCGAGCTGCCATAGCGCCCAGCCTGGTACCCGCTCAGGGATTCGAACCCTGGACCTTGGGATTAAGAGTCCCCTGCTCTAGCCAACTGAGCTAAGCGGGCCCGCGGCCGATTCTACCCACCCTTCGGTCCCGGCCCGGCCGGCCTCCGCTCATCGCGACGGCCCCACCCCCTGTCCCACCCGGCCTGTCCGGCGCTGGTGGGCGAGCCAGATCATGGCGCGCTGCTGCTGGGCAAGACGAGCCCGCAGCCCCGGCGGGGACGGCCTGATCCCCGTCCGTGGCGACGTTGTCCGCCTCTCCAGCGACGCGCGCAGGGCGGCCGAGCCGGTGCCCTCGAACACCGTCACCACCCGGCCGATGTCGGCGGGGCCGAAGTGGCTGTCGCCCGCCCCCAGGGCGGCGCCAAGCTGCTCGCGACGGGCCGAGTAGAACTCGTCGAGGCGCTTCCACGTCCCGGGGAGGACGGGAGCCGTGTGGCGCAGCTCGATGCCGTCCACAGTGCGGCTCTCCAGCAGCCTCTCGAGCCGGCGCTCGGACATGGAGGCGAAGTAGGTGGGCATGAACGGATGGGCGACGATCGCCAGGCCGCCCTGGTCGTGCACAGCGTCGACGGTGTCCTCCACCGACATATGCATGCGGATCTGCCTGTCGATGAACAGCGCGACGATGTGGGTGCCCGGTGGGAAGACGCAGGTCACCTCCTCACCACGCACCACGTCGACGCCCAGCTCGGCGCCGGCATCGACAGCCTCGCCGAGGTCGGGGATGGTGTCGTGGTCGGTGACGCACACCACCTGCAACCCGGCGCCCGCCGCCGCGCGCACCAGCTCCACTGGGGGTACCATGCCGTCGCTGGCGAGGGTGTGGGCATGCACCTCAGCCGCCGACAGACCGTCGGGAAGGGTGACCCGCTGTGTGCTCTCAGGCAACCGCCGCCTCCGAAGATCGCGCGCCGGCGCCCTGGTCCGCGTGCGACCGCAACACTCCGACTCGCGGCACCGCCACGCGCATCAGCACCAGCCAGGAGAGCGCGGCCAGGACCACTCCGCCGATGACATCGACGACGTAGTGCTCGCCGAGGAACACCACGCTGAACCACACCGCGATGCACCACGCGAATGCCACCCACGCTCCCCGCGGGTAGACGCGCAGCAGTGCCAGGAATCCCAGGAACGGGAAGGCGGCGTGCAGAGACGGGAATGCGGCCACCGGGTTGGGATTGAGCCCGTGATAGTACGGCGACACCGAGCTCGGCAGCGTGGTGCCGATGATCTTGGTGAAACCGCTGAGCACGCCGTGTTGCTCGGCGTACCACGGGGGCGCTGTGGGCACCAGCAGAAAGATCACGAACGCCACCAGCGCCATCCCCATCAGCGCGGTGGTGAAGCGGACGAACTGCACGCGATCAACAAGCCACAGCACCATACCCACCGCCAGGGGGAAGACGAAATGGCAGAAGTACACGACCGTCGCCGCGTAGGAGAGCACGCGACCGATGGTGCCGACGTTCAGCGCCTGCTGCAGCACAGCCGTGGGCAGGTGGCCGCCGAACAGCGCCGTCTCGATGTGAGCGAGATCCGACACGTGGGGTGCGAAGCCCGTCTTGGGCGCCACGCCGCGCATCGCCTCCCAGCCCAGGAAGATGACCACGAACGGCACCCAATCGCGCAGGAACCCGAGAAAACGCCCGCTCAGAAGAGCCACCGGGATGAGCAGGAAGAGAAGGTAATCCGGTGACACGGAGATGCCCCGCCAGATCATGATCCCCGCCGCCGCCAGCAGGTATGCCAGCGATATGGCCACCAGCGGGCCAGGGCGGCGGACATGGCGGATCACCTGCGACACGGCGCCGCAAGTCTAGCCGCCCGCTCCAATGCGCTCCCGCACTGGTTGAGAGGTCGCTGAGAAAGCGCTGCAACCAGGCCGGATCAGGCCAAATGCGCTCCTATACTCGCGAGGTGACCGAGCCGACGCGGATACTCGTCGTGGACGACGAGCAGAGCATCCGCGACTTCATCTCGTTGGGACTGCGTCACGAGGGCTACGAGGTGCAGGTCGCCGCCGACGGCCACGCTGGTCTGCGCTCAGTCAGCCGGTTCAAGCCGCACCTGGTCATCGTCGACCTGATGATGCCGCGCATGGACGGCTGGGAGATGTGCCGCGCCATCGCGGGCGACCAGCACCGCGGCATCATCATCCTCAGCGCGCGCGACGAGACCGGCGACCGTATCCAGGGCCTCGATCTCGGCGCCGACGACTACCTGGTCAAGCCGTTCGACTTCGGCGAGCTGCTGGCTCGCATCCACGCGGTGATGCGGCGTCGCGATCCCACGCAGTCGCGCCTCGTCCGCGCCGGCGATCTCACCATCGACACCGGCACGCGTGACGTGACCGTCGGTGAACGGGCCATCAACCTCAGCGCGCGTGAGTTCGACCTCCTTCTCTACCTGGCCATCAACGCCGACCAGGTGCTGCCCCGCCAGCGCATCCTCGACGAGGTGTGGGGATTCAACTTCTTCGGCGACGAGAACAACGTCGAGGTGTATGTGCGCTACCTTCGCCAGAAGCTCGACGACCTGGAGCACGAGCGCATCCAGACGGTGCGCGGTGTGGGCTACCGGCTGCGCAGCCTGACCACAGCAGTCAGCCTCGAGGGCTGAGCAACGCAGCAGCCCCGCCGGCGACTCGCCTTTCTCCACACCGCGCGCTGGCGCCTGACGCTGACCTATGTGGCTCTTCTCGCCGTGCTGCTCGCCGGCTTCGGCGCATACCAGTACCTCTCCCTGCGGCAGACGCTGATCGCGTCGCGCGTGGCCGCGCTGCAGGACGACATGGCCACCGCCCGCACGCTGCTGGCGCGGGCGGGCGCCAACACGGTGCGGGGCCGTGTCCTCTGCTCCACGCAGGTGGGCGTCACCCTGGTGGCGCGCACGGTGGCCACCACCGTGGCGACCGTCTCGGGACACACCGTCGCGGTGATCGTCTACGACTTCGCTCTGCAGGTGGTGGCGCAGGCGCCACCGGACAGCGACCTGCCGCGCCTCGACCCGGCCGGCCTGCAGCGCGCGCTCGGCGGGACGCGCAGCGACCCCGACGTGGTCGGCGCCGCCGCCGGCGACAACCAGCTGGTGGTCGGCTTCCCCATCCGCGCCGGGGTCAGCGGCGGCACCGTCTGCGGCGTCGCCCAGCTCTCCACGTCGATGGTCCCGCAGGAGCGCGTTCTCGGCGACGAGCTGGCGCTGCTGGCGGCGGGCAGCGCGGCCGCCCTGCTCATCGCGCTCATCGCGGGCGTGCTCCTCACCAGCAGCGCGCTGCGTCCGCTGCAGCGCCTCACCGCCACCGCGCAGCGACTCGCGGGCGGCGACCTGCGCGCCCGCAGCGGGGTGGAGGGCCGCCAGGACGAGATCGGCGTGCTGGCGCGGTCCTTCGACGAGATGGCGGCGCGCATCGAGGAGTCTTTCGCCGCACAGCAGGCCTCCGAGGAGCGGACTCGCCGCTTCATCGCCGACGCGTCGCACGAGCTGCGCACCCCGGTCACTGCTCTCAAGGGCTACATCGACGTCATCCGTCGCGGTGCCACGCGAGATCCGCAGGCGCTCGACGCCGCCTTGGAGGCGATGGCCAAGGAGGCGGAGCGGATGCGCGTCCTGGTCCTCGACCTGCTCACCCTGGCCAGGCTCGACTCTCGCCAGGCAGCCGCCCCCGAGGTGATCGACCTCGGCGACGCCGTGGCCCATCACCTCGACGAGGGAGTCCCGGGCATGCCGGAGCAGCTGGAGCGGCAGCTGCAGCCGGGCGTTCTTGCCAGGGTCGACCGCAACGCGCTGGCCACGATCATCCGCAACGTGCTGGCCAACGCGTGCAAGTACGCGCCCAGCGCAGCGCAGTCGTGGCGCACCACCACCATCGGTGATCGCGCCGTCATCGAGGTGCGGGATCAGGGACCGGGCATCGCCGCCGCGGATCTCGACCACGTCTTCGAGCGCTTTTACCGCGGCGAGAAGACGAGGGCCCGTGAGGAGGGCGGCAGCGGGCTCGGGCTCAGCATCGTGCAGGGCCTCGCCCGCGCCGCCGGCGGCGACGTGGCCATCGAGAGCGTCGAGGGCCACGGCACCACCGTCACCGTGTGGTTCCCCGCCGCGCATGCCGGCGCCAAGCCGCCTCCGGCACCCCCGCCACCGCCCGCGCCCAGCGTCAGAGGTTGAACGGCGCCTGGAAGGAGTACTGGTTGAGCAGGGTGATCTCGTTGCTGATGAGCAGGAACCCGAAGCCGAGCAGCAGCAGGCCTGCGACGATGTTGATGACTCCCATGCGCCGGTTCACCGCGCGGATGAAATTCTGGAGGCGATCGGCCAGCACCGCCACCAGGAGGAACGGCACCGCCAGACCCGCGCAGTACACGAGCATGAACGGCAGGCCGCCGAAGTCCCCGCTCACCGCCAGCTGGAGGATGGCTCCCAGCTGCGCACCGATGCAGGGCGTCCAACCGAGGGCGAAGGTGATGCCGAGCAGGAACGCCCCCACCGACCCCGCCATCGGCGTCGAGTGGATGCGCCAGTCGCGCATCAGCAGGGGGATGCGGATCACTCCCATGGTCTGCAGAGCCAGCACGATGATGACGGCGCCGGCGACGCGGTTGACGGCCGCCTGGTGGTGCAGCAGGAAGGTCACCTCCAGCGCCTGCAGCACGTAGAAGAGCGCGATGAACACCACCATGAAGCCGGCCACGAAGGCCACCCCGTTGCCGAGGATCGGCGCACGTGGCGTCGTCGCCGAGGCCAGGGTCATCGTCCGTCGCGGCGGCGGGGCCTGCACTGCAGCCCCCGCGCCTGCTGCTCCCGCCGCCACCAGGGCCACGGCCGGCTCCACCTCGGCTCCCTGCGATGCGCGCCCGCCGAGATACGCCGCGTATGCGGGCACCAACGGGAAGACGCACGGCGACAGGAAGGAGACGAGCCCGGCCAGGAAAGCCAGCGGGTAGGACGGACCGATCAGCGCGAGCACGCGGCCATCCTACGCGGGCCCCCCGCTCTGCCTACGGCGGCCCTTCGACGTAGTAGCGCTGCCGCCAGCGCACCAGCAGATAGGCGAGCGAGAGCAGCAGCAGCACCTCGAACACCAGCGGTACCGGCCAGTGGAACGCCGAGCCGAGGAACTTGCCCGCGCCGCCGCCGCTCGCAGGGGTCGGCGCGGTCACGGGCGCGGCCAGCGACGGCCGGGGGGTCGGCTTCGGAGTGGCCAGGGTCGCCGGGATGGGCTGGCCGGGAGCCTCCGCCACCAGGGCAGGTGGCGCCGGGGCGGAGGCGTCGACCTCGCTGAAGGCCACGCCCCCGGAGGCGGGGTCGAGGGCCGCGACCAGAGTCGGCGGGGTGGTCTGCTCGACGGCGATGCTCTCCACCTCGCGAATCTGGCTGGGCAGCCCGGCGTCGGCCACGGTGAAGGTGGCGCCGCCGTCGGTGGAGCGGAGCAGGTCGCCGCCATTGCTGCCGCCCTGGTCGGCCCCGGCGTAGACCAGGTTGGGATCGAGAGGGCTGAACACCGCGGTTGTCAAGGTGAGGTTCTCCGGGACTCCCGTACTGGCCGTCCACGTCGACCCACCGTCCCCGCTGCGGAAGGTCCCCTTGCTGGTGGTCGCGACCAACGGGCGCTTGGGCACAGAGTTGGAGAGCGGCCCGGCCGCGACCGAGGTCACCACCGCCGACGACGGCAGCCCGCTCTGGAGCGACTGCCAGCCGGCTCCGGATACGCCGTAGCGGAAGAGGTAGCCGTTGGAGAGGTCGCCGCGATCGGTGGCGGCCACCAGCACCAGGGAGGGCGTGTTGGCGGCGACCGCCAGCGACGAGATCGAATACTGGTCGAGCCCGCCGTCGTGCCAGGCGGTGCCGTCGGGGCTCAGCTCCACCCCGTGGTTGGTGCCTGCGGCGATGCCGTCGAGCCCGAAGGCCATCACCCGCACGGTCCGATCGGAAAGGCCCGTCGAGGTGCTGGTCCAGCTCACCCCCGCGTCGGTGCTGAGGAAGACACCGGCGCCGTCGGTGCCCGCGAAGAGGCGGGAGGGGTCGCGGGCGTCGAAGCCCACCGTCCACACCCGCACAGCGTCGAGTGGGGTGGCCGTCCAGTGCGCGCCGCTGTCGAGGGTGACGTACACCCCGTGGTCGGTGCCAGCCACCACCATCCCGGCCGTCTTGGGGCTGCTCGCCAGCGACCAGACGCGTCCGCTCGCCAGCCCGGGCAGCGCGGCCGACTTGGCCCAGGCCGCCTGGCCGTCGATGGCGCCCGCCCCGGCGAACAGCATCGTCGCGGTGGTGGCGCCGAGTAGGAGGGCCGCGGGCACGCGGCTCGTTCTCATGTGCATCGCAATGGGCTGGAGCGGGCGCTGGAGGTCGCGTGAGGGACGGCGCCCTGCGGTGTGGGAAACGGCCCCCGGACCGTCGCGTCGAGGTGAGGATACCAGCGCCCGGTGTTCGCGACGGCTCCTTCACCGGCCCGATGCGCAGCCGTTGATCTCGCGACGCGCAGGCTCGGCCACATGCCGCGCCGAGCCGGCGACGGCCGTTCGGTAAGGTGCATCGGTCATGGTCACGCACCCCTCGAGGCAAGTCGCGCTCCCCGGCGGCGCTGCCGTATGACCGCCGAGGCCGTCTCGGCTCCCCCGCAAGCAGTGGCGGCGCGCACCACCGAGGCCGTCAAGGTGTACGGCCGCGGAGATGCCATCGTGCGCGCTCTCGACGGCATCTCCCTGACCTTCGCCAAGGGCCAGTTCACCGCCATCATGGGTCCATCGGGATCTGGGAAGTCGACGCTGCTCCACTGCGTCGCCGGCCTCGACCGGCTCACCTCCGGCCACGTGTACATCGGGGATGTCGAGCTGGGCAGCCTCGGCGACCGTCAGCTCACCCTGCTGCGGCGCGTCAAGGTGGGCTTCATCTTCCAGTCGTTCAACCTGGTTCCCACCCTGTCGGCGGAGGACAACATCGTCCTGCCCCTGACCATCGCGGGCCGCAAGCCCGACCCTGCCGCCCTGGCCGAGGTGGTCCGCATCACAGGCCTCGGCGATCGCCTTCGCCACCGCCCCAACGAGCTCTCCGGGGGGCAGCAGCAGCGCGTCGCCGCCGCTCGCGCCCTGGCCAGCCAGCCAGAGATCATCTTCGCCGACGAGCCCACCGGCAACCTCGACTCGAGGTCGAGCACCGAGCTGCTCGACTTTCTCAGCCGGGCGGTGGCGACGCTGGGGCAGACCATCGTCATGGTCACCCACGATCCCCTGGCGGCGGCGCACGCCGACCGCATCATCTTCCTCGCCGATGGCCGCGTCGTCGAGGAGATCCACGCGCCGACAGCCGACACCGTGCTCGACATGATGCGTCACCTCGGCGACTGACAGCCGATGAGCGGCTGACCCGTGCTCAAGATCAGCCTGCGCAGCCTGCTCAGCCACAAGCTCCGTCTGGCGCTCACCACCCTGGCGGTGATCCTCGGTGTCTCGTTCGTGGCCGGCACCTTCATCCTCACCGACACCATCAACGCCACCTTCACGAGCATCTTCAACGCCGCCAACGCGGGCGTGGCGGTGACCGTGCACGGCCATCCCATCGCCGGGCAGAACAGCAGCATCGGCGGGACGCGCAACCATCCGGTGCCCACCTCGCTGCTCACCGCCGTCCGCGGCGTTGACGGCGTCAAGGACGCCGTCGGCAACATCTTTCGCACCGGCGCCACCCTGATTGGCAGTGACGGCAAGGCCATCGGCGGCAACGGGCCGCCCACATTCGGGGCCAACTGGATCGCCGATCCCGAGATATCGCCGTACCACCTGCGCAGCGGCACCGCGCCGCGGCAGCCCGGCGACGTGGTCGTCGATGCCGGCACCGCCGCCAAGCATCACATCGCGGCCGGCCAGTCGATCCCCATCGTCTTCGCCGGCGGGGTGGAGGAGCACTTCACGGTAACCGGCATCGCCGGCTACGGCACCTCTGACAACCTCGCCGGCGCCACCATCACGCTCTTCACCGAGGCGACCGCCGAGCGCGTACTCGAGGGCCACGACAAGTACGACAGCGTCCTCGCCAGCGCCCAGCCGGGCGTCACCGATCTCACTCTGCGCGACCGCATCGCGGCGGTGCTTCCCAGCTACGCCGAGGCGGCCACCGGGCAGGCCGCGGCGGCGGCCGCGGAGCAGAGCACCGAGGCCACGATCAGCACGTTCATCGGCACGCCGCTGCTGGTGTTCGCGTTCATCTCGCTGTTCGTGGGCTGCTTCCTGATCATCAACACCTTCAACATCCTGGTCGCGCAGCGCACCCGCGAGCTGGCACTGCTGCGAGCCCTCGGGGCGACTCGCGCGCAGGTGCTCAGATCAGTGCTCGCCGAGGCCGCGGTCACCGGGTTCATCGCCTCGGTTCTCGGCTTCTGTGTGGGCATCTTCATCGCGTCCCTGCTGATCTCGCTGTTCGGCTCGACAGCGACGAGTGGCCTCACGCTGCTGCCGCGCACCTTCATCATCGCGGTGGTGGTCGGCACCATCGTCACGGTGGTGGCGGCGACGCTGCCGGCGCGGCGCGCCACCCGCATCGCGCCGGTGGCGGCACTGGCGGAGGCGCTGCCGGAGACGCAGGCACTGCCGCGGCGGCGGATCATCGCCGGCGCCGTCATCCTGGTCCTGGGCTGCGCCGGCCTGATCGCCGGCCTGTTCGCCGGCACGGGCTCGACACTGCAGCTGGTCGGCGCCGGATTCCTCGCCGTGTTCATCGGGGTGGCCCTGCTCGCTCCGTTGCTGGTGCGGCCTGTGGCCACGGCTCTGGGATGGCCGGTGCGCAGGCTGCGTGGCGCCGCCGGGCTGCTCGCCGGCGAGAACGCGCGGCGCAATCCACGACGCACCGCGCTCACCGCCGCCGCGCTGATGATCGGGCTGGCGCTGGTCACCTGTGTCGCGGTGCTCACCGACTCGGTGCGGGCGTCGACCAACAACGCCATCGCCGGCGCCTTCCGTGCCGACTTCATCGTCTTCGAGCAGGGGCCGTCGTTCAACACCCAGGCCGCCGACACGCTGCGGCGCGACCCCAACCTGACCGACGTCACCGAGGTGCGCGGCACCTCCGTGCTCATCAAGGGAAGCTCGCAGGACATCGCCGCCATCGACCCCTCCCACCTCAGCAGCGTTCTGTCGCTGACCATGCTCGGCGGTGACACGTCGGCGATCGCGACTGCCAACACCGCCATCGTCGACTCCAGCGAGGCCACCTCGTCGAACCTGCACGTCGGAGAGGTGGTGTCCTTCACCTTCCCGCAGGGCGCCACCGTTCCGGTCCGAGTCGGCGGGATCTACAAGACCAATGCGCTGGTCACCGGCTACCTGGTGTCGCTGGCGACGATGCAGCCCCAGGTGCCCAACGCGCGCGACGACCTGGTGCTGGCCAACGCCGCACCCGGTGTGTCCCAGGCCGTCGCGGAGTCGGCTCTGCACAGGGACGTGTCCGCGTATCCGCTGCTGCTGGCCAAGAGCCGCGACGAGTACCGTGCCTTCGTCGGTGCGGCGCTGGACAGCTTCCTCAACCTGATCACCACGCTGCTCGCCTTCGCCATCATCATCGCCGTGCTCGGCATTGCCAACACGCTGGCGTTGAGCGTGCTGGAGCGCACCCGCGAGCTGGGACTGCTGCGCGCGCTGGGCATGACCCGATCACAAACGCGCTCGATGGTACGCTGGGAGTCGGTGATCATCTCGCTGCTCGGAGCGGTTCTCGGACTGGTGGTGGGCACCGGTCTTGGCGTGGCGGTGGCCAGCGCGCTGCACAGCCTGGGCATCGACACCATCTCCATCCCCGGCGGCAACCTCATCCTCTACGCGGTGGCGGCGGGGGTGTTCGGCGTGGTCGCCGCCATCGTCCCCACCATCCGCGCCGCCCGCGTCGACATCCTCCGCGCCATCACCACCGAATGATTCGCCGTGCGATCCAGGCGCTCACGGGGTGACGATCACGGAGTGATGGCAGCGATCCCGGCGGCTGAAGCCAGCCGGCTGTCCGTGGTCAACAGCACCGCTCCCAGCATCTCCGACAGTTCGATGTAGAGAGCATCGACCAGACGAAACCGGGCCCGCCGTCGCCACGCGCCTGCAAGGAGTGACGTCAGCGCATGCCGCTCGATCGGCGCCGTCGTCAGCGCCTCGAGCCGGCTGCCCACCTGAGGGGCTGTGATGGTTCCGGCCCGATGCAGCCGCCCCAGTGCAGACAGGACTTCCGCGTCCAGGTGGGCGGGCGCATGGAGTGCAGCGAAGCGCCCCAATGCGGAGCCAACCGCACGACCACGATCGGTACCGAGAAGGAAGTCGAGCAACGCCGATGCGTCGACAACGGCCGCGTCATCCACGCGCGCTGCCGAACTCATCGCGCGCCGCGTCAATGGCCGCCTGCACAGCCGAGTGGCTGACGCGAGGTGCCACCAGCCGAGACACAGCTTCTATCCAGTCGGCGGTTGCAGTCTTCTGCAGCTCGAGGCGAATTGCCTCTTGTGTGAGGCTGGAGATGTTGAGATCAGCCGCATGCGCCGCGTCTGCCAGGTCATCAGGAAGATAGACGTTCACGCGTGCCATGCGCATAGTATACACACCACCCCTCTGCTCGGCACGTCTCAGCAACTCACTCCACGCGCAGTTGCCGCTCCTCGCCGCGGCGGTGCACCGTGCAGAGATCGCCCTTGCACGTGGCTGCGGTGATGTCGACGGACAGCACTCCCTCACCGGCTGCGCCGAGTACCACGTCCACCTCTGCGGGCAGATCGTCGAGGGCCCAGCTGCGCGGGCCTGAGCCGAGCAGCGCCCTCGGATCCGCGCTGACGGTGACCCGCACGGGCGGTCCCTGACTCGGATCGACATCCTCGTCGCCGGTGTCGAGCGAGAGGGTGAGGTGCACCGTCTCGCCGGCGTGTCCTTGCAGCGGCTCGCCGCGGCGGTCGTCGACGTGCAGCTCCTCCACAGCGCCGGTGCGCATGTCCACGAACACCACGCGATGGGCGTTGGTGTCGGCCACCACCAGGCGCCCAGCGGGGAGCACGTCCAGGCCCCCGGGCTCGTCGAGCGGCTCGGAGAGAGCCAGCGTGGACAGCAGCCCGTCCCGCCACACGCGCAGCAGGGAGTTGAAGGTGTCGGCCACCGCGATGGCGGAGTCCGGCAGCGCCGCCACCCCGAGCGGGTGCTGCAGGCGCGCACTCTGGCGGTCGCCGTCGGCGCTGCCCCATTCGAAGAGGCCCTCGCCGACCAGCGTGTCCACCTCCCCGTCGCGGAGCACCCGCAGCGCGCTCACCTCGGAGTCGGCAAAGGCGAGCCCACCGCCGGGTAGCACCGACAGCCCGCTGGGCTGGGCAAGGTGGGCCTCCAGGGCGGGGCCGTCGCGCAATCCCTCGGCGCGCGTGCCCGCCAGCGGGGTGGCCGCGCCGCCCTCGGCTGGG
>DAIUFS010000014.1:0-4562 GCA_036844485.1 Candidatus Dormiibacterota bacterium | reverse complement strand
CCGCCAGGACGGTGCGGCCACCGCCGGCCAGGTCGACGGCCACCAGCCGGCCGGCAACCGTGTCGCACACCAGCAGCCGGTCGCCGTCGAAGCGCACCCCCTGGGGCTGGTCGAAACCGCCGAGCTCGCCCTGAATGTGGCCGCCGAGATCGCAGAGCAGCACGCGGTCGTGGCCGGTGTCGGCGATGGCCAGTCGGGTGCCCCCGTCGCTGGCCACCTTGCCCGGGTAGGAGAGCACGCTCTCGTCGGCCACCGCCGGCGGCGCGAACGCGGGCACGTCGCTGAGCCGTGCGTCGGGGTCGGAGAGCAGCCGTTCGATCAGTGCTCCGACCTCCGCCGTGTGCCCCTCGCCGGACGCCGTAGCGACCGCGTAGCCCTGAGTGTCGATGACCACAAGCGTCGGCCAGGCACGAACCGCGTACTGCTGCCACGTCTCCATCTGGGGGTCGTCGAGGACGGGGTGGTGGATACGGTGGCGGCGCACCGCCCGCCCCACGGCGTCGTGGTCAGCCTCGTGTGGGAACTTGGGCGAGTGCACCCCGATCACCACCAGGCGGTCACCGAAGCGCTCCTCCAGCGGCCGCAGCTCCTCGATGACGTGCAGGCAGTTGATGCAGCAGAACGTCCAGAAGTCGAGCAGAACCACCTTGCCGCGCAGCCCGGCGATGGTCAGCGGCCTGTCGGTGTTGAACCAGCCGGCGCCGCGCAGCTCCGGAGCACGCACCCGTGCGGTCGTCGCTGAGGCAGTCATCAACTGATCGTACCCGCCGGCCTCACCTGAGCTCTCTCTAGAATCGGCGGCCCGATGTCTCTAGGTATCGCGTTCAAAGGCCCCGAGGGGATCGTGATTGCGGCGGACAGCCGCGTGACGCTGACGGGGACGATGCCCAGTGGGCAGACGGTGCAGTCGAGCTATGACAACGCGACCAAGCTCTTGAAGGTGAAGGGGCAGGACTTCGTCGGCGTGGTGACCTATGGAGCAGGCTCCATCGGCTCGATGGAGCCGCGAACTGCGCACAGCTTCCTGCCGGAGTTCGAGAGCGAGCTTCACGCGGCGGGAGAGTCACGGCTGTCCGTCGAGGAGTTCTCCAATCGCCTCAGCACGTTCTTCGTGGCGCGCTGGAATGCCGGCGGCATGCCGGTCGCCGCGGACCCGATGGTCTTCCTGATCGCCGGCTTCGACGAGGGCAGCGTCTACGGGAAGGTCTTCCAGGTGGTGGTGCCCGCCTCGCCGACGCCGGTGGAACAGACTGTCGACGTATTTGGGCTCACCTTCGGCGGCCAGGTCGAGCTGGTCCAGAGGATGCTCGGTGGCTACGATCCGCGAGCGGTCGAGGTTGCCCAGAGTGCTCTCGGCTTGGACGCGGCGCAGGCAGCCACCCTCCGCACCGCGCTCACCCAGCAACTCGGGCTGGCCATCCCGTATCAGTTTCTCCCCCTGCAGGACTGCGTCGACCTGGTGATCTTCCTGGTCAGGTCCACCGTGATGGTTCACAAGTGGCTGGTGGGAACGCGCGGGGTGGGAGGAGCCATCGACGTTGCCACCATCACCCGAACCGAGGGATTCCAGGCAATCCAGACCAAGAGCATCCGAGGCGAGTAGCCACACACTCGCGAAGTCGATGCACAGCGGTCGCCGGGCCGTTGCTGACGCGCGTCTAGCATGCGCGGGTGAGCGCGTGGATTTTGATCGCCGCCAGATTGCTGGTTCTCATCACCATGGTCGCGGCCGCGCTGGCGGTCGGCCGCCGCCGCCTGCGCCGCGCTGAGCGCCTGTACGCAGCCAGCGTGGCGCAATTCCACACCGTCCAGAACGCGCTCACCGAGGCGATCCAGATCTACAACCCCGAGGGGGTGCTGATCTCCAGAAACCCCGCCGCCGACGAGATCTTCGGGCTGGCCGGCCAGGAGCTGACCAGGGCCGCCATGACCTCGAAGTGTGAGTTCATCGGTGAGGATCACTCGCCGATCTCTGAGGAGGAGGGGCCGCTGGCTCAGGTGATGCATACCGGGCTGGCGATCGAGCGCGTGGTGGTGGGTATGCGCGACCGAACCGAGGCCACGGTCAAATGGCTGTCGATGAGCACCTTTCCCATCCGCGGCGCCACAGACCAGGTGACGGCCTACGTCTCCTGCGCCTGGGACATCACCGAGCAGGTGCGGACCGAGCGCGAGGTGCAGGTGCTCCGCCACGCATCCGAACGGCTGAGCTCGTCGCTGGTGCCCGACGAGGTGATCCACGCCCTCACCAGCGCCGCGGCCGAGCTCTGCTCATCGCGCGGCGAACAGCGGCGCCGCGCTCAGCTCTTCATGATCGATGGGCCCATACTCCGGTACTCCGGAGAGACCGATCCGGACAGCCCGGCCGGGCTCGAGGGGGGTGGCCTGCCGCTCGCGGAGCACCCCTACATCCAGAGGGTGATCGCTATGCAGCAGGCGGTGATCGCGGAGTTCGCCTACGAGGAGTTCGGCCCCAGCGTGGCCGCCGCCCTGAGACGGCAGGAGATCAGCAACTGCGCCTGGGTGCCGCTGAGCCAGAACGACCGCGTTGTCGCGGTCCTGGCGGTCGCGGGACGGCAGCGAGAATTGGTCAGCGCGGCGCAGCTGCAGCGGCTCAAGTCGCTTGCCGCCATGGGCGAGCTGGCCCTCCGCAACGCCGAGGCGCACGCTCAGGTCGAAGCGCTGGCGCGCACCGATGCCCTCACCGGCCTGGGCAATCGCCGGGCTCTCGACGACCGTCTCCATCACCTTCCGCGCACCCGGTTCGCGCTGCTGGCTCTCGACGTGGACGACCTCAAAAAGGTCAACGACACCCACGGCCACGACGCCGGTGACGAGCTGCTGGCCAAGCTGGCGGCAGTGCTCGCGTCCGAGCTGCGCTCCGGCGACCTGCTGGCGCGAACTGGAGGCGACGAGTTCGTCGCGCTGCTCTCCGACTGCGACGCCCGGGGAGCTGTGGACCTCGGCCTCCGGCTCCACGCCGCCGCTTCGACGATCCGCTTCGCCTGGGGCGAGACGAGCATCAGCGTCGGCTCCGCCGCCGGGGCTGCGGGGGAGGCGCCCGAGGAGGTCGCCAAGTCCGCCGACCTGGCCCTCTACGCCGCCAAGCAGGCCAAGGCGCTGGCGCTGGCGGGGTCGAGAGTAGTATCGATCGGGTGACCGATCAGACCGAACAGGGCGCCGAGCAGGATCAGGCCATCTCCTGGATGGCGGTGCCGGCGCACGCGCCCGTCTTCGCCAATGACGGCGCCGAGGTGGGCCGCGTTCTCGAGGTGGCGGCCCTGCCCAAGGAGGACATCTTCCACGGCATCGTCTTCCAGCACCACGGCCGCGGCACGCCGCATCTCGCTCCCGCCGCAGACGTCTCCCGAATCACTGAGAAGGGCGTGTACCTGTCCCTGGACAGAACCGCCGCCGATCAGCTCGAGGAGTTCCACGAGATGCACATCAAGCGGCTCGGCCTCACCGGCATCTTCCGCTGGAAGCACACCGGCTGGAAGGACTCCTCGGAGTAGCTCTCAGTCCTCCTCGGCCGGCGGCTGCCAGCGCAGCAGCGCCACGTCGGACACCTGGCGGAGGTGGGCGCGCATCGCCCCTGCGGCACCCGATGCCTGCGCCGCCTCGATCGCCTCGAGGATGCGCCGGTGGGCGCGCAGCGACTGGCCCGGTCGGTCCGGCTCGGAGAGCGACTCCAGGCGGGTCTCGAGGATGGCCTCGGCGAGCCCGTCGATGAGGTGCTCGAGCACCTTGTTGTTGCCGGCGCGGTGGACGGCGTGGTGGAAGGCGGCGTCGCCGTCGACCCCGAGCCCGCCGGCGGCCACCTCGGCCTCCATCTCGTCGAGCGCGGCGCGCATCGTCACCAGGTCCTCCTCGGTCCGGCGCGTCGCCGCCAGCTCGGCGAGGCGCACCTCGAGCAGCTCGCGCGCCTCGAGCACCTCGGGGAGGCGGGCGCGCCGCTCCACCAGCTTGTGGAGCATCCCGCCGAAGCCGCGGCTGCGGCGCAAGAACACCCCGCCGCCGTGGCGCACCTCGATGGAGCCCTGGGCCTCGAGCACCGCCAGCGCCTGGCGCAGCGACGCCCGGCTCACCCCCAACCGCGAGGCCAGCTCCCTCTCCGGGGGGAAGCGCCCGCCCACCGCGAGGTCGGTGCGGATCACGAACTCGCCGAGGCGCTCCACCAGGTCCTCGTAGAGCCGGGTGCGGCCCAGGGGGCGAAGAGGGGAGGTATCGAGAGTCACGCGGCCGATTATCTCACCACAATTGGTCCGTCCATTGGGCCATTGACACACTTGGCCACGGTGCACCAGACTTCCGCCACGCACTCGGACGACCCGCACAAGGGCCGCTGATGGAGGTGGGACAGTGTCGCCGACAGCCATGTCTCGTTTTTCCGGCGGGGTCCGGCAAACAGCGTCACCCAAACGCCTGCTGACGTGCACGGCGGCGGCGCTGCTGGTCGCAGCCTGCGGCAGCTCGAGTACCAGCAGCAGCGGCGGCGGCAGCGGCAACATCAAGACCGACAGCGCCGGCCACGTCTCCTACGGCGTGCTCTCGTGCTTCAC
>DAIUFS010000013.1:8032-45799 GCA_036844485.1 Candidatus Dormiibacterota bacterium | reverse complement strand
ATGATCACCCGCCCCCACGAGGTGTCGACGCGCCTCGGCAAGTTCGGCGAGCTCACCCACGCCGTGCTGCCGGGTCTGCACAACGTGCTCATGAGCGCCGCCTTCCACATGCTCCCCGACAGCGGTGGCGCCCCCAAGGGAGACGGCGCCGAGCCCAAGCAGGAGGCGCCGGTCACTCCGGAGGCATATGCGTTGGGCATGCTGATGCGCGGCATCCACCTGTAGGATGTGCTCTAACACCCTCGCAATCCCCGGCGGGCTAAATGGTGCGAGCGCAACGGCCAGCGTGTGAGGGTGTATCCGGAGATGGTGGCGCAGATCAGAGAGGAGCTCGGGGAGCCGGCGCGCCGCGACGATCGCTGTCCCTACTCGCGGTCCTTCTCTCCGTCCTTCGCTGAGAACCCCCGCTGTCCCGCGTTCCAGGCGGCCGTCTTCACCGTCACCAACACCGCCCATGACGTGCTCGGGTCGGCGACCACCTGCCGCCACCTCGCCATCGGCAACGACGCGCGCCATTCGGGTCGTTTCTATCCCCGCTGCGGGCTCGGTGGGCCGGCGCAACGGCTGGAGTGGCTCGCCGAGGTGACGCCGGCGAGGCTCGCGGTGATGCGCTCTCTGGAGGCGGAGTTCGCAGAGCTGATCGGTGCGGAGCGGACCGCGCTGATCGAGGCCAAGGCGCGGCTGCTCGGCGGGGGACACGCCGACGGGGCAGAGGTGGAGCGCCTCGAGGTGCAGCTCAGCGCCTTCCTCGATCGCGTCGACGAGCTCATCACCGAGCGCCGCGAGCGGCTTGCGGATGTCGGCCTGCCGGCCGAGCGGCTCCAGGAGCTCTTGCACGACTGGTCACTGGCGTGGCTCCGCGACCGCCAGCTCTTCACGCCCGCCATCACCGAGCTGCCCGTGCGCGGTCTCACCCGCCCGGCGGCGGCGTTTCTCGGAGCCGGCGGCCCGGCCGGGGCGGCGATGGCTGCCGGTGAGCTGGTCGCCACCGCCGGGCCGCTGATCATCGAGCGCACCGGCGACCCGACGCGCCTGCGCCTTCGCGGCGAGATCGACGTGACCAACTCCGACGCCATCGCCACGGCGGTGTCGTCCGCGCTCGCCGACGCCGCCGAGGTCGCCGTGGAATTCCACGACGTCCTCTTCTGCGACCTCAGCGGCCTGCGTGCACTGGTCCGCGCGGCCGAGGAGGCCGGCGCCGACCAGCGCATCGTGGTGAGCGGGCTGCCTGCGCACCTGCGCCGGGCTCTCGCCATCGTGGGCTGGGCCGATCTGCCTCACCTGGTGGTCATCGATGACCCCGCGAAGGTGAGATGACGCATCTCCGTACGCGACTGGACGAGGTACGGACGGTTCGCGCCGCTATGCTGGACATCACCATGAGCAACATCACCGGTATCACATCATGAGTGCCACGCGGGCGAGGGACGGCAGCTTCCGCCACGAGGCGCTTCTCTACGCGGGGGACGACGAGTTCCTTGGTGCCACCACCCGGTTCATCAGCGACGGCGTGGACGCCGGTGAGCCCACCCTGGTGGTGGTGGCGCGAGCCAAGGTCGAGCGCCTCCGCGACGAGCTCGGCGACACGGCCGGGAGCGTGATGTTCGCCGAGATGGCTGGGGTCGGCGCCAACCCGGGGCGGATCATCCCGACCTGGCGCGACTTCGTCGATGCCCACTCCGCGCCGGGTCGGCGGCTGCGCGGCATCGGCGAGCCGGTGTGGGCCGAGTGCGACCCCACCACGCTCTTGGAGTGCCAGCGCCACGAGATGCTGCTCAACCTGGCCTTCGACCAGGCTCCCTCCTGGTGGCTGCTCTGCCCCTACGACACGTCCAGCCTGGACGCCGCGGTCATCGCCGAGGCGGAGCGCAGCCACCCCTTCGTGAGCGACGGGCGGCTGTCACGCGGCAGCTCCTCCTACCGCGGATTCGGATCCGGGGCCACCCTGGACGCTCCGCTCGACGAGCCCGCCGGCCGCGTCGGTGAGCTCTCGTTCACCTGGCAGTCGCTCGCCGAGCTGCGCACCATGGTGTCCGCGGCGGCCGCCCGCGCCGGCCTCCTCTCACCCCGGGTGGCCGACATGGTGCTTGCGGCCAACGAGGTGGCCACCAACAGCCTCCACCACGGCGGCGGGTCGGGTCTGCTGCGCCTGTGGCCTCACGACGCCGGTCTGGTCTGCGAGATCAGCGACGCCGGCCACATCGCCTCACCGCTGGTCGACCGCAGGCGGCCGGGCCTCACTCCCGGCGACAGCCGCGGCCTGTGGCTGGTCAACCAGCTCTGCGACCTCGTCCAGCTGCGCTCCTCGCCCGCGGGGACGACGATCCGGCTGCACATGCAGCGGGCGTGACCAGGCGGCATGGCCGGCCATGGTACGAGCCCGGGGCCGATAGGGTCAGGGATGGCGGTACCGGTCGGCGCCGGTGAGGGCGACGACCTCGTCGTGGAGGAGCCCGTTGGTCGACAGCCCCGTGCCGCCCAGGGGGCCGTCGGCGGATCGGTCGAGGAAGCGACCGCCCGCCTCCTCGACGATCAGGGACAGGGCGGCGTAGTCCCACAGGTTGGCCCGCGATGTCCAGCCGATGTCAGCGGTGCCCCGGGCGACGGCGAGGTGGGAGTGGGTGTTGCCCATCCCCCGAGCGTCCCAGCAGCGGCCCGCGATCGCCACCAGGGCTGCCGACATCCCCACCCGCGAGAAGCCCGACACCGAGGTGTGGGCGATTATCGACTCCTCGATGGTGGTGATGCGCGAGACCCGCAGGGGCTTGCCGTCGACGGTGGCCCCTCCGCCACGGACGGCCGCGTAGCGGTGCCCGTAGGACGGCGTGGAGGCGACCGCCATCACCGATCGCCCGTCGTGCTGCAGGGCGATGAGCGTGCCCCATGTCTCATTGCCCCGCACGAAGCTCTTGGTGCCGTCGATGGGGTCGATCACCCAGCGCCAGCCGTCGCGCGCTTCGACATCGCCGCCGAACTCCTCGCCGACAATGGCGTGCGCCGGGCGGCGGCGCGCCAGCAGATCGCGGATGGCGCGCTCGATGCCGTGGTCGGCCTCGGTGACGGGGGTGAGATCGGGCTTGGCGGTGACCACCAGGTCGAGGGCGCGGAAGCGCTCCATCGAGATGGCGTCGGCCAGGTCGGCGAGCTCCTGGGCGAGCTCCAGCTCCTCCTGGAGAGCGGCGGCGGCTGGGGCGGTCACAGATCAAGCCTACCGGCGACCCGGGCGGTGGCGGCCGTCGTACTCTATCGGCACAGTCTCTCGACCTCTCCTTGACGTCCCCATCTCCACAGGAGTCGCAAGCAGCCATGGCTCACCGCACCCTCCCCATCTTCGACGAGAAAGGCTTCGTCATCCTCCGCGACCACGACGGTCCGGCGATCCCATCGAGCGAATGGCTGGGCCTCGAGTACATGGACTGGAAGAGCGGGGGAGACACCAACTTCGCTCCGCTCGCGTCGGCGCTCGGGGAGATGGAGTGCGCCGGTTTCTGGGACCACGGCAAGCCCGACAAGGACGGCATCTGGACCAAGAACAAAGAGATCGCGCCGTCGTTCGTGCGCTACGTGGAGGCGGTGGGGGCGGGCTACGGCAGGGTGCGGGTCATCAAGCTCAATCCCAGCGACGAAGGGTTCGCGCGCCAGCAGCTGCACCTCGATGACAACAACCGCCTCAACCCCGACGGCGAGGGCTGGGTGGTGCGCTCCTGGCTGGAGCTCACCGACACCAACGCCACCTTCATCCTCCTCGAGGACAAGGGGGACGAGGCGACTGAGTCGCTGATTCCGCTCCATGCCGGCATGCAGCTGATCATCGACACGCAGCGGCTCTGGCACGTGGTCCACAACCCCGGACCTGAGCCCCGCTACGCGCTGATCACCTCGTGGGAGTCCGGCGACGCGCTGCAGTCGTGGATCGACGCGCAGCTTCCCGTCGGCGAGGGCGCCGGGGCGCGCTGACGCGGGTCTCAGCCGGCCCCCTCGTCGGGGGTGATCGTCTCTCCGCAGGTGGGGCAGAACTCGGTGAGCTGGTCATCGACCCACTCCCCGCACACCGGACATTGCTGCGTGGCCATCGTCGCCGCCTCCGTGGAGCTGAACCTGCTGCCAGGATCATCGGAGCCCGGCGCGGACACCTCTCGGCCAATGCCTACGAGCCCAGGCAGGCAAGCACCGCGTCGTGAACGAGGCCGTTGCTGGTGATCACGCTGCCGCCGCCGATGTGGTCGATGCCCGCAAAGTCAGTGAACCTGCCCCCGGCCTCGCGCACGATCAGGCGCACAGCGCTGACGTCCCACTGCTTGACCGTCGCCTCGATGCCGCAGTCGATGGCCCCCTCGGCCACCAGCATGTGCGACCAGAAGTCACCGAAGCCGCGCAGCCGCTGACACATCGCCGCCAGGCGCGCAAAGCCGTCGCCCCACCCCAGCCGGGCGAAATCGCGCACGTCGCTGACGGACAGGCTGGCGTCCTCCAACCGGGACACGGCGGACACGTGGAGCGCCCGTCCATTGCACTGCGCACCCCCGTCCTGACGGGCCCACCATCGCCGTCCCAGGGCGGGCGCGGAGATCACCGCGCAGGTCTCCACACCGTCGCGCTGCAGCGAGAGCAGGGTTGCCCACACCGGCACGCCGCGCGCGAAGTTCTTGGTGCCGTCGATGGGATCGATGATCCAGCGCCACTCGGCCTCTCCGCTGGCGCCGCCCTCCTCGCCGAGCACCGCGTGGGTGGGTCGCGCCCTTGCCAGGTGGGCGCGGATCATCTCCTCGACGGCCCGGTCGGCGTCGGTGACCGGGGTGTCGTCGGTCTTGGTGTCGACGCGCAGATCAGAAGCTCCGAAGCGCGTCGTGGTGATCTCGTCGGAGAGCTCGGCGAGGAGAAGGGCCAACTCCAGATCGTCGCGGGAGTCAGTCACCGCGGCGGGCTTCCACGACCGTGAAGAAGCAGGAGGTCTCGCCCGTGTGACATGCCGGCCCGCTGGGATCGACGCGAAGCAGCACCGCGTCGTCGTCGCAGTCGAGCCGGATCTCGACCACCGTCATGCGGTTGCCGCTGCTGGCGCCCTTCTCCCAGAGCTCGGCCCGGGACCGGCTCCAGAACCACGCCTGCCCGGTCCGCACCGTGCGCTCCCAGGCCTCGGCGTTCATGTGCGCGAGCATGAGAACTCTGCCGGTGGCGGCGTCCTGGACGATGGCGGGGACCAGTCCGTCGCCTCCGAAGCGCGGTGCGCGGCTCACAACCGCACCTCCACGCCCGCGCCCTGGAGGTAGCGCTTGGTGGCCGGGATGGGGTGGGCATCGAAGTGGAAGATCGACGCCGCCAGGGCCGCGTCGGCACCTCCCTCGGTGAGCACGGCGCGGAGGTGTTCGGGCTCACCGGCGCCGCCACTGGCGATGAGCGGGATGGGGATCGCCGCCGCCACCGCGGAGGTCAGCGCCAGGTCGTACCCGCTGCGGGTGCCGTCGCGATCCATGCTGGTGAGCAGGATCTCCCCGGCGCCGCGCGAGGCCGCCTCGCGGGCCCACTCCACAGCGTCCCTGCCGGTGTCGCGGCGACCGCCGTGGGAGCTGACGGCCCAGCCCCGCTCGCCCTGCCGGGCGTCGATGGCGACCACGATGCACTGCTCACCGAAGTGCGCCGCCGCCTCACCGATGAGCTCCGGCCGTTGCAGCGCGGCGGTGTTCAGCGACACCTTGTCGGAGCCCGCGCGGAGCAACCTGTCGATGTCGTCGAGGCCCCGGATGCCACCGCCCACCGTGAGCGGGATGAAAACGTTGTCGGCGGTGCGCCGCACCACGTCGATGAGGATGTCGCGGTCGTCGCTGGACGCGGTGATGTCCAGGAACACCAGCTCGTCGGCGAGGTCGGCGTCGTAGCGTGCCGCCAGCTCAGCGGGGTCGCCGGCGTCACGAAGCTCGAGGAAGTTGATCCCCTTGACGACCCGGCCGGCGTCGACGTCGAGGCAGGCGATGATCCGCTTGGCCAGGCTCATGCCGCGGCGCCGCCCGAAAAGCTGGCCAGCGCCGCCCGCAGGTCGAAGATGCCCTCGTGGAGGGCGCGGCCGACGATGACGCCGGCGGCACCGGCATCGCGGCAAGCGCGGACGTCCTCGATGGTGGTGATCCCGCCGCTGGCGATGACCGGGCCGTCGAATCGCTCGCAGACAGAGTGCAGAGCCTCGAGAGCGGGGCCGGCGAGAGCACCGTCGCGCTCGATGGCGGTGTGCACCACCCCCGCCACCGGCCACCCTGCCCATCGCTCCAGGTGAGCCAGGGCGTCTCCGCCGGATCGCGTCCACCCCTGCGTCTGGGCAGCGCCGTCACGGACATCCAGCGCCAGAAGCACCCGGCCGGGGAACGCCCGGCTGAGCGTCTGCACCGTGTCCGGATCGCTGACGGCGAGGCTGCCCAGGACGACGTGCGATGCGCCGCTGTCGAACCAGCGCTGCGCCGCGGCGGCGTCGCGCACCCCGCCGCCCACCTGCACCTCGACGCCCAGCGCGGCCAGCGAGCTGACCGCAGCGGAGGCCGCGCGAGCCGACGCCGAGTCGGCAGTCCCTCGCGCCGCATCGAGGTCGACGACGTGGACGCGGCGGGCGCCGCTGCCGGCGAACGACCGCACCACGGCGACGGCGTCGTCGCTGAACACGGTCTCGCGCGCGTACTCACCGTGGACCAGGCGCACCACCCTGCCGCCGCGCAGGTCGATGGAGGGGATGACGAGCACGAGCCGGCTCAGGCTCGCACCGGCGCGGCGCAGCCGGCGACGAAATTGGCGTACACGCGCAGGCCCGCGGCGCCGCTCTTCTCGGGATGGAACTGGGTGCCACGCACCGGGCCGCGCTCCACCGCGGCCACCACCTCACCGCCGTAGTCGGCGGTGGCGATGACGTCACCCCTGTCATCGGGGATGGCCGCGTAGGAGTGCACGAAGTACATGAACTCGCCGTCGTCGAGGGAGTCGAGCAACCCCGACTCACGCCTGACGCGGAGCCGGCTCCACCCCATGTGCGGCACCTTGCCGCGGCCCGCATCGAGGCGTCGCACCCGCCCCGGGAGCACTCCCAGCCCGAAGCCGCCGCTGCCCTCGTCGCTCTCCTCGAAGAGGAGCTGAAAGCCCAGGCAGACGCCGAGGACGGGGCGCCCCCGCGCGACCATTCCGGCAACCACCGCGTCGATGCCGCGCTCGCGCAGGGCGCGAGCCGCCACGGTGAACGCGCCCACCCCGGGGAGCACCAGGCCGTCGCACTCCGCCAGCTCGCCGGGGTCCGCGCTGAGCAGCGGGCGCGCACCCCCCTCGAGGAGCGCGCGCTCGACACTGCGGAGGTTGCCGACCCCGTAGTCGCAGACGCCGACCTGGGGCCGGTCGGCGGCGCTCACAGTGTTCCCTTCGTCGAGGGGATGCCGCCGCCGATCACGGTCAGGGCCTCTCGCGTGGCCAGTCCGAGGGCCTTGAACGCGGCCTCGGCGATGTGGTGGAGGTTCTCGCCGCGGATGAGGTCGAGGTGCAGGCTGATCCCGGCGGTCTGCGCGTAGCCGCGAACGAACTCCTGGAGAACCGCCACGTCGAAGTCGTTGATGCGGCCGGCCAGGCCGCTCATCTCGTACACCACGTGGGGTCGCTTGCCGTAGTCGAGAGCGCAGCGCACCAGCGCCTCGTCGAGAGGTGCGTGGGCATGACCGAATCGGGCGATGCCGGCGCGGTCTCCGAGCGCCTCGGAGACACACCCGCCCAGCACCAGCCCGGTGTCCTCGACGAGGTGGTGGGCGTCCACCTCCACGTCACCGCGTCCGCTGAGCTCCACATCCATGCCGCTGTACTTGACGAAGGACTCGACCATGTGGCGGAAGAAGGGGAGGGGGAGCTCGATGGTCGCCCTCCCGGTGCCGTCGACGCTCACCGCGCACTCGATGCGCGTCTCCCTGGTCGCACGGGTGTTGCGTGCCTGCCGGGGAGTCACGATTCGCCTCGCATGCGCAACCGGATCGCCTCCTCGTGGCCGTGCAGGCCTTCGGCGGTGGCGAGCACGCAGGCCACTGGGGCGAGGGCGTCGAACTCCGCGGTGCTGAGCTCGACCACCGAGGGCCAGCGCACGAAGTCCATGACCGAGAGCGGGCCTCGATAGCGAGCCGCGCCCTGGGTGGGCAGGGTGTGGTTGGGGCCGGCGACGTAGTCGCCCATCGACACCGGCGAGAGAGCCCCGCAGAACACGGCCCCCGCGCCGCGGACGCGGTCGCGCAGAGCCTCGGCGGCCGCCCCCTGTAGCGAGAGGTGCTCGGGAGCGAATGCCAGGGTGACCGCCAGCGCCTGCTCGAGCTCATCGATGAGGACCACCGCCCCGTGGCGTCCGGCCGACTCTCCGATGATCCCCGCCCGCGCCGCCGCAGGTGCCATCTCATCGAATGCCGTCCTGACCGCCTCGGCGAGGCCGTCCGAGTCCGTCACGCAGACCGCCCAGGCGAGCGGGTCATGCTCGAGCTGGGAGATGAGGTCGGCGGCGATGTGCACGGGATCGGCACCGGCGGACGCCACCACCATGATCTCGCTGGGGCCGGCCAGCTGGTCGATGTCAACGGCCCCGAACACCTCGCGCTTGGCGAGGGTGACGAACAGGTTGCCGGGGCCCACCACCTTGTCAACGGCGGCGATCGTGGCCGTTCCATAGGCCATCGCGGCGATCGCCTGGGCGCCGCCGACCGCGTGGACCTCGTGGACGTGGAGGAGGTGCGCGGCCGCGCCGACCAGCGGGTGGACGGAGCCCTCGGCTGTCGCGGGGCTGGCGATCACCAGCGAGGCGACGCCGGCGGCCTGGGCGGGGATGACGCTCATCAGCACCGTGCTGGGGTAGGCGGCGCGTCCCCCGGGCACGTAGCAGCCCACCCGGCGCAGGGGTTCGGGTCGCAGGCAGAGCCCCGGCCGGCCGCGGGGGCGCACGTCGACCTGGAGGTCGTGGAACGTGCGGATGCGTTCGGCGGCGGCGGCGAGAGCGTTGCGCAGTGGCCCGGGCAGCGAGTTCCAGCAGCCGGCCATCCACGCCGGGTCGGCGCGCGGCGTCTCCACGTGCACGCCCTCGATGCGTTCGGTCCACTCGCAGACGGCCGCGTCGCCGCGCCGGCGCACGTCGTCGACGATGGCGCGCACGGCGTCGACCGCGGAGATGGCGCGCCCGAACACCCTCTCGAGCTGCTTCGCGGTGGCGGCGTCCGGCTCCGGGATGGAGAATCGGCGCTCGCCGCCGCCCGCATGGAGGAGCCACGTCTCCAGGGACAGCACAGGCAGCCCGGTCACGACCGGCGCTGCTCGACGCGACGCCGCAGGGCGGTGGCGAGGTCGGTGACGGCGGCGCTGCGTGTCTTCATCGAGGCCACGTTGACCACCAGCCGTGCCGTCGACTCGGCGATGGTGGCCACCTCGCAGAGGCGATTGGCACGCAGGGTGGCGCCGGTGGCCACCACGTCGACGATGCCGTCGGAGAGGCCCGCGGACGGGGCCAGCTCGACCGAGCCGTGCAGCTTGATCAGCTCAGCACCGTCTCCGCGACCGGCGAAGAAGCGGCGAGCCGCCTCTGGGTACTTGGTGGCGATCCGCATCGCCGGCGGCCAGCTGCCCTCCGATAGCGCCGAGCCCTCGGGGGCGGCGAGCACCAGGCGGCACTGCCCGAAGCCGAGGTCGGCGATCTCGTAGAGCTCGCGCCGCGACTCCCAGAGGACGTCCTTGCCGACGATCCCGCAATCGCAGGCCCCCATCTCGACGTAGACGGGCACGTCGGTGGGGCGGATGGTGATCACTTCGTGGTCGCCGACCGCGAGCTGGAGGCGGCGCTCGAACGACTCGGGGCGCAGCTCCGGGGCCACGCCGGACTCGCGCAGCAGCGTGCAGGCATCCGCGAGCAGCGCGCCCGTGGGGACCGCGATGCGCAGCCCGGCGCCACTCCTCGATGTCGTGGCCACGGCACGCCGCGCCATGGCGTCGTGGCAGCGGTCGGCGTGCACCACGAATCCCGTGGCCGGCTGAGCCAAGCCGAAGCGTCCGAGGAGGGAGTCGTAGCGGCCGCCCGCGCCCAGCGGAAAGCCCAGGTCGCCGCTGAAGAGCTCGAAGGTCGGTCCTGTGTAGTAGGTCCAGTCGCGCACCGCGCCGAGGTCGAGGTGGACGCGATCGGCAAGGCCGCGGGCGCGCAGCAGCTCCCAGAGCTGAGCCAGCTCGTCGAGGGCGCGCAGCGGGCCCTCCGCCTGCAGCCCGGAGCGGGCCTGATCGAGGAGCTCGCGTCCCCCTCGCAGGGCGGGGAAGCGGAGCAGCAGGGCATGCTCGGCGGCACCGACGGGGGTTCCTGCCAGGTGGCGCTCCACCGCAACCAGGTCGCGCGCCCCCAGCGCCGCACCGATCTCCCCGCGGCTGGCGGCGTCCATCCCCGCGCCCGCCAGGAGGGCGGGGAGGAAGCCGGCGTGGCCCACATCCACCTGGATGTCCGGCACTCCGGCCGCGTCGACCGCGGCGATCGCCAGCGCGATGCACTCCGCGTCGGCGCTGAGCTCGGGGTCGCCGACCAGCTCGCAGCCTGCCTGCACGGCTTCGCGCCGGCGCCCCCCGAGCAGAGCGCGATTGCGGATCACCGGTCCGGCATAGCAGAGACGCAACGGGAACGGTCCCCGCCGCAGCTGGGTGGCGACCGTGCGCGCCACGCTGACGGTGCGCTCACCGACCAGGGCGAGCAAGCTGCCGTCGGCGTCCATGAATCGGAAGAGCTCGTCCTGGACGTCCGGCCCCAGGCCGCGCTCGATGGTCCCTGCGTACTCCACTGTGGGGGTGTCGATCAGCGCGAAGCCGGCCGCCTCGAAGGTGTCCACCAGCACCGCGGTGAGCGCGCGCCGGGACGCAGCGGCACCGGGCAGCCAGTCACCGAACCCGCCCGGTCGTGTGGCAGCGCCGCTGGACCTCATCGCAACAGTGTACGGACGGCCTCGAGATCCACCTCACACGATCGCCGCGAGCAGTGCGTCGGTCTCCGCCGGCGACCCCACCGTGATGCGCAGCTGGCCGCCGTCGCCGCCGGCGAAACAGCGCACCAGCACGCGTCTCTGCCGAAGCCTCTCGGCAGCCTCTCGAGCGGTGCCGCCCGGAGGCCTGACGCAAATGAAATTGGCATGCGAGGGGGTGACGTGCCAGCCCCGCCGGCTCAGCTCCTCGCTGAGGCGGCGGCGCTCCGACAGCACCGTTTCCACCAGCCGGCTGTGGTGGGCCTGGTCGTCGAGTGCGGCGCGCGCCCCGGCCAGGGCGCAGCGATCGACCGGGTACGACTCCCCGACCGCTCGGAGGTCGGCGATCAGGTCGGCCGCGCCCACCGCATAGCCCACGCGCAGGCCGGCCAGTGCGTACGACTTCGAGAAGGTGCGCAGGACCAGCCAGGCGGGATGGTCCGCCAGCAGGGGGATGCACGAGCGCGGGGCGAAATCGCAGTACGCCTCATCGATGGCCACCACCCCGGCCGCGTCAGCGAGGTCGGCGGCCAGCCGCTCCGGCTCACACCAGGTGCCGGTCGGGGTGTTGGGATTGACCAGGATGCGCAGCGGCGCGGAGCTGGTGGCGAACTGGCGCGGCAGCCGGCCGTCCGCCTCCAGTGCCACCGCCTGCGTCTCCAGCCCGTGGATGCGGGCGGCCGCCGCCAGCAGGGAATAGGTGGGCTCGGTGACCACCAGCGTCGCGCCCGGCTCGCAGAAGGCCCGCAGGCAGTCGTTGATGAGCGCGTCGGCACCGTTGCCGACGATCACCTGCGACGGGTCGACACCGTGGTGCGCGGCCAGGGCGGTGCGAAGCGGCTCGCCCTCCGGACTGGGGTAGCGGTTGAGGGCGGCGGCCGCTGCGCTGACGGCAGCCGCCACCGTCCCGGATGGCGGCAGCGGCGACTCGTTGGTGTTGAGCTTGATCCAGCCGTCCCCATCGGGTGGCTGCTCTCCGGGCACGTACCCGAACCCGCTGCCCAGCGAGGAGCGGAGAAACTCCGACATCGATCAGCGGTCGATTCCGGCTGTCATCGGCGGAGTGTACGAACTGCCGGCGCGTGCCCCGATCCGCGTATCCTCCGCGCGAGTTTGCACAGCACCAATGCGCCCCAGCTGGACGCCGTGACCGAGGCGCCCGCCACCGCCGCCGCGCGCTCATCTCGGAGCGGGCGGATCAGCTGGTCGGTGGGCACCCTGGTGGTTCTCGCCGTGATGATCGGGATGCTGCCGCTGGTGGTGCGCCGCGTCGGTGACGCCGACTACTGGTGGCACATCGTCACCGCGCGCTGGATCCTCGATCACCACGCGCTTCCCGCCCACGATCTCTACACGTACACGGTCACCAGCCACCCCTGGACAGATCATGAGTACCTGTCGGAGCTGCTCATGTACGGCCTCGGCAAGGTCGGCGGACAGCTGGCTGTCAGCCTGGGGTTTGGTGCCATCACCTGGGCCGGGTTCTGGTTCATCCTGCGACGCATCAACCTGCGCGCCACCCACTTCGTCGCCACCGCCGGGGCGCTGGCGCTGGCAGCGGTTGCCGGGGTGGCGGTGTGGGGACCGCGGCCGCAGATGATCACCTTCGCGCTGGTCTGCGTCGAGCTCTACCTCATCGAGAGGTTCCTCGACGGCGGACATCGCGGCCTCTACGCGATGCCCTTGATCATGGTGGCGTGGGCCAACTTCCACGGCGGCTTCGTCATCGCCTTCCTCTTTCTGGGCATCGCATTTCTCGTGGAGATGGCGCGGTGGCTGTTCGACCGTTCCCAGCTGCAGGCACGCACCCGAGCTTGGCGCATCGCGCTCATCTCGATCGCTTCGGCGGTCACCGGGCTGCTCAATCCGCACGGCGTGTCGCTCTACGCATACGCCTGGCGCACCCAGACCAGCGCGGT
Source organism: Candidatus Dormiibacterota bacterium (assembly GCA_036844485.1). Classification (GTDB taxonomy): domain Bacteria; phylum Chloroflexota; class Dormibacteria; order Aeolococcales; family Aeolococcaceae; genus Aeolococcus. The sequence continues at coordinate 32,907 of DAIUFS010000013.1, read as the reverse complement.
GCAGCAGGCGTTCATCCGCGAGTGGCAGTCGCCTGACTTCCACGCTTGGGAGATGCGCGGCTTCGAGGCGATGTTCATCCTGCTGATCATCGGCCTGGCTCTGCGGCGCACCAGGACCACCGTCTTCAGCTTGGTGGTGGCGGTTACCGGGCTGCTCCTGGCGCTGCAGTCGGTCCGCCATATCGCCATCTTCGTGGCCACAGCCACGCCGCTGCTGGCGTGGTTGTGGAGCCCGGTGTTCTCCGACCTCGCACGGCGTGGGTCGCGCCGCTTGGCCGGCGTTCGTCCCCAGCGGCTGGTGCAGGCCGCAGCCATGGTCACCGCCGTCATCACTCTGGCGGTGCTTGTGGTTCTGCGATCGCTGCTCGCCCACCAGGCGGCCAGCACCGTCGACAACTACCCGTCCGGCGCCGCCGACTATCTCGACTCCCATCCCGCGGTGGGATCGCACATGTTCAGCGACTACGCCTGGGGCGGCTACATGATCTACCGCTTCTACCCGCAGCAGTCCCGCCGTGTCTTCCTCTTCGGCGAGGCGGACCTCATGGGGGACACGATCATGAACGAGTACGTTGACGTGGTCAATCTGCACAGCGACTGGCTGGACATCCTCAACAGGTACAACGTCGACTACGTCGTCTTCGAGCCTGACATGCCACTCACCACGGCGCTGGCGACGCAGCCCAACTGGCACCGCGTGTACGCGGACAACGTCGCGGTGATCTACGTCCGCAGCTGAGCTCTGAGGCGTTCCTGCAGGACTCTCAGCCGACACCCAGTGTGTCCCCAGTCGACTCCGACGCGGCGTGCTCAGCATGAGCTCATCGCCCGACATCACGGAGTCGATTCGCATGAGCACACGCGGCCGTTTCCACGCATCCCTGTTCCACCGTCACCGCGGGGTGTCCGCCATGTGACGGCCTCGACCGCCCCCCATCCCCGACCCATCACCAAACCTGCGACAAGGAGATCCTTCACCATGGACAACCAGACCGATTCGCCTGATCACCGGCGCCGTCTCCTCGGCGGCCTGGGGCGGCGGGGCGCCATTGCCGCCACCGCTCTCGGCCTCATGGGCGGGGCCTTCGCCGGTGGGTTCATCGTCACCCAGGCGGCCACCTCGACAGCGACATTGACCGCGAGCACGTCGACGACCTCGCCGTCAGCTTCCACCACCGCGCCGTCGACGTCGACGGGCACGTTCCACTCCAACGAGACCGCGACGCACGAGGCCGGTGAGAGCGCCGCTCGTGAGGCGCAGGAGAACGCGGGACAGGTGCCCACCGTCCCGTAACCCCGTCCTCGTGTGAGAAACCCAGCAGGGGCCGGCACAGCGCCGGTCCCTTTTCGCGTCGCAAGGATGGCGCACGTATGCTGATCGCCCATGACCCGGCGCTCAGTTCAAATCGGTGTCGGCGTCCTCATCATTGCCAGCGCAGCGTGGGGTGTGGACCACGTCGCCTCCGGCGGCACATCCCCGGCACCACCCCACGGCGCGGCGGCGCGAGCCACCGCATCCAGCACCGCGGCGGCACCGAGTCCCGGCCCCGCAACGCTCAACCCGCTGACCATCGCGGCCATGCGAGCCCGTGCCTATCCGGCGAGCACCCTGACCAAGGTGCGCTCCGACGGTAACCAGGGCGGCTATGTCAACTGGGTGGTGTCGTTCGTGTCCGACGGTCTCACCGAATACTCGCTGATGAGCGTGCCCGACAGCGCGCCACCCGCGGCCGGATGGCCGGTGGTGATCATCAGCCACGGGTACCTCGATCCCCGCACCTACCGCACCGACGATGGCTCCTACGCCCAGTTCATCGCCACCCTGGCGAGGGCGGGCTACCTGGTGCTCAAACCCGACTACCGTGGCCACGGCCAGAGCCAGGGCGTCGCCGAGGGCGGCTACCTGTCACCGGTGTACACGTACGACCTGCTCAACCTGATCAGCACAGTGAGAGCGGATCCACGAGTCGACCGCACCCGCATTGGGCTGTTCGGACACAGCCTGGGGGGCTACGAGGTGCTGCGCGCCATGGTGATCTCGCACGACATCAGGGCGGTGGTGTTCATGGCGGCCGTGGTCGGCTCGCTCTACGACATCTTCTTCAACTGGTCGACGGTCACCGCCACTCCCACAGCCGCTCCTCCGGTGGTGCAGCAGCACGTGGCCCAGTCGATGATCGCCAGAAACGGCACACCTCGCACCAATCCCGACTTCTGGAACCAGGCATCGGCGATCAACTACCTGGGAGCCACAACCGCTGCAGTGCAGATCGACGAGGACGCGGGCGACAGCATGGTGCCCAAGCTCTTCTCCGATCACCTCTACGCGGCTCTGCAGAGCGCCGGTCGGAGCGCGCAGTACATCACCTATCCCGGCGACGACCACCAGTTCATCCGCAACCGTTCCGCCGTCCTGGCCAACATGCTCTCGTTCTACCGAGCCCATCTCTGAGAATCTACGGAGAAGCCCGCCCTCAGCGGCGAGGACGGGCTTCGGGGAAGGGGGATGTGCGGCAGATCAGTTGGTCGGCGGTGCCCCTGCGGGCCCGCTCGGAGGACCCGCGTGTCCGCCGAATCCGCGGTGGGCCGGCCCGGTGCCGTTGACCTCGTCGGTGACGCGCTGCACGGTCATGGTCTTCATCTGGGCGCCCTGGGCGGCTGTGAGCTGACCGCTGGAGACGCGCTGGTCGATCTCGCTGTTCTCCGATGCCACCAGTGCGCTGATCACGTTCGCGGCGGTGGAGCCGTGCTCGGTGGCGATGGCGGCGATGGTCTTGCCGGCTGTGAGCTCGGTCTGCAGCTGGGTGGTGGAGATGCCGACAGCTGTGGCAACAACCTGCTCATCCTCGGCCTGCAGGGCACCGCGCCGTCCGCCCGGCCCGCCGGGGCCGTGAGCGGGTTTGGTGCCGTTGACGAAGTCGGTGACCCGCTGGGTGGTCTGCGTCTTCATCTGTGTGGCCTGCGCCTGGGTGAGCTTCCCGCCGGCCACCGCCGCATCGATCTCGGAGTTCTCGTCGGAGACGAGCGTGGCGATGACCTTGGCGGGATCGACGTTGTGCTCCTTGGCGATGGCCGAGATCGTCTTCCCGGCGGAGATCTCGGTCTGCAGCTGCGTGGTGGTGATGCCGATCGCCCCGGCCGCCTGCTGCAGGTCCTGGGTGCGTGCCGCGGACCCGCTGCCGCCGTACCCTCCCGGGTGGTGCGGCGGGGTCGTGGTCCCCGCGCTGGGGCTGGCCGTCGCTGATGGGGTGGTGGCTGCCTGGGAGATGACGTAGCCGCCGGCAACCCCGCCGACCACCAGGCCGGTGGCGACCGCGGCGGTGGCCCCGCGGCGGCTGATGAGATGACGCCGTGACGGACGCGACGCCGGAGGGGCCGGCGGGGGCGGTGGGGGAGGCGCGATCTCGGGATCGGGTGGTGACAATTCGGGACTGCCGCCTTCGTCGGGCATTGCGGTTCCTCCGGGGTGATGTGCTGATGACGCGTGTGCGGAGAATGGTGGCGGCGCCTGCTCACAGCCCGGTGTGGCCAGGCTGAGAATCCGCTGGGATTGCGGCGGTGTTACGCCGCCGGCTGACCCGCCTCCGTGGGGCGGGGGGAGGCCGCCGTGCCCGGACGCGCCGGCAGCTCGATCCGGAAGGTCGCGCCGCCGCCGGCGGTCTCGCGCACGTCGATGCGTCCGCCGTGCGCCGCCACCACGGCGGCGGCGATACTCAGTCCGAGGCCGCTGCCACCCTGGTCGCCGCTGCGAGCGGGGTCGGCGCGGTGGAAACGCTCGAAGATGCGCTGGGCATGGTCGGGGCGGATGCCGGGTCCGTGATCCACCACCTCGATGACGGCGCTGTCGCCCTGGACGCCGAGAGTGACCTCGATGGGCGTGCCCGGCAGCGTGTGGACCACGGCGTTGCGGACCATGTTGGCAAGAACCTGGCGCAGCCGGAGGTCGTCTCCGATCACCCGCGCGGGTGCCTCGATGCGCGCCGTCACCACCCGGGTGGGGTCCGCCACCCTGGCGTCGGCGCAGGCGTCGAGCACCATGGCGTCGAGGTCCACGGGAACGCGCTCCAGCGGCCGCCCCTGATCGAGCCGGGCCAGGAGGAGCAGGTCGTCGACGAGGATGCCCATGCGCCGCGCCTCCTCCTCGATGCGCCGGGTGGCCAGCATCACGTCCTGCTCGGACATCACCGGATTGCGGCGGAGCAGCTCGGCGTACCCGCGCATCGAGGTCAGCGGGGTGCGCAGCTCGTGCGACGCATCGGAGACGAAGTGGCGCAGGCGCTGCTCGTTGGCGGCCCGCTCCGCGAACGCGGCCTCCAACTGGCTGAGCATAGCGTTGATGGCCAGCCCGAGCCGCCCCACCTCGCTCGATTCCTGAGTGGGCTCAACTCTCTGGCTCAGGTCGGTGGCGGCGATGCGCGCGGTACTGCCCATCCGGTCGAGGGGGCGCAGGCCGCGGCGGACGATCACCCACGTGGCCACCAGGATGATCACGGTGATGACGCCGCCCGCGATGAGCTCCAGGGCGAGGAGCTGGGCCAGCGTCGCCGCGGTCTCGTCGAGGGGAAGGGCCACGATCAGTAGGTCACCGTTGCTGTCGTTCGGCACGCTGTCGACGTACACGCGGAACCCGTCGCCGGGGGAGCTTCCCTGGGCGGTCAGGAACGTCTGCGGTGTCAGCGAGGACGGGAGTTTGAGCGTTGAGGTGGCGTCCTCCCCGCCAGGGCCGGCGAAGTCGTGCGGCGCGACCACGACCTTCCCACTCGCGCTGACGATCTCCCCGAATGTCCCGGGGGGGAAGTTGTCAGTCGGGCCTGGCTGCGGACCGCGCCCGAAAACGCTGTCGCTCGTCAGGTATGCCGACACGGACATGTGCACCGACAGGATCTGCTCATCCACCTTGCTGATCAGGAACGACTTCAACGACACGTAGGTGGCGATGTCGACGGCGATCAGGCCGGCGATGAAGACGGGCGCGAGCGTCAGGAGCAGGCGCCGCCGCAGCGACATCAGGTGCCTCGCGGCACTCGGGCGACGTAGCCGACCCCGCGCACCGTGTGGATCAGCGACGGCTGCACCTGGTCGACCTTGCGCCGCAGGTAGCTGATGTACGTCTCCAGCACACTGGCGTCGCCGCCGAAGTCGTATTTCCAGACGTGATCGAGGATCTGGCTGCGGGAGAGCACACGACCCGCATTCATGAGCAGGTAGCGCAGCAGGCGGAACTCGGTGTTGGTGAGCTCCACGATGTGGCCGGCGCGAAAGACTTCGTGGGTGTCCTCGTCGAGCTCCAGATCGGCGAGCTGCAGCCTGGTGCTGGCCCGTTCACCGGCTCCGGCATGCCGGCGCAGCACCACCCGGACTCGTGCCACCAGCTCCTCGACGCTGAAGGGCTTGGTGACGTAATCGTCGCCACCGACGGTGAGGCCGCGCACCTTCTCCTCGGTGGAATCGCGCGCCGTCAGGAAGATGACGGGCACCTTGATGCCGTCACCGATGAGGCGCTGGACCAGCGCGAAGCCGTCCTCGTCCGGGAGCCCGATGTCGAGCACGATCAGCGCCGGGCGGAAGTCCATCACCGCCGTGCGCGCCTCCTTGGCGGTGGCGGCCGTGGCCACCGCCAAGCCCTCGTACTTGAGCGCCATGGCAACCAGGTCGGTGATGGCCCGCTCGTCGTCCACGACCAGGATTCGAACTGCGTCGTCTGCCGGGGTCATGCGGCCATGATTGCCGGGAAAGCTGTGAGTCTGCTCAGAGGACTGTCCGAGCCGGCTGGGAGGGTGCAGAGCCCGGAGGACGGTCCCCTCAGGCGCTGATCACCACGGGTGTGTGCAGCGGCGTCCAGGAATACGCCCACTGCATCACCGGGGTGGGCGTGTGCACGCACCCGTGGCTGGCGGCAGAGGGGTTGTCCTCCCCGCCGGGGCCGTACGACCCGTTCCCCTCCCAGGGTGCGTCGTGGATGAAGTAGCCGTCGGCGGCGAACTCCATCACCCAGCTCACCGGGCTGGGGTAGTAGTAGAAGGGCGAGCTCGGCGGCCACGGCGAGATGAACGTGAACGGGGAGGTCTTGTAGAAGATCGAAAACCTGCCGGTGGGAGTCCGCAGCTGGGGGCGCCCGGTGGTCACCGCGGTGGCCTTGGCCACGCAGCCGTCCTGGTAGAACACCATCTCCTGGAGAGACAGCGAGATGGTGATCACCTTGCCGGCGCCGACCGGGTGGCCGCACTGGTTGGCCGCCAGCTCCGCCGCGATCTGGCCCTGCAGGGAGGTGAGCGCGGCGGCCACCGCGGTGATCTGGTCGGCGCTGCGCGCAGCGCGGAACTGGCCACTGATGGCGGCCTGCTGGGCGGCCAGCGCGGCGGCGTTGGGCGTGCCCTCCGCCTCGGCCTGGAGGACGCTGAGGTAGACGGGGCGAACCTGGCCGTCGACCTGGTTGTTGAGATTGACCAGCGACTGCAGCGCGCTGACCGCGGTGAGCAGCTGCTCACCGGTCGAGAGCGCGGCGGCGCTGTTGGCGGCGATCTGGCTGCTCAGCTGCGCCGCCAGCGGGGCGACGTTGCCGGCGTCCAGATTGGCCGATCCGGCCACCGCCACCAGGTGGCGCGCGGTGGCCAGCACGGCCTGGGGGCCACCCGCCGACTGCAGTTCCGCGGACAGCTTGGCCTGCTGAGCGGCCACGACCGCCATGTGCTGCTGCGCCAGGAAGCCCTGCCAGGTGGAGATGAGCGCGGTGATCGCCGCCGGGGTGGCGACGGCGCTGAGCTGGTTGGACCACTGCCCGGCCGCGGAGACCGCGTCACCGCTCAGCCAGGCGGTCTGCTGGGAGGCGAAGTCCGACCATTGGGAGATCACCGTCTGCGCCTGGGCGCGCTGGGCGTCGAGCGCGGCACTCCATGCCGACTGGGTCGCCGCCTGGAGCCGGTCGAGCAGGGCGTGGCCTGGGTTGTTCAGCCAGTTCGGCGACCACCAGGCGTCCGTGGGCTGCTGGCTGGTCAGCTCGGCGCGCAGCGGAGCCAGGCTCGAGGCGGGCACCCCCTGGGCCTGGTCGCGATCCCACTGGGCGCGCAGCTGCGCCGCAGCGTCGCTGAAGGTCTTCTGACGGTCGCCCGCGGCGTGGGCGGTGACGGCTCCGCCGGCGGCGACGCACACGATCAGGAGGACGGGGATCAGATAGCGGAGGCGCATTGTCGCAACGTCCGGGAAATTGGAATGCGCTGACTGTATCGTGTCCAGCGCCGCGGGGACAAAAAGAGACGGCAGCGCGACGTACGTCGCGCTGCCGGATGGAGGGGGCGGGGTGGCGGGATCAGAACCACCGCGAGATCCGTTGTGGTCTGAGCCCACGGCGATCATGGCGTGCCATTCAGGTGCCGTCGGCACGCTGGCGGACCGATGACGTTTTCTGGTAGATGTTCTGGCCATGGCTGACGTGATCGATGCGGTTGCAGCATATCGAAAGCTGACCGGCCGGAGCCCGGGTGGGCTGTGGTCGTCGCCCGGGCGGGTCAACCTGATGGGCGATCACACCGACTACAGCGAGGGCCTGGCCCTTCCATTCGCGATCGATCGGTCTGCCGTGGTCGCTGCCGGGCTGCGCGAGGACGCACGGGTCCGATGCGCATCGAGGCAGATGCCCGCGGAAGTCGTTATGGCGCTCGACGACATCAGTCCTGACGTCGGTGCCGGCTGGGCAGCGCCCGTGCTCGGGGCTCTGTGGGGGCTGCGCCGGGCGGGTGTGACAGTGCCCGGGGTTGACCTCGTCGTCGACTCCGACATACCGCTGGGAGGCGGCCTGGCGTCCAGCGCCGCGGTGGCGGTGGCGGTGGCGCTTGCCGTCACCGAGCTCACCGGCCAGCACATGGCGCACAACGACATCGCACGCTGCTGCCGCGACGGGGAAGCCGCGATCGCCGGCGCCCCGACGGGATTGCTCGACCAGGTGGCGGTGCTCGCCGGTCGCGCCGGACACGTCGTGTTCCTCGATTGCAGAACCCTCGATCGCGAGCTCATTGCATTCCAGCCCGCCGAGGTGTCAGCTGCGCTGATGGTCATCGACACCGCGGTTGCGCACTCCAACAGCGCAGCCGGCTATCGCGCGCGTCGCGAGCAGTCCGCGCAAGCCGCCACCGTGCTCGGCGTGCAGTCGCTCCGCGACGCGACGGCCGACGCGGTGGAGCACAGCATGCACGGCGTGCTGCAGCGCCGCGCGCGCCACATCGTCGCGGAGAACACCAGGGTGCGGCGAATCGTGGAGCTGCTCCGCACCGGCCAGATCCACGCGATCGGGAGAGTGCTCGACGACAGCCACGCATCGCTGCGCGATGACTACGAGGTGTCGTCGGCGGAGCTCGATGTGGCCGTGGTGGCGGCGCGCGAGGCTGGCGCCTGGGGTGCGCGCATGACAGGCGCGGGCTTCGGCGGGTGCGCCATCGCGCTGGTTCCTGTGTACGCACGGGAGACGGTTGCCGCGGCGGTGCACACGGCCTTCGCGCGTCAGGGATTTGGCGCTCCGACGGTCTTCGAGGTGGCCACCGCCGACGGGGCGCGCCGCTGCGCCTGAGAAGGCCGCTGTACCTCGATAGCCGGGTTTACTCCTCCTCGCGGCGGTGCGCCGCGGCCAGCTCCGACAGCATCTGCGGGTCGAGCTCGGCGCCGCTGATGGTGGCCACCCGGCACGGCGTCACCGCGCGCACGGTGGCCGTGCGCCGCCCTCCTTCGAGAAGGGCGCGCTCCCCGAGCACAGCCCCTGGGCCCAGCTGACCCAGCTCAGACCCGCCGACCTCGATCGAGACCACCCCGTCGAGCACCAGAAACACGTCGGAGCCCTCGTCGCCCTCTGCGATCAGGGTTTTTCCCTTGGCCACAGCGCTGATGCGTGGCTTGGTGCCGCCGCGCATGATGTGTGCGGAGAGCTCCCGCTCCAGCGCACTCTCGACGGCGCTGACCAGAGCAGGCGAGTCCTCGTCGCCCCAGGGCGTATGGGCGCCGAAGGCCCGTTGATACCACTCTTTGAAGTCGACCAGGCCCGATTTCTGCACCAGCTGCCCCTGGCTGTCATAGATCCAGTGGCGCGGGAACGGACTCGCCCCCACCAGCTCGTGCGACGAGCTGCCGTCCGCGGTCACGGTCAGCGAGAGCGTCGTCCACGCCATCGGGGCGGAGACCTGGATGAACGGCGGGTGGCGGACACGACGAGGAGCCGGCACACCGGTGCGTCCTCCTGCCGTTTGCACGAACCGGACCGAATCGTCCGAGACGACGGTCTCCTGCTGACGGTCGGGAAACGGCACGGCGGCAAAGGTCGCCACCCGTCCACCGAGGCGCAGCGTGGTCGACCCGATGTGCCCGATGCCGCTCTGTCCGTGAGCGGTGATGTGCCCGTCGTCGTCGACGTCGATCCAGGCGCGCAGGTGGTTGGCGAACCGGAACCGATCCGCCTCGCGCAGCGCCGTCAGGTCGTCGATGCGATCGGGGGGAGGGTCGTCGTAGTGGGCCACGCCCATCTGAAATGGAAGCTTGGTCATGCCCTTGACCGCTTCGGACGGGATCCAGGAGATCGAGGTCACCGAGGATTCGACGCGCATTCTGTTCACCTCCGCCGCGTATCTTGGCAATCGGCGGGGTACCCGTCGAGGGTGCTCGCCGGAGCCGGCTTGGGGATGCCCACCACCTGCGTTCGTGGTGCCCGCCCCCTTTGCCGGATGCCAGAGCGCCAATAGAGTGGCCCCATGCCAACCGAAGCGAGCATCAGGGTGGTTCTCGCCGACGACAACCTGATCGTCCGCGAAGGGGTGCGGGCTCTGCTCCTCAGCGCCGGCGACCTCGACGTCGTCGGTGTCGCCGGCGATTACGACGAGCTGATCTCCGCTGCCGACGCGCTGACCCCGCAGGTTGTGGTCACCGACATCCGCATGCCTCCCAACTTCACCGACGAAGGCATCCGCGCCGCCCGCCTGATCCGCAAGCAGCATCCCGGCACCGGGATCGTGATCCTCTCGCAGTACGACGAGCCCGAGTACGCGATCTCGCTGCTCAGCGAGGGGGCGGCGGGATTAGCGTACCTGCTCAAGGACCGGGTGGCGGAAGGCGATCAGCTGTCGCGAGCTGTCCGCGAGGTCAGCACCGGCGGCTCGATGCTCGACCCCAGGATCGTCAACGCGCTCACCAGCCCGGTGACCGCGGCCGGTGGCCTCACCGAGATCGAGGAGCAGCTCCTGGCCATGGTCGCGCAGGGACGGCCGATCAAGGCCATCGCCGTTGGCCTCAGGTCGACGCCAGAAGCGGTGTCGGATGCGGTGGAGCAGCTCTTCCTCAAGCTGGCGCAGGAGGCCAGCGGCGGCACCCATGGGGCGTTGCAGCGCCTCAAGCTGCTTCACAAGGCGATCGTCGACCGCGAGGAGCAGGGCGAGAGTCTCAGCCGCATGCTGCCGGGCGGGATCGCTCAGAAGCTGCGCGAGCAGGGCGTCAAACCGGGTGAGACAGAGATGCTGCTGGTCACCGTCTTGATGTCCGACATCAGGGCGTACTCGACGATCGCGGAGTTCGCCGACCCGAGCGCACTCGCTGGACAGCTGCACGAGCACCGCGCCGAGATGAACCACGCTCTTCTCGATGAGGACGGCACGGTGATGCAGTTCGTCGGGGATGCCGTCATGGCGGTGTTCGGCGCCCCCTTCCCGCAGCAGGACCAGGCTGCACGTGCGGTGCGCGCCGCGGAGAAGATGCATGCCCGCCAGGCCGCTGTCAACGCTCGCTGGGAGGCGGAGGGGTTGCCGGCGTTCCGTCTCGGCATCGGCATCTCCACCGGTGATGTCGCCGCCGCGCTGCTTGGCTCCGACGAGCGGCTCGAGTACTCGGTCGTCGGCGATGCCGTCAACCTCGCCCAGCGCTTGCAGCAATGGGCCGAGGGAGGCCAGACCGTGCTGAGCGAGCCGACCTATGCGGCCCTCACCCCACCGCCCCTCGCGGAGCGTCTCGAGCCGGAGTTGGTCAAGGGCCGTCAGACCCCGGTAGGAGCCTATCGCGTCGGAGCAGCTGTTGCCGGGGTCGAGGCGTGATCGACCGCGCGGCTGCGGGGCGCACCACGGCGATCGCCGTGGTGCTCGCGGGGACCGCGCTGGCGGGGGCGGCGGCCACCGTCGTGCTGGCCGTGCTCAACCACGCCCACCTGCAGAACGTGGATGGTGCCGACCCGTCGTCGATCGCCGTGCCCATCGGTGCGGGCATCCTCGGACTGCTGGTGGCGTCGCGCCGTCCGCGCAACCCGGTGGGCTGGCTCCTCCTGGTCATCGCCCTGGCCTCGAGCCTGCAGGGGGTAGAGGACCAATACGCGCGGTTCGCGCTGCTGACCCACCCGGGCGCGGTGCCGGGAGCCGTCTGGGCGGAGTGGCTGGGGAGCTTCACGTCGGTGGCGATCTTCCCGGCCGGCGCGGTGATGTGGCTCCTCCTGTTGCTTCCCGACGGACACCTGCCATCGCAGCGATGGCGGACCCTGCTGATCCTGGGCGCGCTGGACACAGCGGTCATCGCCGCCAGCAGCGCGCTCGCGCCCGGTCCGTTGCAGTTCGGTGCCAGCGCTGCCAACTACCCCGACCTGGACAACCCACTGGGCATCGGCATCTTCCGGGTGTTCTCCGGCAACGGCTCGGCGCTGCCCAGTGCGATCTGGTTTCTCGGCCTTGCCACGCTGCTTCTTGCCAGCGTGGCGCCGCTGCTGAGGATGCGTCGCGGGAGCGGAGACGAGCGCCAGCAGTTGAAGTGGATCGCCTATGCCGTGTTGACCACGGCGGGGGCGACCGTCGTTTTCACATTCCTGGCCGGTTCCGTGCTGCCCGGCTGGACGTTCGACATCCCCATCGTCCTCGGCTTCGGACTGGCCTTCCCGGTCGCCATCGGGATCGCCATCTTCAAGCACCGGCTGTATGACATCGACCTCGTCATCAGCCGCACCCTGGTGTACGGCTCGCTGGCGGTCTTCATCACCGCGGTGTACGTGGGGATCGCGGTCGGCATCGGCGCGGCCATCGGTGGTGGTGGGAAGCCCAACCTGGGGCTGTCGATCCTCGCCACCGCGATCGTGGCGGTGGGATTCCAGCCCCTGCGCGAGCGGCTGCAGAGGCTCGCCAACCGGCTCGTGTACGGCAAGCACGCGACACCGTACGAGGTGCTGTCGCAGTTCTCCGAACGCGTCGCCGAGTCGTACGCCGTGGACGACGTGATGCCGCGCATGGCACGCGTGCTCGCGGAGGGGACCGGCGCCCAGCGAGCCGACGTCTGGCTGCTCACCGGAGACCGGTTGCGCGTCGCAGCGTCATGGCCGGCCGACGCTCCGCCCCTCCACTCAGCTGGGGTGGCCGATGGCGCGATCGGCGTGCCGGCGGGCGTCGACCGCATGGTCGCGGTGAGTCAGCAGACAGCACTGCTGGGCGCCTTGAGTGTGACCAAGCGCGCCGGCGAGCAACTGACACCGATGGAGGAGAAGCTCCTGGACGACCTGGCCCATCAGGCTGGACTCGTCCTCAAGAACGTCGGTCTCACCGCCGACCTGCAGAGCCGGCTCGAGGAGCTGCGCGCCTCCAGGCAGCGGCTGGTCGGCGCCCAGGATCAGGAGCGCCGCAGGCTGGAGCGCAACCTCCACGACGGCGCGCAGCAGCATCTGGTCGCGCTCAAGGTCAAGCTCGGTCTCGCCGAGATGCTGTTGGGTCGGGACCCCGCCCGCGCAACGGCAACGCTCGTCCAGCTGAAGACGGATGCGGATGAGGCGTTGGAAACGCTCCGGGACCTGGCACGCGGCATCTATCCACCGCTCCTCGCCGACAGGGGGCTGGCCGCCGCCCTCGAGTCGCAGGCGCGCAAGGCAACAGTCCCGGTCACCGTGGATGGCGACGGGATTGGCCGTTACTCGCAGGACGTTGAGGCCGCGGTGTACTTCTCCGTGCTGGAGGCGATGCAGAACATACAGAAGTACGCCGGCGCGTCGACGGTGGTGGTCCGGCTGCGCGAGGAGGCGGACCGGCTGGCGTTCGCCGTCGAGGACGACGGCTGCGGCTTCGACATCGCCACGGTCTCGAGGGGTTCGGGCCTCACCAACATGGAGGACCGGCTCGATGCCCTCGGTGGAGCACTGCGCGTGGTCTCGTCCATCGGGGAGGGGACGTCGCTGCAGGGGTGGCTGGCCATCTCCCCACGGGAGGCGGTGGCCGCCGTCGCGTCAGGCTGAGCCGTTGCCGGTCGCTGAGGCCGTGGCGGCCGCCCAGGCATCGACAAGACGTTCGGGGCTGAACTCCGACTTGGGGATGAAGCTGGCCGCGCCGACCTCTTCCGCCTGAGGCCCGTACTCGGCCGCCTCATACGTGGATAGGACCAGCACCACCACCGGCCGGTCATCGACGTGGTCCGCGAGGATCTGCCGGGTCGCTTCGAGCCCGCTGATCCCCGGCAGGTTGACGTCCATGAGCACCAGGTCGGGACGCAGCTCATGCGCGCTGGCCACGGAGTCCTCGCCATTCTCGGCCTCGCCGACAACCTCGAACCCGTCGGTCAGCTCGACGACCGTGCGGGCGACAGCGCGAAACGGTTCCTGGTCGTCGACGATCAGCACGCGCACCGGCATCTCGCCATGAGGATAGACTCTGCCGTGGCCGGTCCCAAGGGTGCCTGCCCCACCGTGGTGGTGTGGGGAGCCCCTTTTGGCGGCACGCCTCACCTATTCTCCGCGCGTGCCATTTCGAGTCGTCCTCGCTGAGGACAACTACCTGCTCCGGGAGGGACTGGCGCAGCTCCTGGCGATGTCCGACGAGATCGAGCTGGTGGCGGCGTGCGGCGATCTCCCCGAGCTCGAGCGAGCCATCGCCGAGACCAACCCCGACGTGGTCATCACCGACATCCGCATGCCGCCGACGGGAACCGACGAGGGCCTGCAGGCCGCGGACCATCTGCGGACCGACCATCCCGGGGTCGGAGTCGTGGTGCTGAGCCAGTTCGCCGAGCCCGACTACGCGCTCGCTCTGCTGGAGAAGGGGGCGGCGGGACGGGCCTACCTCCTCAAGGAGCGCGTCTCAGATCTCGATCAGCTGGTCCGCGCCATCCGCGAGGTGGCCCGAGGCGGCTCGGTCATCGACCCGGCGGTGGTCGAGGCGCTGGTCGCCGCCCGCACCGCCGCCAGGAACTCGCCCCTCGCCGGGCTCACCCCCCGTGAGCGCGAGGTTCTCTCCCAGGTGGCGCAGGGACGGAACAATGCCGGGATCGCGGCTGCGCTCTCACTCACCGACCGGGCGGTCGAGAAGCACATCAACGCCATCTTCTCCAAGCTCGGCCTCTCGGAGGAGCCGGACACGCATCGCCGGGTCAAAGCGACCCTCGTGTACCTCGCCGAGCAGCGTCGCTGATCCTCCGGCGGAGCCCCCGCAACCGCCGATGGCTCCGGCGGCGTACACTGGTGCCAGTCGGCCCCTACGGCCGGCAGTCGCTCGTGCTTCGTCCTCGCCTTCTCGAACGGACCGCGCGTCGTTCAGAAGAGTCGAGAGGGCAGGAGACAGGATATGTCCACCAATGGGACAATCAAAAAGGTCCAGAGCGACCGCGGCTTTGGTTTCATCGCCGCTGAGGATGGAGAGGAGTACTTCTTCCATCGCAGTGGTCTTGATCCCTCGCTGAACTTCGACAGCCTTGCCGGTGGCGAGGCAGTGACCTTCGAGGTCGAGAAGAGCGACAAGGGTCCGCGCGCCAGCCGCGTCCGCGCAGCCGGCGCCTAACCGACGCAGCGAAGAAGGGCCGGGGGCATCGCGCCTCCGGCTCTTTTGCGTTCACAGACACCCGAGTGGCGGTGCGGCACGGCTCCATCGTGAACGAGCGGCTGATCGTTGATGCGGAGGCGCCGCTGACCGAGCGGTACATCGCCGCCGCGGTCGGAATCTTCGACCCCGGCGAACGGGCGCGATTCCTGGACGAGTCCGGAGCGCCCCGCAACCCCGACCAGCTGCCCTGGGAGCTGCTCTACCGGATCGAGCCAGACCTGTATGCGCGGCTGGTGGCGGGGGAGAGGCTCCACGAGGGAATCCTCCACTGGCTGCCGGGTCACGGCCGGAGCGTCCTCGAGATCGCTGCCGGCACGGGACGGTTGACGCTGGAGCTGGCCCGGCGAGCAGCACAGCTCACCGCCGTCGAGCCGGCTGCACCACTTCGCGAGATCCTCCGCGACCGGTTGCGCGAGGCTGGGTCCGGGAATGTCAGCGTGGTCCCCGGGTTCTTCGACGAGCTGCCCGCCGCAGAACAAAGCCACGATCTGGTCATCAGCTGCTCGGCGTTCAGCGCCGCCTCGTTCGACGACCCCGATCGCTGCCTCGAGGGGATGAGAAGCCGGTGCGCGCCGGGGGGACTGCTGGTCTTGGTGTGGCCGAGCGATGTCTCCTGGCTGCGTGCGCGAGGCTTCGAGCACATCACGTTCGCCGGTCCGATGCTCGTCGAATACGAGTCGTTGGAAGACGCTCTCGGGTTGGCGCGGATCTTCTATCCGGAGGCTGTGGCCAGCATCGCGCGCAAGGGATCGCGCTTCGTCGATTTCACGACCCTGGGCTTCAACGCACCTCGTGACCTGTGCTGGCAACGCTGCCCATGACCCCGGGTGCGGCATCGCGGGCGGTGCGGGTGTGATTCGTCGAGCGTCGTGCGCGTTGCGCTGATCGCGCCGCTGGTGGCGCCGATCTGCGAGCCCCAGCTGGGTGGCGCTCAGGCGGTGGTCTCCGACCTGGCGCGGGAGCTGAGCCGCCGCGGCCACGCGGTGACGGTGTACGCCAGTCGCGGCTCCGCCATCGAGGGCGTGTCGATCGCCCCACTCGATATTGATCCCGCACCGCTTCAGCCCGCTCTCTTCCGCACGGACATCGAGGTTCCCGCTTCATCGGCGATGCTGGCGGCGTACCAGCGGGTGTACCGCCACGTGGACCAGAGCGGGTTCGATGTTGTCCACAACCATGGATTCGATGCCCCGGCGATCACCGTGGCGGCCGCGATGGGTGTGCCGGTGCTGCATACGCTGCATCTGCCCCCGGCCCGCGCCGTCGTTGCGGCGCTGACCGATGCCCGCCAGCGGACACGCAATGTCTGGTCAGCGGCCGTCTCGCAAGCTCACGCGGCGAGCTGGCGCGTGGTCACCCCGGTCGACGTGGTTCTTCCCAACGGTGTGCCGGTCGACGACATCGCCTTCCGCGCGGATGCGGACGGGGGGGCGGTGATAGCGGCACGCTTCAGCGCCGAGAAGGGGATCGACGACGGGATCAAGGCGGCTCGCTCGGCGGGATGGCCGGTCGACGTCTACGCGACTTCGTACGACGACGAGTACGAGCGCGCCGTCAGACAGCGCTGGCAGGGTGACGACGCGGTTTGCTTTCACCCTCCCCTGGCTCGGATGCTGTTGTGGAGCACGCTCGGCGCGGCCCACGCCGTGCTCTGCCTCTCGCGATGGGAGGAACCATTCGGCATGGTGGCCGCGGAGGCTCAGGCCGCCGGTACCCCAGTGGTGGCGTCGCGGCGCGGTGGACTGCCGGAGGTCGTCCGCGATGGGGTGACCGGCTTCTTGGTGGCCGCCGGGGATGTCCCAGCGGCCGCGGCTGCGCTCGATCGCGTGCCGGCGCTGAGCCGGCCGGGGTGCCGCAGCCACGCTGAACGGTTCCTGAATATTCGCGACAGCGTCTCCGCGCATGAGGAGGTGTACGCGGAGATCGTCGCGAGCCGAGAATGACGTGGCCTCGTCGCCCGGTGGCGAGACGTCACGTGTCGTGCCCGCCAAACTAGACTCCGCCGCCAAACTGCCCACCCTGTGGAGGACTGTCTGTGGCCAACCCCAACGAGATCTTCACGGAGATCAACAGCCGGCTCGAGGCGAATCCCTCGAAGATCGCGGGCATGAACGCTGCGTACGCGTTCGACCTCAGCGGCGACGACGGCGGGGCCTATCACATCACCCTCAAGGACGGCAGTGGAGAGGCCGGTCCAGGAGCGGCCGAGAATCCCAACATCACCATCTCGATGAAGGACACGGACTTCGTCGACCTGGCCACCGGGAAGCTCGACGGCACCGCGGCCTTCATGTCCGGCAAGCTCAAGATCAAGGGCGACATAGGCCTGGCAATGAAGCTGCAGGGGATCCTGCGCGACTAGCTGAGTCCAAGCCGGTCGCGTCGGGCAGTTCGCAGCTCCCACCCGCAGATCCACACGGCGGGCTATCCGGCTCGTCGCTGGGGCTCGAACAGCGGCCGCGCCGTCACATCCACACGAAATCGGGCTCGCGGGCTGGCTCGACAGGCTCTCGCAGCGGCGGCGTGGTGAGCAACGCCCCGTCGTCGCTCCCACCAAGCTGCCAGCCGCCCTCATGCACTGACCAGTGATGGCGGCGGCAGAGCAGGACCAGGTTTTCGAGATCCGTCCTCCCGCCCTGTGCTCAATGAACGACGTCGTCGGCGTCAAGTCGCCAATGTGGGGTCGCTGTTTACACGGGTTCCGCGTGCGAACATACGTTTCGTGAGTTATCAACACCTTAGCCACAGGAAATCCACATGGTTTTCCTACTTGTTACGCACAGGCTTCCGATGACATGGTTCCTGTGTTCCCCTGCACCCTTCAAAGAGGGCTATTGCACGTGGAGGCATTGAATAGGAGCTGAGGAAAACGTCGGAGACGAGAGGTTGACGATCGTCTCTCTGATAGAGCAGCACGAGCTTCATTCGGACTTGCCCCACCTGGGAGGAGGCGCCTCGATGCAGATTGGTTTCTACGGCGCGGCAGGCGTCACGGCCTTCACCGGGGCCGGCTGCGCACGCCCGCTGCGCGTCCGCGCGATCGGGCCACCGCCATGAGCCAGCTCTCGGGGATCTGAATCCGCACCTCTGCCCCCCCTCCGGGCGCCCCGCGAATCGCGTAGCGGGGCGCCTTTTCTTGCCCGCCGTTGGAGATCGAGGAGGAGCCCAGCCGGGCATCCAGTTGGTGCTCATCAGGGCGCCCCTTATGGACTGAACGTCACCCACGCCGACCAGTTCAACTGGGCTCTGCTCGACTCCCTGGACCAGCTAACGCTACCTCGTCAGGAACACTGAGGGGACGTATTACCGATAGACCAGGTTGTCGAGGTCCGTTCGTCCGCCCTGGGCCCAATGGATGACATGGTGGGCGGCGGTCCAGGAGGCCGGCCTGTCGCAGCCGGGCCAGCGGCAGCCCTTGTCGCGGAAGTTCAGCGCCGCCCGCGTCGCTCCCGGCCACCCGCAGGGAGCGGCCCATGTCGACCACCGCCGACCTGGCGTCGAGCAGGACGCGGGTGATCGTCGAGTCACAGGCGAGGCGGCGCACGGTGGCGCCGGCGATGACCCCGGCGCGCTCCATCTCCCCGGCCGGTGCGCCGACCAGGTCGATGAGGGTCTCCAGCGTGCTGGTCACCGGGACGTGGGAGCGCTGGCTGGCGGTCTGGGGGATGAGCCCGGCGTCGAGGCGGTGGGCGCAGAGCTCGATCAGGGCATCGGCGTAGCGGCACTCGCGAGGGCGCACCAGCAGCCCGAGATGGGCGAAGCCGATGCGCCTCTCGCGCATTGCGGCGGCACTCTTGTCGAGCCGCTCCACCTGCTCGCCGACACACACTGCCGTGCCCGCGGCGGAGCTGGTCATGCGGCAGTTCTCCCGCATCCAGGAGATGGCACCGGGGTTGAAGTGCAGTTCCTCGCTGTAGGTCGCGGAGAAGCGGGCCGCGTGGTGAGAGAAGTCCAGCTCCAGGCGGTTGATGGCCGTGCGCAGGAGCATGAGGTCGGCGGGGAGCGCGTCCTCGGCGCCAGTCTCGGCGCGCGCGCAGTATGCGGCGATCGGCTCGTCGAGGGCGACCACGGGGGTCGATGGAGGCTCGAATCCCATGCTCACATGGACGGCGGGATCCAAACAGGTGGCCCGATGGCCTCACGCACCCGCTCGCGCACGTCGTCGGCAACGCGCTGGAAGGCACCCTCCTGGCTCGCGGAGATGGTCACCACATTGGGTAGCTCCTGCACCCGCGTGCGCCGGCCTCGCATGCCCCACGTCCAGGCATCCGCGCCGGGCATCCCCGCGGCACGGATCTCGAAGGTCCCGGTGGCATCGCCGACGTGCACGTCCGCGCTCACGATCTCGGCAAATCGCAAGCTCACCACCTTGCCTCCGAACGGCGCTCCGGATGCAAAGCCCCACTTGACGATGAACGCGTGGTCCTGACTGAGCGCGACCAGTTGATCGTCCAACCCGATGGCCCAGAGCTGCACGCTCTCGTCATCCTCCAAAAGCCCGCGCACGAGGTCGGCGCTTCTCCTGTCGGCCCGCGCCAGCTCCTCGATGGATGCGCCCATCCGTGGTTGTGCCATCGTGACGACAACTATGAGCGATGGCCTCAGCACCAGCGCGTCTCGTCCATCGGGTCTATCGAATCACTCCCTCCGACGCCCTGCGGCGCTTCGGTGCTGACGTCGCCGCCTGCGTGCCGCAGCGGGGACTGGTGGACGTGCATCGCTTCTGTGTCATCAGAATCGACGGCGCTGACCTGGTTGCTCGACATCACGTTTCCCGACGCACCGCCATGGTCGGGACATTCGTCGATGGAGTTGCAGTGCGGCCCGGGCATGAATCACCCCCCGACAGACGACGCCGACGCCGCCAAGCGTGCCCTCGAGGAGCGCCACTGTGACCCGGACGTCCGCGAACCCTTCATCGCCGCCCTGGCTCAACGAGAGCAGAACGTCCCGTCCGGCGAGCCCACGCGGGTACACCGCGGCTAGTCTGGAGTCATCCGATCCAGCTCAGCAAAGGAGGATCTGATGGCCACCGAGAAGCAGAAGACCGCCGCCCGCCAGAACATCAAGAAGGCCCAGGCGGCCAACCGCGGCAATGGCACGACCCCGAGTGGCGGGATGAGCACCCGCAAGCGGGAGTCTCTGGGCACCTCCACGTTCGCCTTCGCCAAGGAGCGCAAGGAGCCGCTCAACGATGCCAGCCATGTGCGCAATGCCATCGCGCGCTTCGGCCAGGTGGAGGGGGTGAGCGACGCAGAGCGCGATCAGGCGTGGAGACGGATCAAATCGGCCGCCAAGAAGCACGATGTCGAGGTCGAGGCGGAGAGCTGGCGCGAGCTCACCAGGTAGCAGGAGTCGCGAGAGCGCGGTGCTCCCTCGCCCCGAGTCGGTGCCGTCAACTCGCGAACCACCTGGCGAACCCGGCCATGAGCCGGTGCGAGACTGGGTCGTCCGCCATCTCATCAGGGTGCCACTGCACGGCCATGATCAGCAGGTCCTCCGCCTCCAGCGCCTCGATCACTCCATCCGGGCTGTGCGCGGATGGACGCAGCGGCGGGGCGATGACGTCGACCGCCTGATGGTGGCCGCTGTTGACGTCCGCCCGCTCGACGCCGAGGGCGCGATGAAGGTACGTGCCCGCGAGGATGTGGATCTGGTGCGCAGGTAGCGACGGATCGCCCTCCCACTGCGGGTGGGCGACGTGCTGCCGCAGGGTTCCCCCCAGCGCCACGTTGATGAGCTGCTGGCCCATGCAGATCCCCAGAATCGGCAGGCGCCGGTCGTGCGCGTTGTGAGCGAGCTGGAGCTCGTGCTCGTCGAGCTCGGGGACCACCTCACCGAGCATGTCGCCCGGCTCCTGGCCGTACCGCCACGGTTCGATGTCCGGCCCTCCGGGCAGGAGCAGACCGTCGACGCGAGACATCGCCGCGTCGCCGCAACCGGGCGTCAGGGGAACCGGAACCAGGCCAGCCTGCGCGACCAGGTGCGCGTACTTGAGAGAGTTCTCCCCCGCACCAGCTGAGCGCTCGATGAAGTCGCTGCTGCAGCTGATCCCCACCATCGGATTGGTCATCTCCCGGGTCATCTCCTCTGCCAGGTGGCTCACGCATGCTACGTTGGCCGCCTCGTCGGTCGCGGCAACGGAGGTGTGGGTGATGCCTGACAGGGCGGTGGTCTGCGGCGCCAGCGGCGGCCTCGGCCCGGCGGTTCTCCGGGCGCTCGAGAGGACGCACGAGCGCACCGTCGGCGTCGCCTCCGCGCGCGAATCGCTCAGCGACCTCACCGCCATCTCGCCGACCACACAGTGGGAGCGAACGGATCTCACCGACCCCGACGCTGTGGAGGCGTTGTGGGAGCGCCTCGATGGCCTGCCCGGGAGAGTGGACACGCTCGTCAATGTGACCGGCGGCTTCCGCGGCGGGACGGTGATCGAATCGACGCCGGAGGATGTGCGCTTCATGCTCCAGCTCAACCTCGAGACGACGTGGTGGTCCTGCCGGGCGGCGGCGCAGCGGATGCGCGCGGCGGGAGGAGGGAGCATCGTCAACATCGGCTCGCGCTCCGCGCTGGTCGGCGGCGCCGGCTCGGCTGCATACGCGGTGGCCAAGGCGGCGGTGATCAAGCTCACCGAGGTGCTCGCCGACGAGCTCAAGAAGGACGGTGTACGCGTCAACGCGGTTCTCCCAGCGGTCATCGACACGCCGTCGAATCGGTCGTGGATGAGCGAGGCCGACCTCAAGAAAGCGGTGGCGCCGGAGTCGATCGCGGCCGTCATCGCCTTCCTCTGCGGCGAGCAGGCAATCGCCATCACCGGAGCGGCGGTCCCGGTGTATGGCACGTTCTGATCCGCCGCCGTCGCCAGCCGCGGCGATGATGGTGATCACGCCCGAGCAAGCCTACCGAGCGCTCAAGAAGCACTCTGGCTGGATCGTCGAGCGTGACCGCCTGCGCCGCGACTTCCGTCTCCGCTCCTTCACCGACGCCGTCGACTTCATCACACGCATCGCCACCGTTGCAGAGACCCTGAACCACCACCCCAACATCCGTCTCCACGAGTGGTGCTTCGTCGAGGTCGAGACCTACTCACACGTCAGCGGCGGACTGACAACGCGCGACATCGACCTGGCGATTGCCATCGACGCCATGCTGGACGACCAACCGCAAGGATGAGCCGGGCTGCCGGAACCGACGCCGCTTTCAGCGCCACCAGGCTAGTTCGGTGGCGTAGAACCGACGCCAGATGAGGCGGTGGATTGGGATCCATCGGGGGAGGTCACGGAGCCCGGGAATGAACGGAAACAGCAGCAGAGCCAGGGTCAGCACCGCCATCGTCAGAACCACAAGCAGGTCTGCGTTGGGCGCTGTGTTGTAGGGCGGGATCTGGTACCACATGGTGTACAGCCACAGCCATGACTGCCCGGGATAGCGCCCCGTCTCGTTCATGACTCCCCACTGGTTGCCGATCAGATGCTGATCCTTGGCGAGCCCAGACAGGTGGCCCCCGTCGCCGAGGAAGAGGAGGGGCGCTGTGTAGTCCGTCTGCCGGCCACCGCCCCCGTCCAGCTGCCACGTTCCGGCGGCTCCGCGGCGCTCACGACTCGCCGCCATCGGACCGATCATCGCCGCCGTGCCCGGGGAAGGGGAGCACCAGTGCCAGGGCGAAGAGCAGCAGCATGACGGCGATGACGACCAGGTTGGGAAGCGAAATCTGTACGAATCCCCAATGGAAGTAGGGGGCCGGCGCGTCCATGATCTCTCCAGGTGCCGGGTGGATCGGGTGGGCGTGTTCCGTCCCCCTCCGATCCGGGTCGCAGCTCATCCGACGGCTCGGGGTGCGTGCGAGCCGTCCGGCTGACGCTCAGGCGTCACGAGCCGGGACGCAGCGGCGCGATCCCCCAACTGCTCACAACGGACTCGCCCGGAGCGAGCGTGATCAGCCCCGCTCCCGAGGCAAACGCGTTGGGCGCGCACGTCATCGGCTCAACCGCGATGGAGCGCCGCCGGCGTTGCGTCTCGGGGAGGGTGTCGCCCGTGAACAGCATGTAGTACGGGTAGCGCTCGTCCATCCAGAGCCCCACGCCGTGTTCCTCGGTGGGGTGCCAGAGCCGAACCCAGGCCCGTCCCGTCGGTTCGCGGTGCAGGTCGGTGTACGCGGTGTCCAGCTGCGTGCCGAGGATGCGACGTCGCGACCGGAAGTCGTACTCGGTGCCCTCGACACTGGCGACTCCGGTGGGAATGCCTCGGTCATCCTGGGTGAGCCGGGAGGCTCCGGGAGCCTCGAGCCGGCACGGATCCACGGTGTCCGCGTCCACACGCAGGTACGGATGCACCCCCATCCCGTACGGACATCGCCGATCGCCAACGTTGGTGGCGGTCACCGTCGAGGACAGCCCGTCTTCGCTGACGCGGTACAGCACTGACACGTGCAGCGTGAAGGGATAGCCGGCGCGTGGATGAAGGGTGTGCTCCATGATCACCGAGTCCTCGGATCGCTCGGCGACCCGCCAGCTCGTCCATCGCACAAAACCGTGGATGGCGTTCATCTTCTCCGGCTCGCTGAGCGGCACCTGGTATGCGGTGCCGTCGAAGACGTAGCGGCCATCCCGCAGACGGTTCGGCCATGGGATGAGGATCTGGCCGCGGCCCCCGGTAGACATCTCGCCGGCTCCATAGCCGTCGAGCAGCGGGCGACCGTCGACCTCGTACGACCGCACCCCCCCGGACACCTCGACGACGACCGCGTGGTGACCGTCGCAGCGCAGGTCGACCTGCTCACCGGACGGCAGGACCTCCCTCACGGCCGAACTGCGCGCCAGACATCGATCACCAAAGACCACCTCGCCCGCCATTTCGGTCTTCTCCTGCGCCTGAGCATTGTGCATCGGCTCACTCGCGCCCCGCCGACTCTCCCAGGAGGCTCCCAGAAAGCCCTCATGAGGTGCCCAGGCTGGTGCCTCAACCTGCTGGCAATGCACAGAACTCCTCAAGGACATGACATGACGCACACCCCGCACAGCCGTGAGCGCGCGCAGCACCGGGTGCGACGGATCACCGCGGCAGCAGCCCTGGGTGCGGCCGGCACCGTGGCCGTCATCGGCATCGGCATCGGCGCCACCGCTCGGGCCAGCACCACCGCGACGGCTGCGGTGGTCGGCAACGCCAGCACCTCGACCACGCCCACC
This sequence comes from Candidatus Dormiibacterota bacterium, assembly GCA_036844485.1. Taxonomy (GTDB): domain Bacteria; phylum Chloroflexota; class Dormibacteria; order Aeolococcales; family Aeolococcaceae; genus Aeolococcus. Next base: position 8,930 of record DAIUFS010000013.1, on the reverse strand, counting down.
ACGTCCAACGGATCGGCGACGACGCAGAGCCCGCTGAGCGGGAGCACGGGGGTGGCGGCGGCGACACCGAGCGCCACCCCCGTGGCTGTCTCCGGCGGTTCATGAGCAGCGAGGTTCTGTGGTTCGCGACGCGCGCGGCGGGCGTGGTCTCGCTGCTCCTGTTCACCGCGGTGGTGGTGATGGGACAGCTGGCGCGGCTGCGCGTCGAATCCGCGACCTGGCCGCGGTTCCTCAGCGTCGACCTCCACCGCAACCTGGCGCTGCTCAGCCTGGTGTTCCTGGCCATCCACATCGTCACCGCGGTGGCGGATCCGTTCACCAGCCTCGGCGTCGCCCCGGTGGTGCTGCCCTTCGGCTCGTCGTATCGCCGCTTCTGGCTCGGCCTCGGGACGGTGGCGTTCGAGCTCACCCTGGCGGTGATCGCCACCAGCCTGCTGCGTGCCCGCGTGGGGGTGCGAGTCTGGAGGACCGTCCACTGGCTGTCGTACGCGGCGTGGCCGATCGCCGTGGTGCATGGCCTCGGCACGGGCACCGATTCCTTCTCACCGTGGCTGCTGGCGGTGACCATGGCCTGCGTCGGCGCCGTTGTCGTGGTGACGGTGTGGCGTCTCCTCGCCGCCCCGCCCGACCCGCTGCGGAGCGCCCGCCGCCTCGCCGCTGAACGCCACCGGGTGTCCGGATCGTGATCAACTCCGCCCTTCTCGCGGGACCGGATCCGGGCCTCGGTATGGAGAGTGCCACCGACCACGTGGCGCGTCTCGGCAGCCTGCCGCGGGTCGACGCACGCCTCATCGACGTCCTCGATCGCAGTGAGCTTCGTGGGCGGGGAGGGGCGTCGTTCCCGGTCGGGTCGAAATGGCGGTCGATCGCGAGCTCCCGGCGGGGCACCGCCGTGGCG
>DAIUFS010000013.1:0-8022 GCA_036844485.1 Candidatus Dormiibacterota bacterium | reverse complement strand
CGGCAAGGACCGCCTCCTCATGCAGGCCCGTCCTCACCTGGTCATCGACGGCGCCTTCCTGGCCGCGTCCGCGCTCAGGGCGCGCGACATCGTGTTCTACATCGGTGAAAACCACGGCGCCGCGGGCAACGCCATGCAGCGCGCGCTCGCCGAGCGCACCGACGCGCCGGTGCCGGCCCGGCTGGTCGCCGCGCCGGCCCGCTATGTCGCCGGCGAGGAGAGCGCCGCGGTGCACTGCGTCAACGACGCCATCGCCCTGCCTCAGACGACGCCTCCACGTCCCTACGAGCGCGGCGTCGGCGGTCGCCCCACCCTGGTGCAGAACGTCGAAACGCTGGCTCAGGTCGGGCTGATCGCGCGCCACGGCGACGCCTGGTTCCGCGGCTCGGGGGACGGCGCGGGTGGCACGACGCTGGTCACAGTGAGCGCGGGTGCGTCATGGGGGAGGGTCCTCGAGGTGCCCCGCGGCGCCGGCGTGGCCGAGGTGGTGGCGGGCGTGGGTCGCTCCCTCGACTCGGTCGCTGCCGTGCTGCTCGGCGGCTTCTTCGGTGGCTGGGTCGGTGCCAACGAGGCCTGGCGGCTTCCCCTCGACAGCGTCCGGCTGCGCGCCACGGGACGATCTTTGGGCTGCGGGGTCATCGGCCTGCTCGGCGCCGAGGAGTGCGGGGTGCGGGTCACGGCCGAGATCGCTGCGTTCCTCGGCGAGCAGAGCGCCCAGCAGTGCGGCCCGTGTGTCTTCGGGCTGCGTGCCATCGCCCAGGCGCTGCAGCGCATCGCAGATTCCCGATCTCACCCCCACGACCTGGCCCGGCTGCGGACCTGGGCCACCGAGGTTCGCGGGCGCGGGGCCTGCCGCCACCCGGACGGTGCCGCCGGTTTTGTGCTCTCCGCGCTTGACGTCTTCGAGCCCGAGTTCGCCCGGCATACCCGGCAGCGCGGCTGCACCTGGCCTGCGCCACCTCAGGGAGCCAAGCGATGGACGTCGTGAGCCTTCAGTTCGATCGCATCCGCTGCGACGGCCACGGCCTTTGCGCTGAGCTCCTCCCGGAGATGATCCGCCTCGACGAGTGGGGCTATCCCATCCTCGAGCCCGGTCCGGTTCCCAGCGAGCTGCTCCCCCATGCGCGCCAGGCCGTGGCCAAGTGCCCGGTCCTGGCTCTGCGCCTCCTGGTGGCGCGCCCGCGGCGCTAGGTGCGGCGAATGGCGAGCACCTCTCTGTACACCTCCACCGTGGCGCGCGCCGACGCCGCCCAGCTGTAGCGTTCCCGGGAGCGCAGTAGCGCCGCCTCGGAGAGTCGATGGCGCAGCGGGGCGTCGTCGAGCAGCCGGCCGATGGCCTGTGCCAGCGCCACCGCGTCGCCGGGCGCGACCAGCAGCGCGGTCTCTCCATCCCGGCCGGCGACCTCGGGAAGGGCCCCCGCGGTGGTCGCCACCAGCGGCACCGCGCAGAACATCGCCTGCAGCGCCGGGATCGAGAAGCCCTCGTAGAGCGACGGCACCACCGCCACCTCCGCCTCTGCGTAGTGGCGAACGACCTCGAGGTCGTCGATGCCCCGGACGAAGCGCACGCTGCCGTTCAGCTCGAGGTCCCGCACCGTCCGCTCGACGGCCCCGCCGGGACGCGCCTCGCCGAGGAGCACCAGCTCCACCTCCCTGCTGCGACGGAGACGGGCGACGGCGTGAAGCAGGGGGACGACACCCTTGAGGGGGACGTCGGCGCTGGCCACCGCGAAGATGCGGCCGGGGACCCGCGGCACCGCCGGCTGCGGCGCGAACACCGTCTCGTCGACAGCCACGGCGACCACCCGGATCCGGGACGGGTCGATCCGCATGCGGGCCACGATGTCCCGTCGCGACTGCTCACTGACGGTGATGACGCGCTGCATCCGCCGGGCGACCCGGTCCTGCATACGGTGAAAGTGGTACCAGCGACGCAGCACCAGCCGGCGTGCGGGGTTCGTCGCCCGGAGCAGCTCGAGGTCACGGTCGAAGACCACCGCGTGGTGCACGCTCGCCACCATAGGGATGCCGGCGCGCTCGAGGCTCACCAGGCCCCAGCCGAGACCCTGGTTGTCGTGGACGATGTCGAAGCCGTTCCGGTCGGCCAGCAGAAGCCGGCGGACGCGGAGGCTGAAGGTCAGGGGCTCCGGAAACCCAGCGGTGCAGAGGGTGGCGAACTCGAGCGCGTCGATCCAGTCGCGGAACTCCCCTGGTCGGGGGGTGCGAAACGGGTCGTCGGGCCGATAGAGGTCCAGGCTGGGCACCCTGACGAGCGACACGCCGTCGACCAGGTCGGGGTAGGGCTGTCCGGAGAAGACCGTGACCGCATGGCCGAGCCGCGCCAGCGCGGCCGAGAGGTGGCGGACGTACACGCCCTGGCCGCCCGAGTAGGGATTGCCGCGATAGCTGAGCAACGCGACGCGCAACGTCGAGGGACCGGGCACGGCCGGCGATGCTAGTGCCTGCTCGCCTCCGAGCGGCGCGGCATCCGCGGGCCGGTATGGTCTGCGGCGTGCTCGAGGCCGACGCCGCGCTGCCCGCCCCGGCGATGACCCGCGCCGACCGCGAGGCGGCATGCGCCGCCCGGGGCTTCATGCCCGATGTGGAGGGAATGCTGCTCCACCGCGCCGCGCTGGCCGCCGCGTCCCGCGGTCCCATGCTGGAGATCGGTGGATATTGCGGAAAGTCGACGATCTACCTGGGATGCGCCGCCCGCGAACGGGGCGGCGTTCTCTTCAGCGTCGATCACCACCGCGGCTCGGAGGAGAACCAGCCGGGCCAGCTCTACTGCGATCCCGCCGTGGTCGACACCGCCACCGGTAGGCTCGACTCCCTGCCCCACTTCCGGCGCAGTGTGGCGGCGGCGGGCCTCGAGGACCGGGTCATCGCGGTTGTCGGAGCATCGGCGGCGGTGGCGCGGTACTGGCGCACGCCTTTGTCGCTCCTCTTCATCGACGGCGGCCACACCGAGGAGGCTGCCCAGGCCGACTACTCGGGCTTCGGTGGACACCTCAGCGGCGGCGGGCTGCTGGTCATCCATGACGTTTTCCCCGATCCGTCCGACGGCGGCCAGGCGCCCTTCCACGTGTACCGGCGTGCCCTCGAGGAGGGATTCCGCGACCTGGCGGCTGAGGGCAGCCTGCGGGTGCTGATGCGCTGACGAGCGGGTGTTGGACCAGCTCAGAGCGTGGCGTCGAGCAGCTCGGCCGCTACCCCGCCGCTGATGGCGCTGTCCGCGAGCACCACCGCGGCCGAGGTCCAGGTGGGCTGCTCATCGGGGGGGAAGATGCGACCGTCGGTGAAGTTGGCTCCCGTCCAGTAGGCGGCATCGTCACCCCGGAGATGCTGGGCCCACTCCAGCAGCTCCGCCGCGCGAGGCCGGTCGCCACAGCGAACCAGCGCAAGAGCGAGCTCGCAGGTCTCGGCGGCGGTGATCCAGGGCCGGTCGGCAACGCAGCGGACGCCGCGCTCCGGCACCACGAAGTCATCCCAGCGCGAGGCGATGCGGGCTATCGCGTCGCGGCCGGTGACCACCCCGCAGAGCACCGGGTAGTACCAGTCCATCGCCCAGCGCCGCTTGTCCGTGAAGCTGTGCGGCGCACCGAGCAGGGCCCCACGGACGCGGCCGCGCGCCGCATGCCACTCCGGGTGGGGCATGCCAAGCGCGTCGCCGAGGCGCGCGGCACAGGCGAGGCTGAGATGGATGCACGACGATCCCGTCACCAGTCCCCGCCGCCAGGGGCGCCCGTTGGCGTCGCACGCCCACCACACAGCGCCGTCCTCGCCCTGCAGCGAGAGTACGAACTCGAGGGCGCGCTCCAGACACCCAAACCGCAGTCGTAGCTCGGCGTCGGGCGCGCCGCAGAGGAGGTGCAGCCAGAGCCCGGTGGCAATGTACGCGCACAGGTTGGTGTCGAGAGTGGCGTCCACCACTTCCCCGTCACGGTAGGCGGCATGCCAGGAGCCGTCGGCGCGCTGCATGCCGGCGAGCCACGCGTACGCCTGCGCTGCCTCGGCGTGGCGGCCACCGATGTCGAGCGCCATCGCGGCCTCGACGTGGTTCCATGGATCCACCTGGCCACCGTCGTACCAGGGGATGCTCCCGTCGGAGCGCTGCACGCGGGCGATGGCATCCACGGTGGCGTGGACGTCGCCGCGGCTCAGCGAGGTGTCGATCACGGGCGCGGGCCGGCGGTGAAGGGCTCAGGCCGGCGTGCATACAGCACCACGCTCTTGCCCAGCAGCGGGTTGAGGGAGCGCTCCAGCGTGCGCGTCCAGCGCGGGCGGCGCATCAGGTCGTAGACCAGGAAGCTGTGGTACAGCCGTGCCGGCAGGGCCCGGTCGCGCGACATCCCCAGGGCGCAGCGCAGCCACCAGTACGGCGAGTGGAGAGCGTGGGCGTGGTGGTGGGGTGGAGCGATGACCAGGCCGGAGCGTCGCAGCCGGCGGGCGAGGTCGGTGCGCCTGTAGATGCGCACATGGCCTCCCGGGATGTTGTGGTACTCGCTGGAGAGCGCCCAGCACACCCTCTCCGGCCACCATCGCGGCACTGTGACCGCCAGAAGCCCGCCGGGACGGAGGACTCGGCGGAGTTCGGCCATCGCCGTCAGGTCCTCGCGGATGTGCTCGAGCACCTCGGCGGCGATGACCACGTCGAATGCTCCGTTCTCGAACGGCAGGGTGCGCGCATCGGCGACCAGCGTGCGCAGGCTGCCTCCGTCGCCAGCCTCGCCCGCCTGCGTCATCGCCTCCGCCATCCGCTCGACGCCGGCCAGGGCGTCGTCGTCGAGGTCGGCGGCGATCACCTCCGCACCGCGCCGCAGCGCTTCGAAGGCGTGGCGCCCGTTGCCACAGCCGACGTCAAGCAGTCGCGTGCCCGGCTGGAGCTGGAGACGGGCGAAGTCGACAGTCAGCACGGCTCAGAGCAGGGCACAGGCGACCATCGACGGCAGGTGGGCACGGGAGCGCACCTTAGCGCGCCAGTACCCGCTCCGGAGGCGGGGGAGGCTGCCGGCGCGGGAGTACGGTGTCGCCGCCATGGAACATACCAGCGAGGTCGCTCGTCCGCGGCGGCGGCGTTTCGCGCGCCTGCTCCCGGTTGCCCTATACGTCCTCTGCAGCCTCGCCCTGTTCGCCGGGGTCCTGCCCGCCATGAGTCACTCCTGGATCGGGATCGACGGTGACGCCAAACAGGTCGTGTACTGGCTGGACCTTGTCGCCAACGCGATGCGACATGGACACAACCCGTTGGTCACGGATGCCATCCAAGCGCCCAGCGGCGTCAACCTGATGTGGAACGCCAGCGTGATCCTGCCGTCGATCGTCCTCACGCCGCTCACGCTTCTGGCTGGTCCCTACGTCTCCTACGACGTCCTCATCATGGCGGCGCCCGTGCTGTCGGCCTGGGCCGCGCACGCCGCGGTGCGCAGGTATGTGGCGTCCGGAGCGGCGGCGTGGCTGGGTGGCCTGGTGTTCGGCTTCAGCCCCGCGCTCCTCGCCGAGTCGCTCGGCCACGCGCAGACCGCCTTGGCCTGGTTCCCCCCGGTCGCGCTGCTGCTCATCGACGAGGCGGTGGTTCGACGGAGATGGCCACTGTGGCGTGTGGGCGTTGTCCTTGGTGTCGCCAGCGCGGTGCAGTTGCTGACCGGCGAGGAGCTCCTCCTGGCCACCGTGGTGGTGGGCGCCTGCCTTATCGGTGTGCTCGCCGTGCAGCACCACGGTGACATCCGAGTGGCGGCGAGCCGCCTCGGAGCAGTGACGGCCGTCGCCGCCGGAACCGCGCTGGTCCTCGCGGCCAGTGCCACTGGCGGTTCAGTTCTTCGCCCCGACCGCCCCACCGGGCGGCTCGTCCCCGGCGACTTCGTCATCGCCGATGCGGGCGCGCTCCTGGTGCCGGCGTCGCGCCAGCTGCTACGCATTTCCGGGGTCACGTCCGACCCCTGGTCGGTGGTCACGGAGGATGCTGGGTCCTACCTGGGGATTGCGGTATTGCTCGTGCTGCTGGTGGGGTGGCAGCGTTTTCGAACTCCGGCGGTGGCCGCGGCTGTGCCCGTTGTGCTGCTGACCTGCGTCTTCGCGCTCGGTCCGCACCTCCACCTCGCGGGCACCGCCACCCCGATTCCGCTGCCATGGATCCTCGCCGACCGACTGCCGCTCCTGGAGAATCTCGACCCAGCGCGGCTGATGGTCCTGGCCTGGTTGGGCATCGCCACCGTTGTGGCAGTCGCCGCCGATCACGCACTGCGGCAGGCCGGGCGTGATCGCGCGCGCCGGCTGGCGCTGCTTGGCGCCGCACTGGCCACTCTCCTGCCCGCCGCCCCGCCGCTCACCGCCGCGGTGTTTCCAGCCTACCTGGCCAGCGCGGACGCTGCCACGATTCCAAGCGGCGACGTGGTGCTGATCACGCCAGTGGCCGACGGCGGTAGCTTGCGCGTCCTGCTCTGGCAGGCGGCTGCAGGCCTGCGCTGGCGGATGGTGACCGGCAATGCCTACGGGCAGGTCGCGCCATCTTCTACTCACCGTCGACGCTGACCGACACCCTCGCCGCCATCGAATCGGGTGCTCCCGTGACCGTGGGGCACGCGGGGCTGGCGGTCATGCGGGGTGACCTTGCTCGCCTGAGGATCGGCACCGTCATCGAGTCGGACAGCGGCCGCTACCTCCCGGAGTCAGCCCTGCTCAGCCGCCTTCTCGGGAGTCGGAGCACGGTCGTCGGGGACATCCACGTGTGGCATGACGTGGGCTCACGCCTCTCTGGGCGCTGACCAGACGCCACGGACTGCGGTGAGCCGCACCCAGGCCGACCGCTCGCGACGGGTTATCGGCAAACTAGGAGCATGCCCGCCATAGCCATCGATGAGCGTCCGCCGGCCTGGACCGGCGAGGCCGCCGCCGTGGTCATCGCCGTGACCGCTCTGGTCAAGCGGTACGGATCCATCGAGGCGGTGCGGGGCATCGACCTCGCCGTACGGCGTGGCGAGATCTTCGGCTTCCTCGGCCCCAACGGCGCAGGCAAGTCGACCACCATCTCAGTGCTCTGCACCCTCCTCAAGCCGACGTCAGGAACGGCGTCGGTCGCCGGGGTCGACGTCAGCCGCGACCCCGACGGGGTTCGCTCGCGGATCGGCCTGGTGTTTCAGGATCCCTCGCTCGACATCCAGCTCACCGCCCGCGAGAACCTGCTCTTCCACGCCATGGTGTACGGGGTGCCGCGCCAGCAGCGCAGGGATCGCATCAGCGCCGCGCTGGCCACCGTCGACCTCTCCGACCGCGCGAACGCGCTAGTGAGCACCTTCTCCGGAGGGATGAAGCGGAGGCTGGAGATCGCCCGTGGCATCCTCCACGCGCCCGAGGTGCTCTTCCTCGACGAGCCCACCCAGGGACTTGACCCGCAGACACGCGCCAACGTCTGGGACCACCTCGGCAAGATCCGCGCGACCACCGGCCTGACCATCTTCATGACCACGCACTACATGGAGGAGGCCGAGTTCTGCGATCGAATCGCCATCATCGACCACGGCACCATCGTCGCCCTGGGCACGCCCGACGAGCTCAAGGCCCAGGTTGGCGGGGACATCGTGGTGGTCAGCACCGCTGACAACACCCGCGCCGCCGAGGAGATGGAGGCCAAGCTCGGTGTCAGCCCGATCCACGACGGCGACACACTGCGCGTCGAGGTGCAGGACGGTGCGCAATTCGTTCCACTCCTGGTCACCGCGCTATCTGTGCCGGTGAGGACTGTCACGGTCCGCCGGCCCAGCCTCGACGACGTGTTCCTCAAGCTCACCGGCCGGGCCATCCGTGACGACGAAGCCGAGGGCCGCACCTCGATGATGCGAGCGTTCGCCACGCGAGGTCGCCGGTGACAGTCGAGACCGTCGCGGACCGCGCGGCGCCGCCCGCTGCGCTCACCATCGCGCCGCGCCGTGTGACGGTGCCGCTGGCGCAGGCGGTGTACATCATCTGGTACCGCGACGTCATCCGCTTTTGGCGTGATCGCGTGCGCCTGGTCATGTCGCTGGC
>DAIUFS010000012.1:0-46448 GCA_036844485.1 Candidatus Dormiibacterota bacterium | reverse complement strand
TGCGCCGGTCTTGGCACCAGCTCGGTTCGGCGGCCGGCCTTTCGGCCTCACACGGCACGGCCGCGCGGGGCTGGGCTGCTCGGTGTCTTGACAGAGGGGCGATGCGCCCCCTCTCGCCCCACCGGCTCAGCCGGCGGAGCTCACTCCCCACTCGGCGCGACTCTGCGCCGGTCTTGGCACCAGCTCGGTTCGGCGGCCGGCCTTTCGGCCTCACACGGTTGGCTTCGGGTGGCGGTCCTTCAGCTCACAGGTTGAATCTGAAATGGACGACGTCGCCGTCGCGGACGACGTAGTCACGGCCCTCGAGGCGCTGCTTGCCCTGTTCGCGGACCGCGTTGTAGGAGCCGGCGGCGAGGAGGTCCTCGGCGTCGCAGACCTCGGCGCGGATGAAACCCTTGGCAAAATCGGTGTGGATCACGCCCGCGGCGTCGAGGGCGGTCAGCCCGCGGCGGAGCTCCCAGGCGCGCACCTCCTTCTCGCCGGCGGTGAAGAAGGTGACCAGGTCGAGGAGCTGGTAGGCGTGCCGGGCGAGGAGGTCGAGGCCCGGTTCCGCGATGCCGAGATCGGCCAGGAAGGCGTCGCGGTCTGCCGGCTCGAGCTCAGCGAGCTCCGCCTCGATGCGCGCGGAGATGACCACGACGTCGGCCCCGCTCCGCGCCGCACGTTCGCGAATCGCCGCCGACGGCTCCGCCACTCCCCCCCCCTCGGCGACGTTGACCACCACCACCAGCGGATTGGCGGTGAGCAGCCAGAGGTCGTGCAGGATGGCGCGCTCCGCCGTGCTGAGAGCCATGGTGCGCACCGACGCTCCCCCGTCGAGATGGTCGCGCACCCGCTCCATGACGGCCATGGCCTCCACGGCCTTCTCCTTCTCCTTCTGCAGGCGTACCGTCTTCTCGACCTTCTCGAGACGCTTGCTCACCGTCTCGAGATCGGCGAGCTGCAGCTCCAGCTCAACCACCTCGAGGTCGCGGACGGGGTCGACGCTCCCCTCGACGTGGGTGATGTCGGAGTCCTCGAAATCGCGCACCACCAGCGCGATGGCATCGCACTCGCGAATGTGTCCCAGAAACTTGTTGCCCAGTCCCTCTCCCCGGCTGGCTCCGCGCACCAGGCCTGCGATATCGGTGAACGTGACCGACGCGGGGATCACCTTGGGGGGCTGGAACAGCTCCGCCAGCCGTTGCAGGCGCCGGTCGGGGACCGCCACCACGCCGGTGTTGGGCTCGATGGTGGTGAACGGGTAGTTGCCGACCGTCGCCCCTGCTGTGGTGAGCGCGTTGAAGAGGGTCGACTTGCCCGCGTTGGGCAGGCCGACGATGCCCACCGACAGGCTCATGGCGGTGCGATCACAGGAGGTCGAGCTCGAAGGCTCGATGCAGGGCCCGGACCGCGTCCTCGACTCGATCCCGGTCGATGATGCAGGTGACGCGGATCTCGCCGGTGCTGATCATGCGGATGTTGATCAACTCGCGGGCCAGGGTTTCGAAGATGCGCGCGACGATGCCCGGGGTGCCGAGAATTCCCGAGCCCACCACGGTCACCTTGGCGATGTCGCGGTCGGCGTCGTAGCCCTCGGCCCCGACCCCGCCGACCACCCGCTCCAGGACCGGACGCGCCCGCACCAGGTCGGACTCGGCGAGGGTGAAGGAGAGATCGGTGTGCCCGGAGTGGCTGACGTTCTGCACGATGATGTCGACGTTGATGTGTGACTCCCCGAGAGGTCCGAACACGCCCGCGGCGATTCCGGGGCGGTCGGGCACGCCGAGCAGGGTCACCTTGGCGACGTCGGTGTCGTGAGCGATGCCACGCACCTTGGGGCGGTCTTCCATCACCTGCTGCCTCGTGATCAGCGTGCCGGGTGAGTCGACGAAGGCCGAACTGACCCGGATCGGCATGGAGTATGCCTCGCCGATCTCGACAGCTCGCGGATGCATGACCGTGGCTCCCGCCGCGGCCAGCTCGAGCATCTCGTCGTAGCCGATCACCGCGACCGGTCGGGCGTCAGCCACCATCCGGGGGTCGGCGCTGTGGATGCCGGAGACATCGGTGTAGATCTCGCACTGGTGCGCGTGGAGCGCCACCGCCAGAGCCACCGCGGTGGTGTCGGAGCCGCCCCGGCCCAGTGTGGTGACGTCGAGCTGCTCCGACACTCCCTGGAACCCGGCGACGATGACCACCCGCCCGGCCGCGAGCTGCTCGATGACACGCTCGGGGACGATGTCGACGATGCGTGCGCTGCGGTGCGTGCCACTGGTCCTGATGCCCGCCTGCATGCCCGTCAGGGACACGGCTGCGACGCCAAGGGCGTTGAGCGCCATCGCCAGCAGCGGGGCGGTCACCGTCTCGCCCGTGCTCAGCAGCATGTCCATCTCGCGCGAGGGGGGGTCGTCGTCGAGCTGGTGGGCGAGCGCTGTGAGCCGGTCGGTGGTATCGCCCATGGCGCTGACCACGACGACGACGCGGTCGCTGTCACTCCGTGTCCGGGCCACCCGCTCGGCGACGGCGCGGAGGCGGTCGATGCCGGCCAGACTGCTGCCCCCGTACTTCTGCACCACCACGCTCACGCGCGCACCTCCACCCGCGCCCCGAAGTTGCGCGGCCGCAGGCGCAGCACCGAGCCGGGCACGCCGAGTGAGTCGGCCGCAGCCAGCAGCGCGTTCTCGACCGGCGTCGGATCGCGCGCGGTGAGCGCCAGGACGGAGGGACCGGCGCCGGCCAGGCAGGCACCGTCGGCGCCTCCGCCGTAGGCCGCCTCGATCAGCGCCGTCAGGGCCGGAAACAGGGCGGCACGCTGCGACTGGTGCCAGCGATCCTCCATGGCGTCGCGCAGTGCCGCGTAGTCGCGGAGCAGCAGCGCGCGGACGAGCAGCGCGCAGCGCGATGCGTTGAACACAGCGTCCTCGCGCGAGAACTGCTGAGCGACCGCCTCGCGGGCCTGGCGCGTCGTCAACCTCTGCTCGGGCGCGAACACGATGGCGTGGAGCTCGTCGGGGACGTCGATGCGCCGGACCGACGCGCCCGGTGCGCAGATGACCAGGCCGCCGAACAACGAGGCGGCGAGGTTGTCGGTGTGGCCCTCGAAGCCGGCTGCATTCTCGAGGATGAGCTCCTCGTCCCAGGGAGCCCGGTGCAGCGCCACCGCCACCAGCACGCCGCTGAGCGTCGCCGCCGCGCTCGATCCCAGCCCGCGGGCGACCGGGATGGCGTTGACGCACTGCAAGCGCACGCCGCGGTCGTGCTCGGGAATGTGGAGGCGCGCGCAGCTCTCCAGGTAGGCCCGTGCCACCAGGTTGTGGGCGGGGTCACGGAGGTCGTCGTCGGCATCGTCGGTGCCGAGGTCGAGGGTCACGGCCCCGTCATCGGTGCTGTCCGCGGTGACCTCGTTCTGCAGCTGCAGGGCCAGGGCCAGCATGTCGAAGCCGGGCCCCAGGTTGGCCACGCTGGCCGGGACCCGGACGGTCGCCCTCATCGCAGCCCCAGCGCCGCGGCCAGCGACGCGGCGTCGCCGTCGACAGGCGTGGGGGCACGCAGTCCCCGCGCGGCGACGTCCGCGTCCTTGAGGCCGTTGCCGGTGAGCACGCAGACCACCGTGGCGCCCGGTGCCACCGTGCCGTCCGCCACCGCGGCGCGCAGCACCGCCAAGGAGGCGGCCGAGGCCGGTTCGCAGAACACCCCCTCGAGAGTCGCCAGGTCGCGCTGGGCGGCGAGGATGTCGCTGTCCTCCACCGCCCTGATGGCGCCCTCCGACTGGTCGCGGGCATCGATCGCCCCCTGCCACGACGCCGGGTTGCCGATGCGAATGGCGGTGGCCACAGTCTCCGGCTCAGCCACGGGCCGGCCCAGCACCAGCGGCGCTGCGCCGGCCGCCTGGCCGCCGAGCATGCGCGGCAGCCGGGTGCAGAGCCGCTCCGCGAAGTACTCGCGAAAGCCGCGCCAGTAGGCGGTGATGTTGCCCGCGTTGCCGACCGGGATGGCGAGCACATCGGGGGCGTCGCCGAGCTCGTCGACGATCTCGAAGGCCGCCGTCTTCTGGCCCTCGATGCGATGCGGGTTGACGGAGTTGACCAGCGTCACCGGCTGCTCGGCCGCCAGCTGGCGCACCGCCGCCAGGGCCTGATCGAAGTTGCCACTGATGGCCAGAACCTGTGCGCCGTGGACCTGCGCCTGCACCAGCTTGCCGGTGGCGATGCGCCCTGTGGGGATCACCACCATGGTGCGCAGGCCGAAGCGGGCGCCGTACGCGGCCGCCGACGCGGAGGTGTTGCCGGTGCTGGCGCACACCAGCGCCCTGCTCCCCGCCTCCAGGGCGCGCGCCACGGCCACCACCATGCCCCGGTCCTTGAAGGAGCCGGTGGGGTTGAGCCCCTCCACCTTGAGGTGCAGCGATCCCAGGCCGAGCTGCTCGCACAGGCGCGGCGCGGGAACGCACGGCGTCTCCCCCTCGAACAGGGTGATCCGCGGGGTTGCCGGGGTGATCGGCAGGCGATCGCCGTAGCGGGCGATGACACCCTGGCGAATGGCCATCAGGGCACCTCCGCCCAGTCCAGCACCGCGGCCACCTCGGCCACCACGGCCAGGGAGTCGAGCGTCTCGGTGGCCCGCTCGAGCATGGCGCGGGCCACCGAACCGGTGAGGAGGACCATCTGAGTCTCGCCATCCGGCCCGCTCAGCAGAGTCGAGTCCCGCACCGGGATGCCCCGGTCCTCGAGCGCTTGGAGCACCAGCTCGGGCGCCTCGGCGACGGGGCGGAGGCGGACCCGGAGGAAGCCGCCACGCTCCACATCGGCGCCATCCCCGGCCGAGAGCGCGGCGCTGGGGAGCGGCGGCGGCTCAGAGGGGGCGCGCACCGTGGCGACGACGTCGGACACCACCGCGCTGGCGGTGCTGTTCCCCCCCGCGCCCAGCCCGCTGAGTCGGAGTTGCCCGGCCAGGTCGGAGCTGATCACCACCGCGTTGTCGGCGTCGTCGACGCCGTGGAGCGGGTGGCCCGCCCGGACCACCGTCGGGCAGACCCAGAGCGTCACCACCTCGCCGCTGCGCCGGGCGGCGGCCACCAGCTTGACGCTGCCGCCGAAGAGCGCGGCGCCGGCGATGTCCTCCGCTGCGACCTGGCGGATGCCCACCCGGTGCACGTCGTCCACTGTCAGGGGGGCGTCGAACGCCAGTCTGCTGAGCAGCACCAGCTTGGCGGCGGCATCGTGCCCGTCGACGTCGGCGGAGGGGTCGGCCTCGGCGAAGCCCCGCTCCTGGGCCTCGCCCACGGCGACCTCGAGCGACACCCCGTCCCTCTCCATGCGGGTGAGGATGACGTTGGTGGTGCCGTTGATGACCATCTCCAGGTCGCTGATGCGGTCGCCGCGCAGGCTGTCGCGGAGCAGGGCCACCACCGGCAGCCCGGCCCCGACCGCCGCCTCGTAGCGCAGGGACACGCCTCGCTCGGCGGCCAGCGCCGCCAGCTCGAGCCCGTTGGCCGCCAGCGCCGCCTTGTTGGCCGTGACCACCGGCTTGCCCGCTCGCAGGGCGCGTTCGATGAGGGCGCTGGCGAGGTCGACACCGCCCATGACCTCGACGACGATTGCCACCGCCGGGTCGTCGACGAGAGCCCCGGGGTCGGAGTCGAGCTGCACCCCGGGCAGGGCTACATCGCGAGCGCGGGTGGGATTGCGGACGGCGACGCGGCGCAGCACGGGGGTGGCCCCGGCGCGGTGGGAGAGCAGCTCCCAGTCCTCGACCAGGCGTCGTGCCACCGCCGAGCCCACCGTGCCCAGCCCGATCAGACCGACACCGATCTCTGTCATCGCCGCCCGAAGTCTAGGGGCGGTCAGATCAGGTGCCGCTTCCAGGCGTGGAGCACGGCGGCGGCGCGGTCGCGGCAGCCCAGCTTGTCGAAGATCCTGCTGGCGTGCGTCTTGACTGTGTTCTCGCTGACGAAGAGGGTGGCGGCGATCTGCGCGTTGTTGTGTCCGTCCGCCATCAGGGTCAGCACCTCGAGCTCCCTGGCGGTGAGGCCGCCGTCGTCGCGGGCGGCATCGACCATGTCGGGATCGAGCAGCGACTCCCCCGCGGCCACCGCGCGAATTGCGCCTGCCAGCTCCTCGCGAGAGGCGTCCTTGAGCAGGTAGCCGCGGGCGCCGGCGCGCAGGGACGGGAAGATGTAGTCCTCGTTGCGGTACGTGGTGAGGACGATGACCCGCGCCTCCGGGTCCTCGGCGCGGATCCGGCGCAGCGCCTCGATGCCGTCGAGAACGGGCATCTGCACGTCCATGAGGGTGATGTCGGGACGCTCGCGGCGGGCCATCATCACCGCCTCCTCACCGTCGGCCGCCCGGGCCACCACGACGATGTCGTCCTCGAGCTCGAGCATGGTGCATAGGCCCTGGCGCACCACCGGGTGGTCATCGGCGACGAGCACACGGATCACGCGCTTGCCGCCGCGTCCTGATGCTCGAGCGGGACGCGCACCGAGATCCTCGTGCCCACGGTGCGCTCGCTGGTGACCTCGAGCTCCGCGCCGATCAGGCGGGCTCGCTCGCGCATGCCCACCAGCCCGAAGCTGCCCGGGCTGGAGGCGGCCAGCTCGCCGAGGTCGGTGTCGAAGCCTGACCCGTCGTCACTGACGATGAGCAGCAGCTCCCCGCCCACCACGCGAAGATCCACCTCGACGCGCTGCGCATGGCTGTGGTGTTCGACGTTGGTGAGCGCCTCCTGGAGGATGCGGAAGAGCGCCACCTCCGACTGCGGGCTGAGGGCAAGATGGCGCGGGAGATGGTCGGTGCGAACCGTCACGGCGATCCCGCTGCGGGCTCCGAACCGCTCCGCCTCGAGCGCCACCGCGGCGGTCAGCCCGGCCGCCTCGAGCGGCATGGGCCGCAGGTTCCACACGCTTCGTCGCGCCTCCGCCAGCGCCAGGCGAGCCTGCTCGCGGGCGGCCACGATGAGGTCGCGGGAGCGCTCGCTCTGGGCGCGGGTCTGCATCGCCTCGGCCGCCTCCAGCTGGAGGACGATCCCGGTGAGCTGCTGGGCGAGCGTGTCGTGGATCTCGCGCGCCAGCCTGGTCCGCTCCTCGAGAACGGCCAGCTCCCGTCCCTCGGCGGCGAACTCGGCGGTGCGCAGGGCCAGGCCGACCTGGTCGGCGACGGCGCCGAGCAGGATGCGGATGCGCTCGGGCAATGGGACCGACAGCGGCACCAGTGCGGCAATGGCGCCGAGCGCTGTCCCGCCGGCCGCGACCGGCAGGGCCACCACCCGCCCCGCGGCCGAGGATCGCAGCGAGAGTGCGCCGCTCTCCAGCGCCGCGGCCACGCCCGCCGACATCTGCGCAGCGGCGTCGCCGAGGTGGTTGGGGTGATGGGCGACCAGCTCGGGGACGCCCTCGACCACCGTGTACCCGGCGGCGGCGCTCACCGGCACGATCACTCGCATCGCCTCGACGGCACCGCCGAGCAGCTCCCCGGGATCGAGGGAGCGGGTCAGGGTGGCGGCGAGGGCGT
This sequence comes from Candidatus Dormiibacterota bacterium, assembly GCA_036844485.1. GTDB lineage: Bacteria > Chloroflexota > Dormibacteria > Aeolococcales > Aeolococcaceae > Aeolococcus. Next base: position 38,955 of record DAIUFS010000012.1, on the reverse strand, counting down.
TGAGCGCGACCAGCTCCTCGTTGCGGTCGCGCAGCTCCTCGGTGCGCTCGGCGACCCGCCCCTCCAGCTCATGGGCCGCCGACAGCAGCGCTTCGCGAGAGGTGTTGATCTCGCGGCGCATTCGCTCCAGCGCCTCGCTGAGCAGGCCCACCTCATCCTCGCCCTGGTGCGGGACCGGCTCCTCGGTGTGTCCCCGGGCGAGGCGCTCCGCCGAGGCGGTGAGCGCGCGCACCGGTCCCACCAGCCGGCGCGAGAAGAGGGCGGACAGGAGCACGGCGATGATCCCGAGCACCACCGCGAGGGGGAGCACCTGGAGCAGGAGGATGCGGCGCACCCCGCTGCGGATGCCGTCGCCGAGAGAGGCGGCCGAGGGGGCCAGCTCACTGTCGGGGACGACGCTGGCGAACGTCCAGTGCGGGCCCTCGACGGGCGCGGTGAAGAGGTCCTTGTCCACCCCGTGCAGGGATGCCTTGATCACCTGGGGCTGCTGCACCAGGAGGACTTGGGACGAGATGCTGGGAACTCGCGCCGGCGTCCCCTCGAACCCGTTGGGCAGGCGGAGGTCGCTGCTGGCGGTGACCCCGGCGCTGAGCCAGCGCCCGCTGGGGCTGAGCAGGACCTGGTAGGCGTCCGGGAGGGTGGACACAGGCTCGGCAAGCAGGGCGGCGATGGCGGTGCCGGGCAGCTCGGCACCGATGAAGTAGTTGGCCGTGGGCAGCCCCGTCCAGACAGTGACGGACGTGCCCGGGCCGAAGGCCGCGGTGTCGATGTCGCTCCAGGCCGGGCCTGCCGGGCTCTTGGGATTCTGTGCCAAGCCCCCCGCGGATCCGGCTGACCCGCTCTGCTGTGCCGCGCCCAGCGCGGCCTGGAGCTGGCGATCGAGGAGGTGAACGGGGTCGATGCGCTGGTTGGCCACCAGCCCGGCCAGGGTGGCCTGGTCGGTGACGGGCACCTCGGTGACCGTGGCGTCGGCCCTGTTGTACAGCCAGACAGCGCTCAGCTCGGGGTGGCGCTTGAGCACAGCCGCGAGCGCCGCGGCGATCTGGGCTCGGTTCTGGCCCAGCGAATCGGCGACCTGGCTGTCGCCCGCCAGGAGCCGGCTCTGCGAGCCGATGAGGGTCGCCGCCGGAGCGCCGGTCTCGAGCAGGTGGCTGCCGCCGGCGATGAGCTGCACCGGCTGCGTGACCGGCGTGCTGGTGCGCAGCAGCCCGTCGACCATGCCGGCGAGTTGAGCCAGCTCCCCTCCCAGACCGTCGACGCGGGCCTCGACGGTGGCGGCTCCGGCGCCGGCGGCACTGCTCTCCCTCTGGGCGGCGTCGGCGACGATGGTCTGGTGGGCGGCATCGACCGTCGACTGGTTGACGGCGGACAGGTCGGCACCCACCAACGCCGTCAGGGCGGCCAGCGGGAGGAGGGCCACCGCGAGCATGGCGACCAAGATCCGCCGGTTGAGACGGCGCGATGTCGACCTGCGCCTGGGAAAGCGGAACATGAGGCGAGGGCTGAGTATACGGGCGCCCTCTGCGCCGGCCCACAGAAATCATTCCAACGGGGGATGGCGGGCTTAGCGGCGGAGTGTCACAATGCCGCCCCTAGCCCCCGCTGTGGGCGGCACAGATTTGGTGCGGGTCGGAAAGCCCGCCGGGAGATGTGGATGAAACACCGTCGGATAGCCTTTGCGCTGGTCGTGCCCGCGCTTGTTGCCACCGCCTGCGGGAGCGGGGGTGGCACCAGCAGTTCGGGCGGCGCGGCGCTGGCAGCCACCCAGCAGTTTCGCTTCCCAATCATTGACGACATCAAGACGCTCGACCCCGGTCACGTTTCGACGGCTGTCGACATCGCGTTCGTTCAAAATGTGTTCGGAGGCTTGTATCGCTTCGACGACACGCTCAAGGAGATCCCCGACATCGCCACGAGCATGCCGGACATCTCCTCGGACGGGCTCACCTATACGTTCCACATGCGCAAGGACGTCAAGTTCTCCAACGGTGACCCGGTCACCTCAGCTGACGTTCTCTACAGCTGGAACCGCGCCGCACGCCTCAACGACTCGTACGGCGTCGTCTTCGCGCCGGTCGCAGGGTACAGCGCGGTCGCTCCGGCCAAAGGCACTCCCACCGCGACCACCCTGTCCGGTCTGAGCGCTTCCGACCCGTACACGGTCGTGGCGAAGCTCTCCCAGCCGGCCGGGTACTGGCTTACCGAGGTCGCGCTCTGGACCGCGGACGTTGTTGACCAGAAGGTCATCCCCAGCGACACCGACAAGACCTGGTGGACCACTGCCGCCACCGCGATCGGCACCGGCCCCTTCAAGTTGACCACGTACGTGCCCAAGGACCACCTGTCTTTCAGCAACGTCCCCAATTGGTGGGGAGGCAGCACCGGGCACCTGACCGACGTCGAGGCCACGGTCCTCGCCGATCAGGGCAGCCAGGTGACCAAGTATCAGGCCGGCGGCTTCGACACCATCGGTACGGCCGACACCTACCCGCCACTCGACGCGGTCCGGAACTTCCAGGCCAACCCCAATCTGAAGAGCCAGTTCGTCAACATCCCGGGCGGCCGCAGCACCTGGGTCGGCTTCAACTTCACCACGGGACCGTTTGCACCCGCGGCGGGCAACATCGACGACCCCATCGCGCTGGCGGGTCGGCGCGCCTTCTCTGAGTCCATCGACCGCACCCAGCTGGTCAACGTGGCATGCGGTCCGGGCGGCATCGTCTGCAAGCCGGCGACAGGCGGCGTGCTCCCCAAGGGTCTGCAGGGCTACCTCGGCCCCAACACTGACCCCGGCGCCGTCTTCAACGCGACCAAGGCAAAGGCCGACCTCCAGACATGGGACCCGAGCGGCACAAAGCGCGTCGGACTCGTGTACTGGTTCAACACCGCCGTCTCCAACTCCGCGATCGCCGGCAACCTCCAATCGCAGTGGCAGACGAACCTCGGCGTCCATGTCGACACTCAGAGCACGGACTTCCCAACGTTCCTGACCGCCCGCCAGGACAAGAAGTACATCCTCTTCCGTGACAGCTGGGGTGCCGACTACGACAACCCACAGGACTGGTTCGACAACGTCTTCATCTGCTCCCAGGCAGCGATCGGGCTGGGCAACAACGACGGCATCTGCGACCAGAGGGTCGACACAGCCGTGAAGAAGGCGGAGAGTGAGACCGGCAGCCAGGCGATCACGGACTACAAGACCGCCGTCAAGCAGCTGATCGCTGACTACGCCGGCGCCAACCTCGAATACGGGGCCAACCAATACTTCATCAAGCCGTACGTCCAGGGCGGCGGGGGCAACGCGCTCTACGACAACTCCTGGACAAGCATCAGCATCCTGGCCCACTAGGACCGGGGAAAACGGAGTTCCCAAAAGCGGGGAATCGGCCGAGTATCATCCGGGGAGCCCGCCACAGCGGCGGGCTCCCCGACCCATCCCTCTCCCTTTTCAGCGGCCAGAGGTCTCATGAGCAGAGGCACAGCCATCTACGCGGCCAAGCGGCTCCTGCTTGTGCTGGGCACGGCTTTCGTCGTCTCGTCGGTGACCTTCATCCTGGTGCACTCCCTGGCCGGGAACCCCTTCACTTGCGAGAAAAATCCCGCCGGCTGCAAAGCCGAGGCGATCCGGTACGGCCTCAACGACCCCCTCCTCGTCCAGTACCGGACCTTCATGTGGAACCTGCTCCACGGCAACCTGGGCTACTCGTACGTCAACCAAGGCACGCAGGTGATGCCGCTGCTGCTCCGCGAAGCGGGTAACAGCCTCACCCTCGGCTTTTTCGCCATCGTCGTGACCATCCTGGTGGGCCTGGTCGTCGGCATAACTGCGGCGATGCGGCAGAACACCTGGGTGGACTACTCGCTGTCGAGCTTCGTGGTCTTCGGCTACAGCGTGCCGAGCTTCGTGCTCGCCACGTTCCTGATCATCCTCAGCGCCATCGTCCTCCCCGGCTGGGCCAGCAGCATCGGCTGGGGCAGTCCTGAGCAGATACCAATTCCCGCCATCGCCCTGGGGCTCCCGTACGCCGCAATCGTGGCCCGGCTGGTGCGGGCCAGCATGCTCGACGTCATCCGCCAGGACTACGTGCGCACGGCCTGGGCCAAGGGGCTCAGCTCCCGCGTGGTGATCATCAGGCACGCTCTGCGCAACGCCCTGATCCCCGTGGTGACCATCGGCGGGCCCCTGGTGACGGGGATCATCACCGGCTCGGTGGTCATCGAGACCATCTTCGGGGTCCCGGGGTTGGGCAAGGAGTTCGTCAACTCCATCCTCAACCGTGACTACGGCATCGTGGTGGGCCTATACACCTTCTACGCGATCCTGGTCGGCCTCGCCAATCTCGGGGTCGATATCATCTACCCGGTGCTCGATCCGAGGATTCGTTACGCATGACCACAATTACCCCCGGCCTGAACGTGGGGGCGCCGGTCGCCCCGCCGGGGACACCCGAGGAGGTCGACTACTCGGTCGCGCCCGAGCAGGTCAGCCTGTGGCAGGACGCTTGGCGCCGATTCCGGCGCAACAAGCTGTCGATGGCTGGGATCGTGGTGTTCGGCCTCATCGCCCTCATCGCCATCGTGAGCATCTTCTGGACGCCGTACTCCCTGTTCCAGCAGGGGCTTGGTGACATCACCGAGAACTTCAGCTGGGCCCACCCCTTCGGCCTCGATGCCAGTGGCCGCGACGAATTGAGCTTCCTCATGCGCGGCGCGCAGGTGGCCCTCGAGGTCGGCTTGCTCACTGCGGTGACAACCTCGGTGGTGGGCATTGCCGCCGGGCTGCTCGCCGGCTTCTTCCGCGGCTGGGTGGACACGGTGATCAGCGGAATCACGTACATCGGCTACGGCATCCCCAACCTGCTCATCGCCTTCCTGATCCTGTTCATCACCAACCGGCCGAGCATCATCAACGTCATCGTGGCGCTCAGCGTGACCAGCTGGATGGACATGGCCAGGTTGGTGCGCGGCCAGACCCTGGCATTACGCGAACGCGAGTTCGTCGAGGCCGCGCGTGCCACCGGAACGAAGAACGTCAAGATCATGACGCGGCATGTGCTGCCCAATGCCCTTGGGCCGATCATCGTGCAGGCCACCTTCCTGATCCCCCAGGCGATCCTCTTCGAGGCCTTCCTCAGCTACCTGGGCTTCGGCCTGCCCAACCCCGACCCCTCGTGGGGGGCCATGGTCTCGTCTGGCCTGGGGGACCGCTTCCTCGCCTACCACACCATCATGGTCCCGGCCCTGGCTCTGCTGATCACGCTGATGGCCATCAACTTCATCGGCGACGGCCTCCGCGACGCGCTGGACCCGAGGCAGAGGAAGTAGTGGCGGCTCTCCTGGAGGTCAAGGGCCTCAAGACCCAGTTCTTCGTGCGCGGCGGCAGAGTCCGCGCGGTTGACGGCATCGATTTCCGGGTCAATCGCGGCGAGACCGTCGGCATCGTCGGTGAGTCCGGCTCGGGCAAGTCGATAACGGCTCTCTCGATCCTCCGCCTCGTCCCCGAACCGGGAAAGATCGTCGAGGGGAGCATCACCTTCGACGGCCGTGACGTGCTCGCCATGAACGACGACGAGCTGCGCGAATTCCGCGGCAACAACGTGGCCATGATCTTCCAGGACCCCATGTCGTCGCTCAACCCGGTGCTCAAGGTGGGCTATCAGATCGAAGAGGCGATGAAGGCGCACCATCGATTCACCAAGGACGAGGCCAAGAGCCGGGTGCCGGTGCTGCTCCGCCGCGTGCGCATCCCCGATCCGGAGCGACGTGCCAAGGAGTTTCCTCATCAGTTCTCGGGCGGCATGCGCCAGCGGGTCATGATCGCCATGGGCCTGTCCAACGAGCCCGGCCTGCTCATCGCCGACGAGCCCACCACCGCCCTGGACGTCACCGTCCAGGCGCAGATCCTCGAGCAGCTGCGCGACCTCAACCGCGAGCTCGGCACCGCGATCGTGCTGATCACCCACAACATGGCGGTGGTCGCCAGCCTGTGCACCTGGGTGGTGGTGATGTACGCCGGCCGGGTGGTGGAGCAGGGCCCCACCGACGCCATCTTCGCCTCACCCCAGCATCCCTACACCTGGTCTCTGCTGCGCTCCATCCCCCGCATCGACGAGAAGCTGGGCGGCAAGCTGCTGACCATCACCGGGCTGCCTCCCGATCTCACCAACCTGCCTCCCGGGTGCAAGTTCCACCCGCGCTGCCGTTTCAAGGTGGATCGCTGCGTCACCGAGGAACCCGAGCTCCTCACAGTGGGACCGGCCCACGAGTCGCGGTGCTGGGTGCAGATGGACAACGTCGCCGATCCCGACTCCGACCTCCGAGATGCTCCGCGGGCGCTCGACCAAGAGAAAGCGGATGCAGCAGCCATCTGAGGCTCCGGAAGCCCCGCCATCGGCCGCATGGAGCGGGGAGGCGGACGCGCTCGTCGCGATTCGCGACGTCTACAAGACGTATCCGAGCGGGCGACAGACGGTACGCGCTGTCGACGGGGTCACCCTCGACGTCCACCAGGGCGAGACGCTGGGCCTGGTCGGAGAGTCGGGCTGTGGCAAGTCGACGCTGGGCCGGGTGGTCACCCAACTGCAGCCGGTGAGCGCGGGCAGCATCTTCTTCGAGGGCCAGGACCTCGCCGCCCTCCACGGCGAGAAGCTGCGCCAGATGCGCCAGCACGTCCAGATGATCTTCCAGGATCCCTATGGATCCCTCAATCCGCGCATGACCGTCGGCAACATCATCGGTGAGCCGCTGGCCAACTTCAAGAAGTTGAAGAAGGGAAAGGAGCGCGACGCCAAGGTCCAGGAGATCATGCGCATCTGTGGCCTCAACCCCAACTTCAACAACCGCTATCCGCATGAGTTCAGCGGCGGCCAGCGCCAGCGCATCGGCATCGCTCGCTCGCTGATCCTCCAGCCCAGCTTCATCGTGGCCGACGAGCCGATCTCCGCGCTCGACGTGTCCATCCAGGCGCAGATCATCAACCTGCTCGAGCAGCTCCAGGACGACTTCAACCTGACCTACCTGTTCATCGCGCACGACCTCTCGGTGGTGCGCCATCTCAGTGACCGCGTGGCGGTCATGTACCTGGGGGTCATCGTGGAGGTGGCCGACAGCGTGGAGCTGTACGACAACCCGCTGCACCCCTACACAACCGCCCTGCTGCAGTCCATCCCGGTCCCCGATCCGGTGGTGGAACGCGAGCGCAAGCCGATCATCCTCAAGGGCGAGATCCCCTCACCGATCAACCCGCCCAACGCCTGCCGTTTCCACACCCGCTGTCCCATCGCCGAGCCGATCTGCTCGGAGGTCCGCCCCGACCTCATCGATTACGGCAACGGCCATCTCGCCGCCTGCCATTTCGCCGGCAAGCTCCAGGGATCGCTGGCGCAGAAGGTCGCGGAGCAGTCCACCGAGGAGCTGCGCACAGCCATCGTCGGTGACCTGGGCACCGAGGACCACAACGGGGCCGAGCCCGTCACCGCCTAGAGGGCCTGTGGCGAGCCAGGGGCGGGATGGAAGTGTGAGGGCGCCCGGTGCGTGACATCGCCGAGCGCGCGCTCGACGCCGCCCATGCCGCGGGAGCGGCGTACGCCGATTGCCGGGTGGTGGAACGCACCAGCCAGTCGGTCCTGGTCAAGAACGGCCGCGTCAACAATGTCACCGAATTCGAGGATGCCGGCGTCGGCGTCCGGGTGCTGGTCGACGGCGCCTGGGGCTTCTGCGGCACCCAGCGCACCGACTCCGAGGGCCTGGAGGGAGCCGCCCGGCTGGCGGTTCGGATCGCACGGGCATCGGCCCGCACCGCCGTCGCCACAGTCCGGCTCGCTCCAGCCCCGGTGGTGACGGCCACCTACACCACCCCGGTCCGCGTCGACCCCTTCAGCGTCTCGCTGGATCGCAAGATCGAGCTCCTCCTCAGCGCCGACGCGGCCATGGATGTGCCCGGTGTCACCACCCGCCACGGCTCACTGGGAGCGGTCCGCCATCAGCAGCTCTTCGCCAGCAGCGAGGGCTCGCGGATCACCCAGACGATCATCGAGACGGGTGGCGGTCTCGACGCCACCGCGACCAGCGAGGGCGAGGTCCAGTCGCGCAGCTTTCCCAACAGCTTCGGACGCCAGCAGCTCACCGCCGGCTGGGAGGCGGTGGAGGAGATGGACCTGCCCGGCAACGGTCGCCGCATCGCCGAGGAGGCCGTCGCCCTGCTCAGCGCCGACCTCTGCCCCGCGGGCACCATGACTCTGATCCTCGACGCCACGCAGGCGGCGCTGCAGGTGCACGAGTCCTGCGGGCACCCCACCGAGCTCGACCGTGTGCTCGGCTTCGAGGCGGCGTTTGCCGGCACGTCCTTCCTCATGCCCGACATGCTGGGGAAGTTCCGCTACGGCAGTGAGGCGGTCACCATCAGCGCCGACGCCACCAGCCCCCGCGGCCTGGGCACCTTCGGCTATGACGACGAGGGCGTCGCCGCGCAGCGCACCGTGCTCATCGACCAGGGGCTCTTCACCGGGTACCTCACGTCACGCGAGACCGCGGCCGGGTTCGATGCGCTCAGCGGCGGCACGGTGCGCGCGGAGAGCTGGAACCGGCTGCCGCTGATCCGCATGACCAACATCAACCTGGAGCCGGGTACATCCAGCCTCGAGGAGATGATCGCCACCACCGAGCACGGCGTGTACCTGCAGACCAACCGCTCCTGGAGCATCGACGACCGCCGCCTCAACTTCCAGTTCGGCACCCAGATGGGCTGGGAGATCCGTGACGGCCGCCGCGCGCGACTGATCCGCAACCCGCTCTACAGCGGCAGCACGCCTCAGTTCTGGAATTCCTGTGACGCGGTCGCGGGGTCGTCCGAGTGGCGCATGTACGGGGTCATCAACTGCGGCAAGGGCGAGCCCGGTCAGCTCATGCACGTGGGTCACGGCGCAGCCCCGTGCCGCTTCCGCGACGTCGCGGTGCGCCCGGCGTGAGCAGCGAGCTGCGCACGCGCGAGCAGCTCCTGTCCATCGCCGATCGCATCATTGACAGGGCGCCGGCGGGGACCGAGGCCGAGGTCACCGTCACGGAATCGGCGACGGCGCTGACCCGGTTCGCAAACTCTGGCATCCACCAGAACGTCGCCGATCGTGCCCTGCGCCTGCGCCTCCGCGTGGTTCGCGATGGCCGCTCCGGTGTGGCCGAGATGCAGGTCGCGGGTGACCAAGCCGAGGCAGCCCTGGCGCGCAGCGCCGAGGCGATCCGCGTCCATTCGCCGCAGGGTGAGCCGGTGCACCCCATCCCTCCCGACGGCGGCGCGGACACCGAGCACGGGTACAGCGAGGTGACCGAGGCGATCACCCCCGAAGGGCGCGCCGATGCGGTGGCCGGCGTCTGCGCAGCGGCGAGCTCCTTGGGACAGAAGGCTTTTGGCACATACGAGACGGCAGTCACTGCCGTGGCGATGGTGAGCACCACCGGCCTGCGACGAGCCGCCCGTCACAGCGTCGCCGAGCTGATCGCGGTGTGCCGCGGCGCTGACGGCTCGGCGTACGGCGCGCGCCACTCGGCTGACGCGTCGAGCATCGACGCCGCCGCTCTGACCGCCGAGGTGACCGACCGCTGCGCACGCAACCAGGGAGCCGGCGTCACCGAACCGGGGGTGTACGAGGTGGTGCTGTCGCCCTATGCGGTGGGCGAGATGCTGCAGTACCTGGGCCTCGTCGGGCTGGGCGGGCTGGCCGTTCTCGAGCACCGCAGCTTCATGCGCTTCGGCGAACGGCTGATGAGCGAGACGGTGACTCTCGCCGATGATGTGCGCCGCCCGGAGACGGCGCCCCTGCCGTTCGACGGGGAGGGGGCGACCACCAAGCCGGTCAGCATCATCGACCGCGGTGTGTGCACCGGGGTGGTGCACGACTCGGTGACCGCGGCACGCGCCGGTGTCCAGACCACCGGGCACTCTCTTCCGCAGCCCAACGGCGACGGACCGTTTCCCCGCTACCTCTCCCTGGCCGGCGGCGATGCGGACATGGACTCGATGATCGCTGCGTGCCGGCGGGGCCTGCTGGTCACGCGGTTCTGGTACGTGCGCCCGGTGCATGCCCTCAAGACCATCATCACCGGCATGACTCGCGATGGCACCTTCCTCATCGAGCAGGGCCATGTCGTGCGTCCGGTGCGCGACCTCCGCTTCACCCAGAGCATCGTCGACGCACTCTCCGACGTGCGCTCGATCGGCTCCGATCAGCTCTCCACTCGTGGATACTTTGGCGCCACCCTGGCGCCGTGGCTGCACCTCGGACGCTTCGCCTTCAGCTCATGACCGGGCGGCGCCGCCTGTGGGGCCCGCTCCTCGCCGCCGTCGCGCTGCTGCTCGTGGTGCGCAACCTGAGCGGCCTGGCCAGCGCGCCGCTGGGCGCGTACGTCGACGAGACCTCGGTCGGCTACAACGCCTGGGCGATCAGCACTCACGGCGTCGACGAGCACGGGGCCCACCTGCCGCTCTACTTCACCGCCTTCGGGGAGTACAAGAACCCCGTCTACATCTACACGCTCAGCGCGCTGCTCCGGGTGCTGCCCCTCACCGTCACCACCGAGCGGCTCCCCGCCGCACTCTTCGGCCTGCTCACCTGCCTCTTCCTGACACTGATCGCGTGGCGTCGCAGCCGCTCGCTGCCGATCACTGTGCTGGCTCTGGCGCTCTGCGTCCTGACCCCGTGGCTGACGGTGGAGAGCCGGGCCGGCTTCGAGGTCATCTCGATGATCGCCGTGGTCTCGGCAGCGCTCTGGTGCCTCTCGATCGCACAGGACGGTGGACGCCTGGGCTGGTACGTGGCGGCGGGCGGCCTGCTCGCCGTGGCCGTGTTCGCGTATAGCACCGGCCGCGTCGAGGTCGTGTTGTTGGTGGTTGCGCTCACCATCGCGGAGTGCTTGCCCGGGCCTCGGGCGGCACGGGGATGGCTCATCGCACTGGCCCCCGTGGCGGCCGCGTACGTCGTCCTCGCTGCCTGGAATTTCCGCCATCCAGGGGCCGTGACGGCGCGCTTCAACCTGATCAGCATCGGTGCCGACGGAGCTTCGCTTCTCACCGTGGCGGGGCGCTTCGTGGGCAACTACTTCACGTACTTCGGACCGGATTTCCTCTTCGTCCAGGGCGATCACCGGACTCGCCATGCCACCCAGTTCGGCGGCATGCTGCTGTGGATCGCACTGCCGCTGATCATCGCGGGCATGGTGGCCGTCTGGTACAACCGTGACCAGCGCTTTGTGCGCTTCGTGCTGCTCGGCCTACTGGTGGCACCGGTGAGCGCAGCGCTGACGGAGGAGGGCGTCCCTCATGCGTTGCGCGCGTCGATGATGCTTCCCTTCCTGCTTGTGCTCGCCATCGAGGGCATGATCCTGGTTCGCCAGCGCCTGCCGGCGTGGCGCCGTCCCGCTGCCCTCGCCGCGGCCGCCGCAGTGCTCATACAGGGCACGCTGTTCACCATCGACATGTACGCCGCGTGGCCGGCGCGCTCCGCCCTCGACTTTGACGCCGGCGAGATCGATGCCATCACCAGGGCAGCCACGATGGCTCAGGCGACTCCGCTGCTGCTGTCCACGTCTCTTGATCAGCCCTACATCCAGGCGGCGTTCACCTTCCGTCCTCCGCCACCGCCGAACTTCACCGCTGACTCGGCTGCGCCGCTTCTCGCCGAGATGAACATGGCGATGTTCGACCCGGCCCTGCCGCCGAGCCTGCCGGGCGCCATTGCCGTTCTCAGCGCCGGCGATCCGGTCCCGCCGGGTGCGCAGCGGCTCTTCGACGAGGTCACCCCGCGGGCCGCGTTCGCATTCGGGCCGCCCTCGGCCACCTATGCCACCGTCGTCGTGTACAGGCTCCCCTGATGCGCGCGGTGCGCGCGGCTCTCTCCTGTAGAGTTCGCCGGATGCGTGACGTGGTGATCGTCGAGGCGGTGCGCACACCGCTCGGCCGGGGCAGCCAGAAGAACGGCGATCTGCGCGACGTGCATCCGCTCAAGCTCGCGGCCCATGTTCTGCGCGAGGTGGTGGGGCGCCCCGGCGTTGACCCTGCGCTTGTCGACGACGTCGTCATGGGGTGCGTCAGCCAGACCGGAGAGCAGTCCATCAACGTGGCTCGCCAGGCGGTGCTGCTGGCCGGGTTCCCCATCGAGGTGCCCGCCACCACGGTGGACCGACAGTGCGGTTCGTCGCAGCAGGCCGTGCACTTCGCCGCCAACCTGATTCAGTCGGGCGTGTGCGACGTCACCATCGCCGCCGGTGTCGAGAGCATGAGTCGCGTCCCCATGGGGAGCACAGTCCTGCAGGGACCGGGAACTCCCTATCCGCCCGAGCTTCTCGAGCACTACGACCTGGTCAACCAGGGGCTTGCCGCCGAGATGATCGCTGAGCAGTGGGGCATCACCCGCGAACAGGCGGATGCCTTCGCCACCGAATCGCATCGACGTGCCGCCGCCGCTCAGACGGCGGGCCGGTTCGACCGCGAGATCGCACCCATCGTGGTCGGCGAGAACGGTGCCGCTCAGGTCGTCTCGCAGGACCAGGGAATTCGTCCCGGCACCACTGTGGAGACGCTGGCCCAACTCCAGCCGTCATTCCGGCCCGATGGGATCCTCCACGCGGGCAACTCCTCACAGATCACCGACGGGGCGGCGGCTATCCTGCTCATGTCGGCGGACCGCGCCCGCCAGCTCGGCCTGCCCGCGCGCGCCACCATCCGCGCTCAGGCGGTTGTCGGCGTGGATCCGGTGACCATGCTGACCGGCCCGATTCCCGCGACCGCTCGCGTTCTCGAGCGCAGCCGTATGTCTATTGATGACATTGACCTCTTCGAAGTCAACGAAGCGTTTGCGCCGGTGGTGCTGGCATGGGAGCATGAGCACCACCCCGACATGTCCCGGGTCAATGTCAACGGCGGGGCCATCGCGCTCGGGCACCCGCTGGGTGCGTCCGGGGCCCGGCTGATGACCACCCTGCTCCACGAATTGGAGCGCCGTGACGCCCGCACCGGCCTCGAGACCATGTGCTGTGGAGGCGGTTTGGGGACGGCCACCATCATCACCCGCGACGCCTGAGGCCTGATCCCGCCGAGGTCACGCTTCTGTCGCACGCTGGCCGGGACTTCGGGAGTGCTTGCTATGCTCAGCCAGCCTTGCAGCCCGCAGTCCGCCTTTCTGAATGGACATCCTGATGAAGCGCGTGCTCATCATCGAGGACTACTACGCCCTCGCTGACATCGAATCCCTGCTGTGCACCATGGAGGGCTACGAGGTGCGCGTCGCCAAGAGTGGGGATGAGGGGCTGACCGTTTTCGCCGACTTCAAACCCGATCTCGTCCTCCTCGACCTCATGCTCCCCGGCGAGCTGAGTGGGACCCAGGTGCTCGAGCGCATCCGCTCCGACCACGGCGAGGATGCCAAGGTTCTCGTGGTCAGCGCCCTGGTCAACGCCACCACCACCCCCAAGCTGGAGGCCTTCGGCAACGTGCAGACGCTGGCCAAGCCCTTCAAGATCAAGGAACTCGCGTCGCGCATCCAGTCGATGCTCGCGGCCTGATCACGACACGGCCGGATGCGCGCTCAACCGCCGCCGTGGCGTGACGAAGACGACCCTCCCGTGCGGCCGCCGCGTCGCGCGATTCCCACACAGCGCTGCCCGTACCTGGAGCAGATTCTTCGAGATCGACCAGCCCTGGGACTGCTGACCCGGTTCAAGGCCGACTGCCACGTGGACCACCGCACCCACCATTTCACCGGTCGCCACCCGGTGCCTCCGTGCATCAGCGAGCCGGAGACCTGCCGCTTCTACCGCGAGCAGTGGGCCGAGGAGAGCCACCTCATCGACCGCTACCGGGACTGAGCCGCCGCCACCGCTTGGCGCACCGCCTCGGGTGATCCCGGTCCCTCGCCGTCGGCGCCCCCGTAGACGGCGAAATAGTGAGCCTCCGGGTGGTGCAGGACGATTGCCGCGGTCGACTGTTCGGGGACCAGCTGGAATCCCTCGGTGAGCTCGACGCCGATCTGGTCGGCGGGGACGATGCTGAAGAACGTCTTGTGATCCTCGAGGTCAGGGCATGAGGGGTAGCCCCACGAGTAGCGCCGCCCACGCTCGGGCTCGAGGGCGAGCTCGTCGCGGATGCGCGCGTGCACCCATTCGGCGGTGGCCTCGGCCATCTGGGTCGCGAAGCCGTGGACGCGCAGCATGTCGTCGTATTCCCCGTTGCGCTGCAGCTCGGCGCTGAGCTCCGAGGCACCTGGGCCGGTGGTCACCACCTGGAGGGCGACGACGTCACGCTCACTCTTGTCTGCCTCGCTGAGCGGGCGCACGTAATCCGCCAGACAGAGACTGTGCTGGGCGCGCTGGCGAGGGAAGGCGAAGCGGGCGATCTCCCTGTCGTGCCGCTCGGGGTCGTAGATGATCACTGAGTCGCCGTCGGCGAGGGCCGGCCAGTACCCGTACACCGCCTGGAGTCGCAGCCAATCCCCGCGCCGTGCCTCATCGATGGAGCGCGCCAGCCGCGGCTCCAGCTCCTCCTCGAGCAGGCGCGCCCATTTCTCTGGGTCATGGACACCCCGGAACTGCCAGCTCATCTTGAACAGCGAGTTGCGGTCGATGCACGGGACCACGGAATCGAGGTCGATATCCTGGAGGCACCGTGCTCCCCAGAACGGCGGCGCGGGAATGGCCACGTCCGTGCGTGCGTCGCTGCGGCCGAGCACGGCGCCGCCGTCAGTCTCGGCCGCGGCGGCGGCGGCGTGGCGGCGGAGGTCGCGCTCGTTGTCGCGTTCGACCTGCTGCACCGCCTCGGCCCGGACGCGTTCCAGTAGCGCAACGCGGCGTGGTTCATCGATGAGCTGCTCGACTGTGTCCAGCCCCTCGAAGGCGTCTTTGCAGTAGAAAACCCCGGGGTCGTAGGTGCGCCCGTCCTCGAGCTTGAGGATGCGCCGGCCGAAGCCCCTGTTGATGGCCGCGCCTCCGATGATCACGGGAAAGGCCAGGCTGCGCGCGTCCAGTTCGTGGAGGCACAGAGGCATCTGCTTGCTGGTGCTGACCAGCAGCGCGCTCAGCCCGATGACGTCAGCGTTGACGTCGACCGCCCTGTCGATGATCGTGGTCAAGGGCACCTGCTTGCCGAGGTCATGCACCGTGTAGCCGTTGTTGCTGAGGATGGTGTTGACGAGGTTCTTGCCGATGTCGTGGACGTCGCCGTAGACGGTGGCCAGCACGACGGTCCCCTTGGACGTTCCCTCGACCCGGTCGAGATACTTCTCGAGCTGGCCGACGGCGCGCTTCATCACCTCTGCGCTCTGGAGGACGAAGGGCAGGATCAGCTCGCCGGCACCGAAGCGATCGCCGACCTCCTTCATGGCGGGAAGCAGGACCTGGTTGAGAACCTCGACGGGGTCGCGCCCGGCGACGGCGAGGTCGACCTGTTCCTCGATGCCATCGCGACGCCGCTGCAGGATCTGGGCGTGAATACGCTCGGCGGGGTCCATGCCGGCGAAGGGATCGCCTCCGCCCTCCACGGCGGCGACGGCACCATCGAAATGTCCGATGAAGCGGGCCAATGCATCCCCGCGGCGGTTGAAGATGAGGTCCTCGGCCAGCTCGCGCTCGGTGGCCCCGATCTCCGCGTACGGGGTGATGTGGGCGGGGTTGACGATCGCCGCGTCGAGGCCCGCCTGCACGCAGTGGTAGAGGAAGACGCTGTTGAGGGTCGGCCGGCTGGCGACTGACAAGCCAAACGAGACGTTGGACACACCCAGCACGGTCAGGACGCCGGGAAGGGTCTGCTTGATGCGGCGGATCCCCTCGATCGTCTGATGCGCGGAGTCGATGTACTCGGCCTCTCCGGTGGCCAGCGTGAAGGTCAGCGCGTCGAAGAGGAGCTGATGAGGTTGCAGACCGAACTCGATGCAGGCGAGGTCGCGGATCCGCGTCGCCACCGCCACCTTGCGCTCGGCGGAGTTGGCCATGCCCGCTTCATCGATGGTCAGCGCGATCACGCAAGCTCCGTGGTCGCGCACCAGCGGAAGCACGTTGTCGCAGCGGACGCGGCCGTTCTCGAGGTTGACGCTGTTCACCACGGCCCGGCCGGGATAGTTTTCTAGGGCGGCGCGGATCACGGCTGCATCCGTGCTGTCAATGATCAGCGGAGAGTCGACGGACATCTCCAGGCCGCGCACCACAGCCCGCATCTGCTCCGCCTCATCGCTGCGTTCGGTGACGGCGACGCAGACGTCGAGCGCATGGGCACCGCCCTCAGCCTGTCCCCGCCCGATATCAACGATGCCGTCGTATTCCTCGGCGAGCAGCAACCGCTTGACCGCCCGCGATCCCTGGGCGTTGACACGCTCTCCGATCAGCAGCGGCGCCGGTTGCTGGCGCAGCTCGACGTCGCTCATCGCGCTCGCCAGGCGCGGGATGCCGTCGCCCTGACGCTGAGGCGCCGCCAGGCTGCCCACACGCCGTACCAGCTCAGTGATGTGGTCACTGGTGGTCCCGCAACATCCGCCCACCGCAGCCACGCCGAGACGGCGCACGAAGTCCTCGAGCTGCACCCCCATATCGACGGCACCGAGCGGGAAGTGCGCACGACCCCCCACGTTGCTGGGAATCCCTGCATTGGGGATGCACGCGATCGGCACTGAGCTGCGTTCGGCGAGGACACGGATGGCGTCACGCATCAACTCCGGTCCGGTCGAGCAATTGAGCCCGATGACGTCGACGCCGAGGGAGTCGAGGATGGCCACCACCGCCCCTGGCTGGGTTCCCAGGAGCATGGTGCCACTGCTGTCGAGCAGGCTCACCGACACGTGCAGGGGCAGCGTCACCCCGGTGCGTCTGAAGGCTTCTCGGGAGCCGAAGATGGCCGCCTTGACCTCGAGGATGTCCTGGGCCGTCTCGATGATGAGCAGATCACTCCCCCCCTCGATGAGGCCCTGCGCCTGTTCAGCGAAGGCCTCCATCAGGTCGGCGAAGGTGATCTTCGACAGTGCGGGATCGCTCGATGACGGGAGGTACCCGGAGGGTCCCATGCTGCCCGCCACGAAGCGCGGCTGCTCTCCCGTGCTGTACTCGTCGCAGAGGCGTCGCGCCAGCGCGGCTGCACTGCGGTTCAACTCCAGGGTGCGGTCGGCCTGGCCCCACTCGGCGAGCCGCAGGCGCGTCGCCTGGAAGGTGGAGGTCTCCACCACGTCGCAGCCCACCTCGAGAAAGGAGCGGTGCACCTTCTCGACCAGATGGGGAGCGCTCAGAACAAGCCCGTCCATCCATCCCGCCAGCGCAGGGCCGCCGAAATCCTCCGCACTGGGCTCGAACGACTGCAAGCCGGTTCCCATCGCGCCGTCAAAGACGAGGACACGTTGACTGAGCGCATCGAGAAATGAGCGGGCCGGAGCCGCCGCTTGCTGGGACATTCCCTCTCCTTGAGTTCGCTTGATTCTACCGGCGAATCCGATTCTCACGGCCCCGATCTCCAACCTGGCCGTGCTACGCTGGCTCGAGGGAGCGGGCTCATCCGCACCATTTGGGAGATCCTCTTGGCACGACGTCCACCTCGTCCTGGCGGCGCACGCCGCCGCGGACCCGCGCGCCGCCGCGACCCTGCGGCCGCCGCTGAAGCCGCGGAGGCGAAGGAGGAGACGATCGAAATGGACGCCACCGTCGTCGAACCGCTTCCCAACGCGATGTTCAAAGTCAAGCTGCTCACCGGCCAAGAGGTGCTCGCCTACACGGCAGGGAAGATGAGGAAATTTTACATACGCATCCTCATCGGCGACAAAGTGCGTGTCGAGCTGAGCCCCTACGATCTGACACGCGGGCGGATCACCTTCCGCTACAAGTGAGGCTGCCATCGCGGTCTACGTCATCGCGATTCTCGTTGTCGTTCTCGTCCTGATCGGCGCCTACCGATCGCTGGGCGGTGCCCCCCCGCAAGCTCGCGACGCCGCGGCTTTGCTGACGTCTCTGCATGCGGCACTGGTCGAGTCTCTTGCCGATCTGTCGTCATCCCTGCCTACGGCAGGTGCCGCTGCCACGCACGGGAAGGACGGAGCCCGCGACGGCAGACGAACGAGCGCGGCGGTACAGCAGACCCTCGATCGCTTGCCGCCCTCAGGCGAGCTCGACAGCAGCCAGGCGGCCGCGCGGGCGCTTCTCGCCGCCGCGGCTGAGGACACCGCGTGGGCGTGGCGGATGCTGCAGGGAGATGGCACAGCAAACCCTGGACTGGCAGCAGCTGTGACCGCGCTTGCCGACCACGCCGCCGACTGCTGTGACGAGGCGCGCCTGCTACTGACGGCCCGTGCGGTCGCGGAACCAGTCGACCGTGCGTGAGACCCCCTCCTCGAGCCTCACGCGGGGATGCCAGCCGAGCAGCGCGGCCGCGCGCGCGACGTCGAGGCACGAGGTGCGCTGCTCACCTGGCATGGCGGGTCCGTGTCGCGGTGGGCGCTCGACACCGGCGGCTCGCGCGATATGCGAGTACAGCTCGTTCACGTCGCACTGACGACCGGTGCCGATGTTGAAAGCACCGAGCGCGGGGGATTTCGCCGCGCGCAGGTTGGCGTCGACCACGTCGTCGACGAACACGTAGTCGCGCGTCTGGGTGCCATCCCCGTTGATGGTCGCATCGCTCCCCGCCAGAAGGCGCTCGGCGAAGATGGCCACCACGCCGGCTTCGCCGTGAGGGTCCTGGCGCGGCCCGTAGACGTTGCCATAGCGCAGCGCGATGAACTCCAGGCCGTGGACCTTGCCGAACACGCTGCCGTACGTCTCACCGGCCAGCTTGGCGGCACCGTAGGCAGAGGCCGGCTCGCAGGGATGTGACTCTGGCGTCGGCAGGACACTGGTGTCGCCGTACAGAGCGCCCCCGCTGGAGGCAAAGACCACCCGTCGTACCCCCGCCCGAGAACAGGCGTCGAGGAGATTGACGGTGCCGAGCACATTGATTCGTGTGTCAAGGAGCGGGTCCGCAACGGAGCGACGGACGTCGATCTGTGCCGCCTCGTGAAAGACGATCTCCGGGTTGATTGACGCGACCAGCGCGGTCAGCCGGTCGTCCACGACGTCCAGTTGATGAAACTCGGCTCCCGCGGGAACCTGGTCGCGCCGTCCCCGGGAGAGGTCGTCGATGACCGACACCTGCGCAGCTGCGGCCAGAAGGGCGTCCGCCAGGCTGGACCCGATGAACCCGGCGCCGCCGGTGACCAGAGCCCTCACGGCGCCGCGCTAGTCAACGCCTCATCAGCTCGGCGGGGCACGCGGACGTGGAGGACAGCGAACACCACGGCTCCGACGGCCACCACGCTGCCGTAGCTGATGCTGCGGTCCAGCAGCGCGATCGACAGAGCTGCGTTCCGGCCGATACCGCCAACACTGACCAGAACGCCGACCATTCCCGCCTCCACCAGCCCCAAGCCGCCCGGGAGGAACGGCACCGTCGTGAGCAGAGCCGCCACCAGCGCGATGAGCAGCAGCTGCGCCGCGCCCAGCGAGCCACCGTCACCCAGTGCGTACACGACGAGCCCCAGTCGGGCGCTCTCCATCCCCCACACCAGCGCGGTCAGTGGCACCAGCACTTGGAGATTCTTGAAGGAATGGACGGTGCCCATCCGAAAGCTCTCGTAGCGATGGAACACGGCCTCCGGAAGCAATCTCAGGAGACGCTGGCCGCGGCCAGCGCGCATCACCGCGATGGCGCCGATGCCCATGGCGCAGACCGCCACGCCGGCGATGAAGTAGGGGATGAGCACGCCCGGTGCGCGATCGTGGAACACGATAGCCCCTGCAATCAGGAGCAGCGTCATGAGCACCACCAGGTCGAGGAGACGCTCGGCAATGATGGTGCCCAGGGCGCGCGAGGCCGGCACCCTCTCACGCAGCCGGGCCAGGTAGGCGCGGTAGATGTCGCCCATCTTGGCTGGAACCACACAGTTGACGAAGAACGACACCAGCAGGATGGGCACCAGCGGGAGCGTGGGCCGATCCTCGCCGGCGTTGCGCAGGAGCAGCTTCCAGCGCCAGCTGCGCACCAGGAACGATGCGTAGTACACCCCGATGGCCGCCAGGTACAGACCCAGCTTGGCATTGCGGATGCGCGTCCACGCGTCGGTCCAGTTGATCGGCGCTCGCCACAGCGCCACCCCGACAATGATGGCGACCGCCACCAGCGAGAGGATGGTGCGGCGGTTGAAAAGCCGTGCTGGAGGGGCCATCGCGCCGCCGGCGTCCACCGCCGGCTGCATCAGTGCGGGGCTGGGGGACACGGGTACCAACGGTACCATCGGGCTCCGCACAGCGCCCTCCGCCTGCCCGTCAGGGCGCACGCCGTCGGCCGATCCGGCTCATCAGAGGCCGGCGCTGCTCCGGCGTCGACAGCTCCTCGAGGTGCCGCTCTCGCTCCGCGAGCACACGGGTCACGGTATCGATGCGTTCGCCATCGCCACGTTCCGAGAGCGGACGGCTGTCCCATTGACGCACGTGGAACACGCCCTTGAGGGCGCAGTAGGGGATGGCCAGGGTGGTCAGCTCAACCCCGCCAGGAGGGAAGACCTTCCAGATCCCGCCGTGGCGGCCAAGCAGGGCGTCCGGAGCGATCGAGGCGCGCAGCACCTGCCCGTCGAGGAAATGGAACGCCGCCCTGTCCCACCCCGCCACGACGTCATCCGCCGGCGCCGGCTCAGGGCTGCCCACGACGATCTGGGTGATCGCCGTCAGAGGCAGGATGGCGCGCTGGTTGTTGGGCTCGACGCCCCGTACCTCCGCCTCGATCACCGGCATCTCGAAGGTCAGCTCGGGGATCTCAGCGTGAAGCACCTCGCCGTCGACAAAGCTGATCACGACCGCAGGCACCCGTGCAATGTACGGCACGGGCGGAGGGCGACCGCGCGCCTATCGTCACCAAATGGTCACAGAGATGGCCTGACGGGCGGCGGTACGATGGCTGCGAGCAAAGCCATGCGCACCGTCACAGCCGCCCCGGATCCCGTGGTGATGCATCCGTCGCGACGCCGCCCGACCCACCCCGAGGCGGGACCGGTGGCCGCGCTTCCGGTGCCTGTGAGCGCCTGTCCGTCCACCGTGCGGCGCGGGGCGTGAAGCGACTCCTCCGGGTGACGCGGATCTGGACCGGCCTCAACTTCTCGGTCAAGTTCGGAGCGATCCTCGCCCTCGCCGGGGTGCTGATCGCGATCATCCCGCTGTCCCTGGCCAGCCGCGAGAACCGCATCCAGGCCACGCAGCGCGCCACCGACAAGGCGGGCATCGTCGCCAACCTCATCGCTGGTCAGCAGACGTCCCTGGCGTCGTTCGCCGCGGGAATGTCGCAGGAATTGGCGCCCGCCCTCATCACCGCGAATACCACCGCCCTGGAGACCACCCTGCAGCGCTACTCGCAGGTCAACACCCCGTCCGACGTGGTCGGTGTCAGCGGTCCCCTCGCCGGCGCGGTGGTGCGCGGTGGCTCCCCCCTGCCCACCAGCGATCCTCTGGTCCACGCCCTGGTGACGTCGTTGGGATCGTCCGGACCGTTCATCGCCGGACCCGACGGCACGCCCTGGCTGATGGCATCGTCCACCGTGCGCGGGACACGCGAGGACGTCTTCATCGCACGTCCTCTCGACGCCGCGTTCCTGCGCGGCCTCGATGGCACCATCACCACGCAGGCCGACCCCGCAGGCATCGCTGTCGTGCGCGGCAATCGGGTGGTCTCGGCGGGCAGCACGGTCCTCGACCAGGCGCTGGATCCCGGCACGTCGTTGGCGGGCAGCGGCATCAGTGCGGTGCTGCCCGAGGGCGCCGGCGCACAGGTGGTCGATGTCGGCGGTCGCGAGGCCGGTGCCGCGACACGCCTTCTGGGCTCGGGGTTCGCGGTGGTGGTGAGCACGCCGGTGTCGGAGGTGAGCACGCTGTGGCAGCCGATCGCCATCCTTCTCGGGCTCATCGTGGTCGCGATCGTCTTCATCGTGCTCGTGGTCCAGACCGACCTGCAGCGCCCCCTCCGCCGTCTCGACCGCGCCGTCGCGGCGCTGGCTCGCGAGGAGTACGACATCCCCGTCCCGCGCATCGCCAACGACGAGATCGGCCGGCTCGCGTCCAGCTTCGAGGAGATGCGACGCCAGTCGCGCGCCCTGATCACAGCGACACGCGCCCGCGCGGTCATCGCCACCGAGCTCAACTCGCCGCAGCCGCTTCAGAGTGCCCTCGCCGCTGTGTGCGCGCAACTGCGCGGTGCGGCGGCCGGCGCCGACAGCGCGTTCATCCTCGTCGACCGCTCAGAGATGACCGAGGACTTCGCGGTCGTCGATGGAGACGACCTCGACCTCGACGTCAGCGCCGCGTTGAGTGGCGACGGCCCACTGGGGTCCGCCCACCGCCACGCCGGCCCCGAGGCGCTGCTGGTGGGGGCGGTCGCCGGCAGTAGAGAGGCGCGCACCGGCATGCGCGACTTCTGCGTCGCTCCGTTGCGGATGGGCCCCAACGTGCTCGGAGTGCTCGGCCTGGCTCGTATCAGAGGTGGGTTCACCAGCGCCGACGCCGCGCTGGTCGCCAGCTCCGCCGAGCAGGTGGCGCTGGCGCTCGAGCGCTATCGCTTCATCGCCATGGTGCAGCGCCAGGCCAGCATCGACGACCTCACCGGCCTCTACAACCATCGCTTCCTGATCGACTACCTGGGCCAGCAGGTGGCGCTCGCCGAGCGGCTCAACACGCCGCTGGCCATCCTGGTGCTCGACCTCGACCAGTTCAAGGGAGTCAACGACACCTACGGGCACCCCGCCGGCGACGTCGTGCTCAGCGCCTTCGCGCAGACCCTCACCGGCAGCATCCGCCGCGCCGATCTCGCCGCGCGGTATGGAGGCGAGGAGTTCATCGTGGTGATGTCCAACACCTCCGCCGTCGATGCGCGCCGCGTCGCCGAGAAGATCCGCGCCGCCGCGGAGGCGATGGCGGTGCCGGTCGATGGCGGGCGCAGCAGCGCGTCCCTGACGGTCAGCGTGGGAGGAGCCGCCTACCCAGAGGACACCATCACCGCAGCGGAGCTGCTGGCGACGGCGGACGCCGCCCTCTACGATGCCAAGAACGGCGGCCGCAATCGCGTGTGCATGGCCGGGGAACGCGTCGCCGCCATGGAGGGTCCCAGCAATGTCGCCAGCGTGGTCCGCCCCCGTCGATCTGCGCAGTGACACCTTCACCACCCCGGACGCGGAGATGCGCCGCGTGATGGCCGAAGCCGAGGTGGGGGACGACGTGTGGGGCGAGGACCCCACGGTGCGACGTCTCGAGGAGGAGATGGCCGCGCGGCTGGGCAAGGAGGCGGCGGTGTTCGTCCCCAGCGGCACCATGGGCAACCTCACCTCGATGGCGGCGCAGACCAGGCCTGGTGATGCGGTCATCGTCGACACCCTGTCGCACGTCGTGCTCAACGAGGCGGGCGGCGCCGGAGCGGTTGCCGGGGTGATCATCCACGCCGTCGACGCCGTCACCGGAGCGCCCACGGCAGCGCAGGTCACCGCGGCGGTGAGCGAGCCCGACATCCATCACCCCGTGACCCGGTTGCTCTGGCTCGAGAACACCCACGGCGGCCGCGCCGCCACCGCGGTGACGGTGGAGGCGATGGACGCGGCCGCCGGCGCCGCCCACGCCGCCGGCCTCCGCGTGCACTGCGACGGCGCCCGGCTCTTCAACGCGGCGGTGGCGCTGGGCGTCGACGCGTCCCTGCTGGTGCGCGGCTGCGACACGGTGTCGGTGTGTCTCAGCAAGGGCCTCGGCGCGCCCGTCGGCTCGGTGGTCAGCGGCGACGCCGCCTGCATCACGGACGTGCGGCTGTGGCGCAAGCGGCTCGGTGGTGGGATGCGCCAATCGGGGATTCTCGCCGCGGCCGGCCTCCACGCCCTTCACCACCATGTCGACCGCCTCGCCGACGACCACGCCAATGCCGCCCTGCTCGCCGCCGAGCTGCGCGATGCTCCCGGGGTACGCGTCGTCGAGGCGCCGCTGCCCACCAACATGGTCATGTTCGACGCCCCCATCTCGGCCGGCGAGGTCGTCGACGCGGCGGCGCAACAGGGCGTCCTCGTCGGTGCCGTCGGGGAGCGCCGCCTGCGTTGTGTCACCCACCGTGACGTCGACCAAGCGGCGGTGCGGCACGCGGCGACAGCTCTCTCCGCGCTCTTCGAGAGGCTCGCCATCGCGGCGCGCTGAGCGCCTCACCCCGGACGCTGACAAAAGAAGAAGGCCCCGCCACTTCGGCGGGGCCTTCGCTATCTCTGACGAGCTGCTCAGCTGGCGGCTGGAGCCGCCGGCGCCGGCGCCGCGGCTGGAGCGGAGGGCGCCTTGCGAGCGCCGCGACGTGCGCCGACTCGGGCGGTGGTGGCGCGCTTGGCGGCCGGCTTGCGTGCGCTGGCGCGCTTGGCGGTCGTCTTGCGGCGCGTGGCCGCTCCCTTGCGGGCCGCGGTGCTGCGCTTCGCTGCCGTCTTGCGGCGCGTGGTCGCTCGCTTGCGGGCCGCGGTGCTGCGCTTGGCCGCCGTCTTGCGGCGCGTGGTGGCTGCCTTGCGGGCCGTGGTGGTGCGCTTGGCCGTCGTCTTGCGCGCGCGGGTGCGCTTGGCCGCCGGCTTGCGACGGGTTGCGGCTCCCTTGCGGGCCGCGGCGCTGCGCTTGGCGGTCGTCTTGCGGCGGGTCGCTGCTCCCTTGCGGGCGGCGGTGCTGCGCTTGGCGGAAGCCGCCTTGCGGGTGGTTCTGCGCTTGGCTGTTCCGGCACGCTTGGCGGTGCCGCCGACCACACGACGTGCGGCCTTGCGAATCTCGCTCTCTAGGCGGGTGACGCTCTTCTCGAGCCCCGCGAGGCGCTTCTCCAACTCGTTGACGGGCAGAGCCTTGACGAGCCCCTGCACCGCTTTCAGCAAGTCGCCACCACGGGTGTTGGCGCGGCGACGCGCTGTGGTGCTCACGCGTTTGACAGTGCGGCTGACAGCTTTGTCAAGTCCGCTTCTCCTGCGTCTGGTCCTGGCCATATCGTACGGGCCTCCTTGGTGATGATCATTTTCAGCGGATCATCACGACGGCTGTTTGTGACAGGAGGTGGTGTAAACCCCCCGTCGGGTCCTGCATAGCATGCTGGTTATACACACAATTGTCAACGTGTCTGCACATTTGTGACATGTGTGTCGGCATTCGAGCGGTCGCACGATCCGCGCGCGCAGTCCTCCGACATGCTGTCTGCAGAGCGTGCGGCGAGCGCGCATCGCACCCTGTGCGGCGGCGCAACCGGCAGCTGCCGTGCCAGCCGCGCGCTGCCCGGCACGCACCCAACCGACGGCCATCCCGGCCCACGAACGTACGGTCACGAGAGATAAGGTGTGCTCATGACTGCAGCCGAGCGCGCATAGCCGGCCCAGACGATGGGGAGTGCGACGCTGGCCATCGCCCAGCACCATTTCGATGCAGCCGCGGAGCGCCTCGATCTGCCTCCCTCGCTGACGGCGATCCTGCGCCAGATCAAGCGCGAGCTGATCGTGCACTTCCCCGTGGAGATGGATGACGGCAGCTTCCGGGTGTACACCGGCTTCCGCGTGCAGCACAACATCGCCCGAGGTCCGGCCAAGGGAGGCCTGCGCTTTCACCCCGCCATGACCCTCGCCGACGCCCGCGCCCTGGCCATGTTCATGACCTGGAAGGCGGCCGTCGTGGGCCTGCCGTTCGGTGGCGCCAAGGGCGGCATCATCGTCGATCCCAAAGCGCTCAGCATCGGCGAGCGCGAGCGCCTCACCCGTCGCTTCACCACCGAGATCTCGCTGCTGCTCGGACCCGACCGCGACATCCCCGCGCCCGATATCGGCACCGGCCCGCAGGAGATGGCCTGGATCATGGACACGCTCTCGATGCACGCCGGCTACTCGGTGCCGGCGTCGGTCACCGGCAAGCCGGTCGTCATCGGTGGTTCGGAGGGTCGCCAGGCCTCCGTCGGGCGTGGCATCGCCACGGTGTCGGTTCAGGCGCTGCGCGATTGCGGCATCGACCCCGGCGCCGCCACGGCCGCGGTCCAGGGCTTCGGTCAGGTGGGCTCGGCGACGGCGCAGCTGCTCTCCGCCGCCGGCGTACGCGTGGTGGCGGTGTCCGACAGTCGTGGTGGTGTCCATCGTGACGCCGGCCTCGACGTCGATGCTCTCACCGACCTCAAGAAGGAGGGTGGCGCGCTCCCCGAGTACGGCGGCGCCGACACGCTCAGCAACGCCGAGCTGCTCACCCTCGACGTCGACCTTCTCGTCCCCTGCGCGCTCGAGGCCCAGATCACCGGCGCCAACGCGGCGCAGGTGCGCGCCCGAGTCGTCGCCGAGGGTGCCAACGCGGCGGTCGACCCGGTGGCGGACGCCGTCCTCGCCGACAGCGATGTGCTCATCATTCCCGACATCCTCGCCAACACCGGTGGGATCATCGTCTCGTACTTCGAGTGGAAGCAGGACCTCCAGGAGTTCTTCTGGGCGGCCGGCGAGGTCAACGCCAGGTTGCGCGAGGTGATGGTGCGCAGCTACGACACCGTCCGCGCGAGGAGCCTCGCCGACAACCTCACCCTGCGCGAGGCGGCATACCAGATCGCGGTGGCCAAGGTGGCCGAGGCAACCGAGGTGCGGGGCATCTATCCGTGACCGCTCAGGGCAGGCGAGTCCTGGTCACCGGCGTCTCCCGTTTCTGGGGCGCGGAGCTGGCGCGCCGCCTCGAAGCGGATGCCGGCGTCGAACAGATCGTCGCCGTCGACACCGAGGGACCGGCGCGACCACTGGCGCGCACCGATTTCGTGCGTGCCGACATCCGCCACAGCCTGGTGGGCAAGCTGGTGCGCGGCTTGGGCATCGACACAGTGGTGCACGCCGGCGTCATCGTCGACCCCCAGCAGGCGGCCGCGCGAACGGTGCACGAGATCAACGTCATCGGCACCATGAACCTGCTGGCGGCGTGCAGCGGAGCGGATACCCCGGTGCGCCGGCTGATCGTCAAGTCGAGCACCGCCGTGTACGGCAGCGAGCCCGACGATCCCTCCTTCTGGACAGAGGGGATGTCCCGGCGCGGCCCCGCGCGCGACGGCTTCTCTCGTGACCTCGACGAGGTGGAGACGTACGTGCGCGAGTACGAGGTCCGCCATCCTCAGGTGGCGGTGACGCTGCTGCGCTTCGGCAAAGTCCTCGGCGAGGTGCACGATTCGCCATTCGCCCGCCTCTTCAGCCTCCCGGTCATCCCGACGGTGTTCGGCTTCGACCCGCGCCTTCAGTTCCTCGATGAGGACGACGCCGTGTCGACCCTCACCCATGCCACCCAGGGCGACCGCCGCGGCACCTACAACGTCGCCGGCGCGGGCGTGGTGGTGCTCAGCCAGGCGATCGCCCTGCTCGGCAAGGTCGGAGCCCCGCTGATCCCGTTCATCGGCGGTACCGCTGCCATGCGCGTGCTCGAGCGCCTCGGCCTCGTCGACTTCCCGCCCGAGTTCGTGCGCCTCCTGCAGTTCGGCCGCGTGGTCGACACCAGCCGGCTCCACACCGAGCTCGGCTTCGTCCCGCAGCGCACCACCATGGACACCGTCGTGGAACACGGACGGCGCCGCCGCGTGCGCGGGCTTGTCGACGACGCGGCGCCCTACCGTTACGAGGCCGAGCTCGAGGAGTTCCTCCGCAGTCGCGGTCGCCGCGATCCGGAGGAGCCGGCGACCAGCACCAGCAACGGCAGCGCCCTCGCCCCGCGACAGCGGCGGTCGCGCACCGCGACGGCAGGACCGGCAGCGACCGCGCGGCGCCCACGAGCGCGCAGGAGCACGCCGCGGACGCGGTCGAGCGGGGACACTGCGACGTGACCCGCGCCGCCCCAACGCGCGGCAGCGGCCGGCGCGCATCGTCGAACGGACACCGTCCCCACCTCACCACGGACCTCGTCCCCGTCGCAGAGCCGCCCCGCCGACGCACCGCACCGCCGCCCGCGCGCGCTCCCCGCCTCGCACTCCCCAACGTCTCGTTCGACGCGCTGTCCCGGATTGCGTCGCTCCTCTCCCCGTCACGCCTGGCGGAGCTGCGCCGCGACCTTCCCGCCACCGCCATGACCGCAACGGGGATGCTCGCGCTGCGGCTGCGCGAGCTCACCGGACGCGACGTCATCGACCTGGAGTCGCTCCAGGAGGTGATCAGCGTCTACTACCGGGCCGCCGCGGTCCGCGAGCAGCACAAGCGCGGCGAGTTCGACATCGACGAGTTCGGCTTCGACCGCGAGTGGACCGAGGCGCTGATGCCGATCTTCCGCGTCATCTTCCGCCGCTACTGGCGAGTGGAGTGTGGCGGCCTGGAGAACCTCCCGCGCAGTGGCGGCGCGCTGCTCGTCTCCAACCACGCGGGGGTTCTCCCCTGGGACGGCGCCATGATCACCGTAGCGGTGTACGACGCGGTCGACCGTCATTCGCGCGCACTCATCGCCGGCTGGTTCGGCGCGCTGCCGGTGGCGTCATGGTTCCTGCGCCGCAGCGGGCAGACGCTGGGACACCCCGACGACACGCTCCGGCTGCTGCGCAGCGGCGAGCTGGTGCTCGTCTTCCCCGAGGGCATCCGCGGGAGTGGCAAGCCGTGGAGCGAGCGCTACCGGCTGCGCCGCTTCGGCCGCGGCGGCTTCGTCGACGTGGCCATGCGCGCGGGCGTGCCCATCATCCCGGTGTCGGTCATCGGGTCGGAGGAGACGTATCCCATGCTCGCCGACCTGCAGCCCATCGCCAAGCTGCTGGGCATGCCCTACTTCCCGATCACCCCGACGTGGCCGCTGCTCGGTCCGCTCGGGCTGCTGCCGCTGCCGAGCAAATGGCGGATCACCTTCCATCCGCCGGTCACGGTCGCGCCAGCGCAGGGCGAGGAGCCCGAGCCGTGGCGTGTCATGGAGGTCGCCGACTCCATCCGCACCACCATCCAGCAGGGAGTGGTCGAGGACCTGATGCGCCGCCAGCGCGTCTTCCGCGGCTGACACCAGCCTGAGGGGTCAGTGGGACTCGAGGCTCACCCTCGGCGCGAGCAGGCGTCCCAGATTGACCGTCCAGCCCACCCCGAACACCGTGGGCACCAAGATGCGGTGATCTGTGGGGTTCCACAGACGCTCGTGGACTCGCGCCAGCGTCGGCGGGCGGAGGTCGTAGGGAACGAGCCCGGCGATCCTGCCCTCCCATGTCCGCCCGTCGGTGGGTTTGCGCAGCTCGGTTGCCACGGCGGCGCCGATCAGCGTCACGCCCACCCCGAGCCCCAGCCATCGCTGCCGGGTGCTCTTTCTCTGTCGACCGCTGCTCACTGGGACATTGTCCACGACGTCAGCCCTGGGGCGAAGCGATGACGCCCACCACAGTGCTGTCCGCGGGAAGGATGGGCCCGGAGTCCGTGCCACCAGGGCTGGTGACGACCCAACCAGTCGACCGCCGCTCGAGAAGGCGTCCATCGGGCAGGAAGAAGGCCCCGAAGACAACGGAGGACATCTGCTGTGCGCTCCCCGCGCCGGGGCCAGGTCAGATATGTCGCGCTGGTGGTGGAGGGCTCGAAGCTGACCGCCGACACCAGCACACTGTTGCTCCGCGCGGAGTAGCGAGCATCCCCGTACTGCTCAAAGCCTCCGGTGAGGGGCAGTGTCGTCAGGGTGGTCGGGGGTCGGGCGATCGTCAGCGAGCTCCCCTGCAGGCAGAGAAGAGAGCCGTCAGGGAGCACGTCCTGGAGGTGACACACGTCGCGCTCAGCTCCGAAAGGACCCCGGTGGTGGGGTTCAGCGACCAGGCGGTCGCCGGGACGGGGAAGGCGATGCGACCACCTCCGATGACCGTTTCCTCGGTGAGGTAGACGGTGCCATCCGGAGTCCACGCGACGGGAGTGAGACGTTGGCCCAAGCGGGTCCGCATGTGTGACCATCGCGCGCATCTGCGACGCCTGCGTGCCCATATAGATGGTCGTGGTGCCACCGCCCTGCTGATTCTGCTGGGGGCTCCAGGCCCACGCCCAGGTGGACCCGTCGGCCGTGAAGACCGGTCCACTGGAGAAGTTGGTGGCCGAATAGCTGTCGGTGGCGAGCTGTGCACCAGTCGCGCCGTAGAAGATGAGGGAGTTGTGGTTGATGACCCACACGTGGTGTGGGCCCACGCCGGAGCTGCCGATGTCACTCCCTACGACGCCGACACCGACCCGACGGCGTGGCCGGAGAGGTCCACCACCTTGAGGTTGAGCGCCTGCACCGCAGGAGCGCCGTTGACGACCACGTCCGGCGAGACCGCGAGCGCTGACGTCGTCGTCGCGGTTGTTGACACCGCAGTGCTCGCACTCGCGGAGGAGACCTGTGACGCACCCGATGGCGAGCCGCCCTGGCCGCAGCCGGCAATGACGCCGGCGACGATGACCAGTCCCAGCCACGCTGTACCTTTCGGACGGTTCGCGCCTGTCATCTCGTCACCGTAGCGGCGAACGGCCCGCAGGACGAGACCGTTTCGCAGCGGTCTGAGCGCATCGATAGACCCCGAACGCCGCGAGCGGGCTCCCGAGGGAGACAACGCTGGCATGGGCGAGCCCGCTGATGCTCGAACCGACCAGCGCCACCAAGCTCGCCCAGGTGAGATGCGTGCAAGCCGATAGCTCCCATGCAGCGCCGATCGATGTCTGCCGAGCCTCCCTGCACCGTTCCCGGGCCGGCTCACCCACTCCCTCAGATGACCTGTCCCCAGATCTTGCCGGTTCGCGTGCCAGGAACCATGTGCTTGAAGACGGCGGCCATCACTGACTCGCACACGTCGTCCTCCTGCTCGATCAGGGCTTGGTAGTCGTTGAAGTTATCGAAGCCCTCCTGCCAGACGTAAGAGGTACCGCCGTCGAACCGGTAGCACCGAACTTCCTTGATCAGCGTGTGCGTTTCATCGATGTGCTTCTTCCATTCCTTGATCGCGGTAGTCAACTCGGGAGTCGTGGCCGTGACACTGAAAGTGGTGGTGGCCCAATACATTGTTGATCCTCCAGAGGGTCGCGACGTTGTTGGGTGCATCAAGTATGACCACGCCAGCGAGGGGAAGTTGTCAGTGTGGGGCGACCGTCTCAAGTTCCGCACCTGTGTTTGGTGGGCCCCCGGTCGAAGCCGCTCCGCGAAGGACTCCTCAAGTACACATTTACGAATACTGGCCTGCTCAGGGGGCCAGTCGGTAGAACCGCCAGAAGTCGTGCTCGATGGGGAGAACCTGCACGCCGCTGAAGCCGGCTTCGGCTGCGTACCGCCGCAGGGTGGACGGGCGCATCACGGTGCCGGTGCCTGCTGCGGGCGCGTCGACCAGGCCGACGGGCAGGCAGTGGAGCGCACTCCAGCCGTACATGAATCGTTCCACCTCATCGCCCGGCGCGGTGAATTCCTCCGCGACCCTCTCGTCTGCGATGACGACCCCGCCTCCCGGCGCAGTGAGGGCGCGCATGGCGCGGAGTGCACCGACGGGGTCGGCCATGTCGTGCACCGTCTCAAACGCAGTTACCAGGTCGTAAGCGCCCGCTCCGGCGGGATCGGCCGCGCTCCGCGTCTCAAAGGTGACTCGGTCACCGAGACCCGCGGCGGCCGCGTTCTGGCGCGCTTGGGCGATCGAGGCTGCGTCGAGGTCGATGCCGTCCACCCTCACCTTTGGGTAGCCGCGGGCAATCGACAGCGAAGACCATCCGCTGCCGCAGCCGAGGTCAGCGACCCGCGCGGGTGGGTCCGCACGCAGCCGCTGATCGATGTCCGGGATTGCCGGCAGCCACTGACTGCCAAGCAGGTTGACGAACAGGGGACGGTTCAGACGCGCGATCGAGTCGCGCATATCCGCACCGTAGCTCTCGAAGGGCACGCCCCCACCACTCCGGAAGGCGTCGAGGATCGCCGGCAACACGCTGCCGATACTCGCGACGCCCAGGGCGAGCGGAGCGAGGTGGTAGAGGCTTTCCGCGTCGAGCAGGACCTCCCTGTGAGCAGAAGGCAAGCGAAAGCGGCGCTCCTGCCCCGAGTCAGAGTGATCCACGTCGAGGATGCCCGCCACCGCCTGCTGCTCGAGCCATTCCGTCGCATAGCGCTCGGAGATGGAAGCCGCTGCGGCGAGGTCGGATGCGCTCATTGCCGTTTCCCGATCGCCCAGCACCCGATACAACCCGAGTCGATCCCCGACGTAGACGTGCAGCAACTCCAGTGCGTCCAGGGCTGCGGTGAACAGCCGCTGGACGAGTGCATCTCGGCGCGCCTCATCGGTCTCCATGATTCCCGAACTTGCAGCTGGCATGTGAATCGTCCTCCGGCCGTGAGTAGACGGACCTCGCCCCGAGCCGCAGAAGATAGACAAACGGGGTGCCGTCGGCAGATGGGTCACGCAGAATGGCTAGACGCGCGGCCACTCAAGCGCGATCGCGTAACTCGGCCTCCTCTGGCGATCCAACCCCATTGGCGCCCGAGCGTCTACGGCCTTTGCGCCAAAGACCGCAGGCGGCAGCGGCGGCGCAACCCGTGGGAATGAGCAGCACCGGCGTGAATACCTCGGGTACCGCGGTGCCCATGCCAACGACGCAGGGGGCGCCCTTGGCCCAGCGATCCGGCACTCAAGGTACATCGAATGGGCGGTGGCGGAGGGTGTCGCCTGCGCGCCTCGTGGAACGGAGGTGGCCGCTTACTTGCCAACGCCGAGGTGGTCTTGGGACGGCCTGATTCCGCCGGGTCACGTGACGCGGACGGGCGGGTAACCAGCAACCTCACACGACGCCGGCGACGCCCACCAGCGTGCCTTCGGGGTCCGTGAAGTGACCGACAACGAGCCCACTCGGTGATGTGGCTGGACCCATGACCCGTGTGCCCCCGAGTCCTTCGGCCCGCTGCAACGCAGCCTCGACATTCGGAACCCCCACGTAGAAGACAGCGTGGCTCTGGTACCCGGGTCCGCCGCCGACACCACCGCGGATGCCTGTCCCATCCTCGGAGGTGATGAGATCCAGGAACCCGTAGCTCTGCGGTTCCGATACCTCCTGGGCCACCGGCGAGGGCGTGTCGAACTCCCACCCAAACAGATCGCCGTAGTAGCCGCGGAGTTTCTCGGGCTCGTTCCCGATGATCTCGAAGTGGACCACAGGTTGTCCCATGCTCAGTTCCTCCGTGCCGGTGTGAGCGGTCGGCTCACGGCTCTGCGTTCGCTGTCTTGACTGCCCAGATCGAGAAAACTCATTGAACCCTGCCCCCGCCCAGCGCGGCTCCGCCGATAGAGTCACCGCCCATGACCCGCGTGGACCAGCAGGGTCGTCCGAAACCTCCGCTCGCGGCCGACGAGACGACAACCCTCCTGGGCTTCCTCGACTTCCAGCGCGCCACCGTCGCGTGGAAGTGCGCGGGCGTGGACGCCGCCGGCCTGAGGGCGACGGTTGCCCCCTCCTCCATGACCCTGGGCGGGATGCTCAAGCACCTCGCCTGCGTCGAGGACTATTGGTGCTCGCGGTGGCTGCACGGGCGCGACCCGGCACCCCCGTGGGACACCGTGGACTGGGGCGCCGACCCGGACTGGGACTGGCATTCCGCAACGGAGGACACCCCTGAGCAGCTTCATGCGCTCTGGGAAGGCGCTGTGACTCGCTCGCGCTCCCTGGTAACAGAGGCACTGGAGGATGGCGGACTGGATCGGCCGGCCCGGATGACCGAGCGCTGGGACGGCCAGTCGTGGTCGATGGTGCCCGCAGACTCCGGTGATGAGGTGCCCAGCCTTCGTTGGATCCTGCTCCACCTGGTAGAGGAGTACGCGCGCCACATCGGCCATGCCGACCTCCTCCGGGAGTCGGTGGACGGGCTTACAGGGGAGTAGCGCTCGCGTGCCGTGGCCGGGTTCGCAGAAACTGACTGACTGCGATGAGCGCTGCGACGACTCCGGCGCCGAAGAGGGTGAGGAATATGCCGATGCTCGTCGACGTGTGGAAGTTGCGGATGCCGATGTCGAGGACCAGACCGGCAAGGCCAACGACCGCCCCGTACGCGATGCCGGCGCGGGGAATGGCTATCCCTGCCGCCAGCGCGACACTTGCGATGATCCCTCCGACAACGTCGAGAGGAACGCCGACACCGCCCGCATCGGCCTCGCCGCCCAAGAGATATAGCGGCACTGTGGAACCGACAACCCCGACGAACCCGTAGAAGCTGTGGACCGCCGGCTGGCGCCGTCGAAGTGTTTCGCCGAATCCGGCCAGACATACGCTGGCGAAGATGAGAATCAGGCCGATCGCGGCCGGTGACGACTGTCTGTCGAGACCAGCCAGACCAATCCCGGCCGCCGCTGCTGTGTAGGTCGCACTCACCGACGCCAGAGCCGCCACCGGTCCGGGGACGTAGCGGATGAGTCCGATCGCCACCGCCAGTCCGACGCCAGCGCCGAGAAGGATGTTCCCCGACTGGTTCGCGGACATGTTCGGCGCACAGCTCGCGAAGCCGCAATCGACGGGGATGTCCATTGTCCTGGTGAACAGGGCGGCCGCACTCGCAAGCTCGCCAGCGCCCACCCCGAGTCCCGCCGCCGCCAGCCCAAGGCAGGCGCCTGCCGCACGCAGTGCGGTTGCGCGACCCAGTCGTGCGAAGGCGTACATGGCGACGAGCGCGGCCGCGCCGAGGCCCGCGGTGGCGGCGCCGATGAACGTTAGCGAGGTCGCAGAGCTGTAGAGGAGGGTGAGTACCCCGGCCAGCGCAACAGCCACCCCCAGGTATGCGAGCAGCTCAACGCCGCTTGGTCGTGGAAGCGCACTCCCCGGCCCAGCAGCCTGCGTGACTTCGACAGCAGAGTCAGCGCCGACGGCGGACGTCTCAACCGTGCGAATCAGCGCCGCCTGGTCCGCACTGATCAACCCGGCATCGACCCATCGCCGAAGCTGCTCCTCAAGCTGCGGCGGCTTCGGCGGGCGCGTTGCCATCGCCGCGGTTGTATCACGCCCCCGCCTTCGTGTTTTGCGTCGCAGTAGCATGCCTCGGGCATGACGGCAAATGCCAACACTCGCGGGCCGGCGATTCACCTTCGCGGCGTCGCTCTGCCTGGTGACGAGGTCGCCGATCTCTGGATCGACGGGGATCGCATCTCGCGTGAAGCCATCCCTGGTGCCGAGACCATGATGCAGGGCGGCTGGCTTCTTCCGGGTTTGGTCGATGTCCACACCCATCCCGGCGCGGACTCGCCGGGCGACCCACTCGATGACGCTCTCCTGCGGCGTGATGCGAAGGCGCATCGCGACTCCGGCGTGACGCTGATCCGCGCCCCCGGCGCGGCTGGACGTTTGCCGGCTTGGCTCGGTGACGATCCGGACCTTCCGCGCGTACGCTCGGCGGGCCCGTGGCTCGCCACCGAGAAGGGATTTTTCCCCGGTTGGGGACGGCGTGAAAGCTTGGAGACGCTTCCCGACGCGGCGGTCGACGAGGCCCAAAGGTCGGGCGGCTGGTGCAAGGTCATCGCCGACTGGTCATTCGACGACGAGCCTGTCCGGCGGTACGGACCCACCGTTCCTCCGGAGGTCCTTGCCGAGATTGTTCGGCGCGTGCACGCGATCGGCGGACGCGTGGCCGTGCACAGCCAGCATGAGGACGGCTGCACGGCAGCGGTGCTTGCCGGCGCCGACTCACTGGAGCACGGAATGCATCTGCGGCTCGACCTTCTCGACCAGATGGCTGAGCAAGGCACCGTGCTGGTGCCGACCATGTGCGCGTTTTCTGGGACGAAAGCGAGTCTCCGAAAACAGCCGCTAGATTCCGATGCGTGGGGGCGCTGGAAGTCCACCGGGTGGGAGCGGCATCCGAATCTGGTTCGTTGCGCCTACGAGGCCGGTGTGACCATCCTTGCCGGAACGGACGGTGCCGCAGGCATCATTGCCGACGAGGTCGATTGCCTGCTGGCAGCCGGCGTACCCGGGGACGTCGCGGTGGGTGGTGCATCATGGATCGCACGCTCATGGCTGGGTTTTGGCGGCCTGGAGCATGGGGCTCCTGCGGACGTCGTCGGCTACGACGAAGACCCTCGTGCCCATCCGGCCGTGCTACGCCGCCCCACACGAATCATCTTGCGCGGGCGGATCGTCCGCTGAGCTCCGCCTGAGCCACCCGGTTACACCGAGGCAACCTCACGGTGCTGGCGGCGGACCATCATCTGACCCTTCCGGCCACAGCTCGCGCCGGTGCTCGACCGGGCCTCGCGGCGCCGCTCGACCCTCAAACGGCGAGCTCAAGTGCCTCAGCGGCCACAGCAAGCGTGGCGAGGTGGCCGTCGACGCCGCCGAGGCCTGCGCCCATGGTGTTGATCGACAAGTGTGTCGCTCCCGCAGCGCGCCACTTTCCCGCTTGCTCCACCAGCTTGCCGGCGCCCTCGTCACCCCAGCTCACACGGCCTTCGAGGCCGAGCGTGGAAGGATCGCGGCCTGCCCCCGCCGCTGCAGCGTCAACGATGGCGCGTGCCTCCTGCAGCCGTGGCCCGGGCGGAACCTGCGGAAACCAGCCGTCAGCAAGCCGGCCGATACGCTCGTACGCCGGTGTCGACTGCCCCCCTATCCACATGGGGATGGGCCGTTGCACCGGCAACGGCGCCAGACCAGCGCCGATGACGCGATCGTAGGTGCCTTCGAAGGTGACGGTTGGCTCGGTCCACAACCGGCGCAGCAGCGGGATCTGCTCCTCCAAGCGTCGGCCCCGATTCGAGAAGTCCTTGCCGAGTGCCTCGTACTCGACCGCGTTCCAACCGAGCCCGACGCCGAACCGGAACCTGCCTGCGGTGAGCAGATCCACCTCCGCGGCCTGCTTGGCTGCGAGGACCGTCTGGCGCTGCGGGAGGATGATGATCCCGGTGACAAGCTCGAGCGATGTGACCGCGGCCAGGTAGCCGAAGAGGACCATGGGCTCATGGAAGGCCGTGTGCACGTCGTAGGGGCCCGTCCACGGTGCATGAACGGCCGGGTCGGCGCCCACCACGTGGTCATAGACGAGCACGTGGGTGAAGCCGTGTTCCTCGACACCCTCCGCGTAGGCCCGCACCGCGCCAACGTCCGCGCCAATCTCCGTCTGCGGGAAGACCACTCCTATGCGCATCGCGCCGATGCTACGCAAAAGGAACCTGAATAGAGTTACCTCACAAACCGCTGCACGAACCCGAGCGCACTATCGGCGACCTCACGCCAGCCACCGGCATTGTGGTCGGCTATTTGTCCCACGGTCTTGTGCGCAAACACCTCTGGATGCGCGTTGGCCTCTTCGACGGTCTCGGGATCATCCGGCCATCCGGGTTGGACGGGCGCGTAGCCGGCCTCGACAAAGACGGCGGCCCAGCGGTCCCAGCTGTGCGGGAGCAGCCAGAGGCCGTGTACGAACGCGACCGGAGTCAGCCCAGTCATGTTGGCGCGCTCGATCTGTTCGGCGAGGGTGGGGCCTACGGAGACGGACATGGCCGCCATGAGAGCACAGCAGAGCAAGGGATGTCATGGACAGCCATGGATTGCGAGGGCTAACGTGCTACTTCGCCCCACGCGTGCGTGGGCTCGACGAAAAAGACGTCTTCAGACCGGAGCGCGGAGGGTCGGTCGGTGCACAAGAAGGACGACGGCCTGGAATGGCAGATCGGCGTCTGGGACAGGCTCTCGCAGCTGTATCTCGACGAGATCGACAGGCGGTTCATGCCAATTGTCAGTCATTGTGTCGAGCTGGCCCGGCTCCGACCGGGAGAAGAGGTTCTCGATCTCGGCACGGGCACTGGTGCCGTGGCCGTCGCGGCGGGTCGTATCGTGGGGGCGAACGGGAACGCACTTGGCGTCGACGTGAGCCCGGAGATGCTCCGGATTGCTGAGGCCCGAGTCAGCGCCCTGGGACTGGACAATGTTCGGGTGGTCGAGGGGCGAGCTGAGCAGATCCCCGCGGATTCCGAGGCCTTTGATGCTCTGATTGCCAGCCTGGCCTTCATGTATGTCATCGACCGGGAGGCTGCCGCCCGAGAGTGCGCCCGCGTGCTGCGGCCGGATGGTCGGTTCGTCGCGGCCGTGTGGGCAGGACCGGAACAGGCCGACATCGTCCGTTTCCAGCAGACAGCGGGGTCGTTTGCTCCCCCGCCCCCGGTGACCGGTGTGGGGCCAGGCGCGCTCTCCGATCCGATCGCATTCCTCGAGCAGCTGAGCCGAGCGGGTATTGATGCCCAGGTCGAGACCGAGACATTCAACTTTGACTTCGCCACGTTCGACGAGGCCTGGGAGGTGCTGGCCAGCGTGACCACCGCCCAGCTCGCCCCGGAGCGCCGTGACGAGGCCAGGCGTTCGGTGCGAGAGCAGATGTGGACGGATCCGCAAAGCCCTCGCACCTTCCAAAACACGGCGCAGTTCCTTGTTGGGCAGCGGCGGACCTGACCACGACGCCGGCTATGCGGGCGTCTGTGTCAATGGCGAGGCGTGCCGCGGCTGGTAGATCTTCATCTCGCCACCGGGAATCCTCATGGTCACGACCCGTCCAAACCCGGCGTCCTGAATCTCGCCGGTGAACTCAGCGTTCTTAGCGCGCAGTGAGGTCACTCCGGAAGCCGCCCTCAGCCGCCGGCCGGCGGTACCCCCACCCCCAGCACCGCGGCGATGGCACAGCCGGCACGATGCCCGGTGCCGTCACCCCGGTAGATCGACCCTGAGCATTCCGGACACACCCCGTGGGAACCAATAGGCGTGAGTCCCGCCCACTGGTGCTTCGCCAGCAGGCGGCGCAACTCGGCATTCTCAACCTGGAGGCGTTGGAGCTCGACCTGGCTGATATCTGACGTCACGTCATCTCCTCGGAGGTGGCTGGGCAGTTCGGCGCCAGTGTGCACGTTCGCCGCCAAGAAAACCACCTACGCCACGGCGTCCTCGATCGCCTCCGACTGCTCCGGCGCGCTGCGGAAGAGCGACGACGGCCACCAGTTCCACCGGCCCAGGATGGCGACGAACGAGGGCACCAGGATGG
>DAIUFS010000011.1:37393-51084 GCA_036844485.1 Candidatus Dormiibacterota bacterium | reverse complement strand
CTCGGAGATGGTGTCGAAACCCGGCAGGTACTCGAGCATGCGCGGCATTGGCGACGGCACCAGCACGCGCACATCGCGGCCCAGCTCGCGAAGTGAGAGCGCGAAGCCGAGCCCCGATCCCAGGCTGTCGGCGTCGGCGTCCTTGTGCGCCAGGCAGGCGATGACCCGGGCATTGGCGATGATTGTGCGGATGTCGTCGACGACATCCTCGAGACGGGGCCAGGTCGTCGACACAGCTGTCATTCCGCCTTCTCCGCAACCGGCTCGCCGTCGCCGGCGGGTGGCTCGATCTCGCGCAGCACGCTACTGATGTACACGCTGTAAGCGATCGATTCGTCGAGCTCGAAGCGCAGCTTGGGTGGGCTCTTGAGGCTCTCGAGGCGCGCGCCCAGCTCGCCGCGCAGATAGCCCTCGGCGTGGCGCAGCGCGCTGACCACGGCATGGCGTTCGCGCTCGTCGCCGACCGCGCTGACCAGCACGCGGGCGCTGCGCAGGTCGCGGGAGACGCGCACCTCGCTGATCGAGGCCATGCGCACTCGTGGGTCCTTCATGTCGACCAGCATCATCTGAGAGATCTCCTGGCGCAGCAGTTCGGCGACGCGCTCGACCCGCGGCGGCCTCGACCCGTGCTGGGCATGGCTGTGGAAATTGGTGGTCAACACCCGGCTCCGCCGCAGCGGCGAGCCGATGCGGCACTCACAGGTTCTGCTGCTCGACCGTGTGCGCCTCGAGGATGTCACCAACCGCGAAGTCGCTGAAGTCCTCGAGGGTGATGCCGCAGTCGTAGCCGCGAGCCACCTCGCGCACGTCGTCCTTGAAGCGCTTGAGGACCGCGATCCGGCTGCGCACCACCTGCTTGCCGTCGCGGAGAACGGTGACTGTGGAGTTGCGGGGGATGCGCCCGTCGACCACGTGCGACCCGGCGATGGCCGGGCGGCCGTCGACGGTGAAGACCTGGCGCACCTCGGCGCGACCCTGGAAGACGTCGACGAAGGTGGGCTCGTACAGGCCCTTGATCGCCTTTTGGATGTCATCAGTGATCTGGTAGATGACGTCGTAGAAGCGGACGTCGACGCCCTGAGCGTCGGCGGCGGCCTTGGCACGGTCGTCGGGGTGGACGTTGAAGCCGATCACGATCGAATCGGTCACCGCCGCCAGGTTGACGTCGGCCTCTCCGACCGGGCCGACACCGGAGGCGACGATGACCACCTTGACGCTGGGGTCCTCGATCTTCTCGATCTGGCCGCGCAGCGCCTCCAGCGAGCCATTGGCCTCCGCCTTGACGACGAGGTTGAGGGTCTTCACAGTTCCCTCGACGACCTGCGAGGCGAGGTCGGCCAGGGTGATCCGGCGCACCGGCTGTGCCAGGCGCTCCTTGGCGTCGAAGCCGCGCTGCTCGGCGAGCGAGCGGGCGCTGCGCTCGTTCTTCATGACCTGGAAGACATCGCCCGCCTCGGCGATCCCGGAGAGCCCGGTGACCACCGCTGGAGTGCTCGGGCCGGCCTGCTGGAGGCGCTCGTCGCGCTCGTCGAGCAGCGCACGAACGCGCCCGTACACCTGGCCGGCGACGATGTAGTCGCCCACCTTCAGGGTGCCGTTCTGGACAAGGACCGTCGCCACCGGCCCCCGGCCGGGGTCGCGATGCGACTCGATGACGGTTCCCACGGCGCTCGCCTTGGGGTTGGCCTTGGGCTCGACCTCGGCGTCGGCGGTCAGCAGGATCATGTCGAGGAGGTCGGTCACCCCCTCGCCCGTCTTGGCGCTGGTGCGCACCACCGCGATGTCACCGCCGTATGCGCTGCTCACCAGGCCGTGGGTGGCGAGCTGGGTGAGCACGCGCTCCGGGTTGGCGCCCTCGGTGTCGATCTTGTTGAGCGCCACGATGATCGGCACCTCGGCGCTGCGGACGTGCTGGATCGCCTCCTCGGTCTGGGGCATGACGCCGTCGTCGGCGGCCACCACCAGGACGGCGATGTCGGTCACGTCGGCGCCCCGCGCCCGCATGGCCGTGAACGCCTCGTGGCCAGGGGTGTCGATGAAGGTGATCGGCCGGCCGTTCTTCTCCACCTGGTAGGCGCCGATCTTCTGGGTGATCCCACCCGCCTCACCGGACGCCACCGAGGTCTCGCGGATACGGTCGAGCAGGGAGGTCTTGCCGTGGTCGACGTGGCCGAGCACCGTGACCACGGGGGGGCGGGGCACGAGAGTCGCCGGGTCGTCGTCCGACTGATCGAGCAGGGGGTTGCGGCGCCTCCCTGTGGCGGGGGCGGCGGCGGCCCGCTCCTCGCTCTCCGCCTCGAAGCCGAAGTGATCGGCGGCCAGGGCGGCGGTGTCGAAGTCGACCGCCTGGTTGAGGGTGGCCATGACGCCATTGCCCATCAGGTACTTGATGAGCTCCGATCCCGAGACGGACAGGCGTTCGGCGAGCTCCTTGACGGTCACCGTGGCCGGCAGGGTGAGCTTGTTCACCGTGGCGATGGCTGGACCTCCTGTGCGAGCGCTGCGATGACGGCGCCCAATTCGTCGTAGTTGATGAGATCTTCCCCCACGTGCAGGGAACGCGCCAGCGCCCGCCGGCGCCGTGCCTGCGTCAGGCAGTCGATGCCATCCGCGCAGAGGTAGGCTCCCCGGCCGGGAAGCTGATTGCGAACGTCAAGAGTAACCTGTCCGCGGCTTCCAATGGCGAGGCGCACGAGCTCAGGCCGGCCTCGGACATGCCGGCAGCCGACACAGGTGCGCTCCGGGACGTGGGCGCTCACCCCGGAGGATCCGCGGCAATCACGTCAATCCGCCAGCCGCACAGCCGGGCCACGAGGCGGGCGTTGTCCCCTCCCCTGCCGATGGCCAGTGACAGCTGGTCCGCCTCCACCGTGACGGTGGCCGTGCGGCTCTCCTCATCGAGATCGACTCGCACGACCGTGGCCGGAGCCAGCGCGCTGGCGATGTAGGTGGCGGTGTCCGCCGACCAGACCACGATCTGGACCTGCTCGTGGCCCAGCACCGAGGTGATCGCCTGGTGGCGCACTCCTCGCGGCCCGATGCAGGCGCCCCGCGCGTCGACGGCCGGATCGGCGGCCTCGACGGCCACCTTGCTGCGCCGGCCCGCCTCGCGGACGATCCCCCGCACCAGCACCTGGCCGTTGGCGACCTCGGGAACCTCCTGCTCGAGGAGCAGCCGGAGCAGCTGCGGGTGCGACCGCGACACCACCACCACCGCGTCCTGGCTGCGACGGCGCCCCTCCAGGACCATCACCTTGAGGTGCTGGCCGGCCACCAGCTCCTCCCCGGTGATCTGTTCCTCGGGCGGCAGGAGCACGCGCAGGTCAGCGGTGCGCAGGTACCAGACCGGGCCGGCGGCGCGGTCGACGACCGCGTCGATCAACTCACCGCGGCGGAGCGACGCCTCCCGGAGCACACGGTCCTTGCCGGCCTCGCGGAGCGCCGTGGCCACCGCTTCCCGGGCCGCCTGGGCAGCCTGGCGGGGAAAGTCGGGGACGTCCACCTCGACGGGCACCTCCTCGCCGTCGGCGCCGCGCCGGTACATTCGGCACCTGCCCGTGAAGAGATCGACCTGCGCCTGAATGCTGCCGTCGTCGTCGACAACGCGGCGGTAGGTGTCGACGAACGCCGACTCGAAGAGGGCGGCGAGGCGATCGTCGCTGAGCGCGGTGGTCTCGCGCAGGGTGGCGATGGCGCTGTCCAGCGGGGTCGGCGGTGTCGCGCTCACGGTGCTCAGATGTCGACCACGATGCGCGCAGCCACCACGTCGGCGCGGGCCACCGCCGTGAGCCGGCGGCGATTGCGATCGCGAGCCTCGATCTCGACGCTGGCGTCGTCGAGGTGAAGCAGCCTGCCCTCGACGATCATCTCGGCGTCACCCGAGCGCACCCGGACGTTGACGCGCCGCCCCACCGCCCCCTGCCACTCGGTCTCCGTCCGCAGCGGCCGCTCGGCCCCCGGCGACGACACCTCCAGCGAGTACCGGCCGGCGATGGGGTCGTAGGCGTCGAGGACGGCGCCCACCGCATGGGACACCCGCTCGCAGTCGTCGATCCCGATCCCGGCTGGAGTGTCGATGACCAGGCGGAGCACGCTGCTGCGCCCCGGCCGCCACTGCAGGTCGACGAGATCGACACCGAGGTGGCGCAGCGACGGCTGGACCAGCTCGGTCAGGACCTCCGTCGAGATCGTATTCATGTGTTCACCGGGGCTGCTCAGGTGGCGCGAGCCACTCTCCGCGGTGATCCCGGCGGCAGGGCCGCGCTGGCGCGCGCCGCCGACGCCTTCTGCCAGGCGACCAGCAGCGTGCTGGCGTTGAAGATCGAGCTGTACGTGCCGGTGACGATGCCGATGAGCAGGGCGAGCACGAACCCGGTGATCGTCGACCCGCCGAAAAGCACCAGGGCGAGGAGGACGAAGACGACCGTCAGCGAGGTGTTCAGCGACCGCGTCATGGTCTGCACCGTCGAGAGGTTGATGACCTGGTCGAAGGTGAGCCGCGGTCCGAACTTGAGGTTCTCGCGGACGCGGTCGAACACCACGATGGTGTCGTGGATCGAGAACGCGACAGAGGTGAGGATGGCGGTGACGAACAGCGTGTCCACCTCACCGAGGCTGGTGAAGTGCCCGAGGATCGCCCAGATCCCGGCCAGGACGAAGACGTCGTGGAGGAGCTTGAAGAACGCACAGGCGGAGAACCGCCATGCCGAGATGGCTCGCTGGCGGCGGAAAGCGAGCGCCAGGTAGATGGCGATCAGCGCCGAGGCGACCAGGATCAGCACGATGGCGCTGCGCACCAGGTCGGACGCCACGCTGGGCCCGATGAACTGCTCCTGGATGTCGGGGTTGTGGGTCTTGGGGTCGGTGGGGATGCCGTAGGCACTGTTCAGCGAGCTCTGCAGCGCGTCGACGGGATCCCTCCCGCCGCTCGCCGTGCCGGGCAGGAAGCTGATCTCGTAGCGGTTCCCGGGTTGAGCCTGCACCTGGGGCTCGAGGTTGCCGATGGTGGCCGTGACGGTCTTGGCCACCTGCGCCTGGGTGGTGGGATGGGTCAGCGCCAGGTCGACCTTGTAGCCGCCCCGGAAGTCGAGCCCCAGGCGGAAGCCCCAGAAGATGATCGCCAGGATGCCGGGGATGATGATCGCCAGGGATCCCGCGAAGTACCAGTTGCGCGAGCGCACGATGTCGAACCGTCCCCGGGGCGGCTTCTCCGCGTACTCCTCGTGGATCTGGGTGTACAGGGTGGGGTTGCGGCCCAGGCGCAGTCGCAGGGCCGCCGCCAGCAGAGCGCGCGTGACGGTGACCGCGCTGAAGAAGCTGACGGCGACGCCGATGCCCAGGGTGATGGCGAAACCGCGCACCACGTCGGTGCCGAGGATGGCCAGCACCAGGCAGGCGATGATCGTCGACACGTTGCTGTCGCGGATGGCCGGGAAGGCGCGGCGAAAACCCGTGTCGACGGCCGGGCCGACACTGCGTCCGTGGCGTAATTCATCACGTGTTCGTTCGAAGATGAGCACGTTGGCGTCGACGGCCATTCCCACACTGAGCACGAAGCCGGCGAGAGCGGCGAGCGAGATGGTCACCCCGATGACCTTGAAGAGCGCCAGCACGATGGCCCCGTACACCAGCAGCGCGATGCAGGCAAGAAAGCCCGGGAAGCGGTAGTAGCCGATCATGAAGAGCACGATGATGAGCAGGCCCACCATTCCCGCGATGAGGCTGCGCTGCACGGTCTGCTGACCGAGGGTGGCGCTGACCACGTTGGCCTGGACCGTGCCGATCTCGGCGGGCAGCGCTCCGGCGGAGATCTCGCTGGCCAGAGCCTGCGCGGAGGCGCTGGTGAAGCCGCCGGTGATCTGGGTGTTGTTGCTCGATGGTCCCTGCACCACCGGGGCGGTGATGATCTGGTTGTCCAGGAAGATCGCCACCTGTGCCTGCGGAGGCGGCGCCGAGGGGTTCTGCTGGGTGAACGCGTACGCGGCGGTGGTGATCCTGCTCCACT
Source organism: Candidatus Dormiibacterota bacterium (assembly GCA_036844485.1). Taxonomy (GTDB): domain Bacteria; phylum Chloroflexota; class Dormibacteria; order Aeolococcales; family Aeolococcaceae; genus Aeolococcus. The sequence continues at coordinate 45,080 of DAIUFS010000011.1, read as the reverse complement.
CCGTCGCGCCGACGTCGTTGAAGGTGATGTTGACGGCGACCTGGCCGCTCTGGTCGACGCCGACATCGGCAGAGGTCACGTCACTGGCGTCGAGGGCGTCGTCGATCTTCCAGTGATACCCGGTCGGGTACAGCGATGGATTGGAGAACTGGGCGGGGTCGTAGAGGTTCTCCTGGTCCGCGAAGAACTGCGGGGTGTTGCTCGGGGCGCCCGCCACCGCGGTGGCGAAGTGCAACTTGGCGGTCTTGCCGACCACGTTCTTGGCCTGATCCACGCTCACCCCGGGGAGCTGGATGAGGATCTGATCGGAGCCCTGCGCCGAGACCGCGGCCTCGGAGACACCGAGGCCGTTGACCCGCGCCTGGAGCAGCGGAATCGTCTTGTCGCGCGCCTCGGTGACCGTCTGCCCCTTGGGCCCATTCCGGCAGCCCACCCCGGGCGGATCGTTGTTGGCGTGGCAGACCTCGACGACAAGCTCGGTCCCACCCTGGAGGTCGAGCCCTTTGACGAACGTGATCTGATGGCCGCCGATGTTGGGGATGCTGGTCAGCTTCTGGGGAAGCGGCTGGTGGACCACGACGTAGCGGTAGAAGAGGCTGAAGCCGTCGACGAACAGCGCGCCGAGCACGATGAGGATGACGATGACGATGCGCACGCGAGTGACGCGGAGGAAGAAATCAGCCACGGTGGCCGAGTGTACCGGGGATCAGCTTTGAATCGATCGCGCGAGAACGGCGCGGCGGCGCCACAGCGACCTCGCCATCGGCCGCTCCCAGATGACTCTCCCTCGGCGGCAGCCGTGCCTCGATGGCGGCGCGGAAGCTCGCCAACCGGCCCTCGCTGATCGCCTCGCGGGCGGCAGCCATGAGCGCGCTGAGGTGGGTGACGTTGTGGAGCGTGAGCAAGCGGTGGCCGAGGATCTCTCCGGCAGCGATGAGGTGGCGCAGGTAGGCGCGGGAAAAGCGAGTGCAGGCGGGGCAGGGGCATCCATCGACGAGCGGGCGCAGGTCGTCGCGGTGGGTGGCGCGCCGCAGCGAGAGGCGGCCGTCCGGGGTCATGGCCGTGCCGGTGCGGGCCAGCCGGGTGGGCGCGACGCAGTCGAACATGTCGATGCCGAGCCCCACCATGGTGAGCAGCTCGCTGTCGGTGCCCAGCCCCATGAAGTAGCGGGGCCGGTCGGCCGGCAGACTGGCGACCGAGACCGCCGTCATCGCCTCCATGAGGTCGAGCGGTTCACCCATGGACAGGCCACCCACGGCGACGCCGTCGAAGTCGAGGGCGGCGATCCGCTCAGCGGAGGCTGATCGCGTGGCCGCGTCGAAGCCTCCCTGGCAGATTCCGAAGAGCAGCCGCCCCTCGCCGGGATGCACCGCGCGGCAGCGCGCCGCCCAGCGGTGGGTGCGCTCGGTGGCGATCACCGCGGCGGCGGGGTCGGCGGCGCCTCCCCACTCCGCCGGCTGGTCGAGGCACATGACGATGTCGGAGCCGAGCCGTGCCTGGATGCGCACCGCCTCCTCGGGGGTCACCCGCAGCCGGGTGCCGTCGTACGGCGAGACGAACGTGGCGGCGTCCTCCTCGATGCTGGTCACCCGGCGCAGGCTGACCAGCTGAAAGCCGCCACTGTCGGTCAGGATGGGCCCGTCCCAGGCCATGAACCCGTGCAGGCCACCGGCCTGCTCGATGATGTCGACGCCGGGCCGCAGGGCGAGGTGGTAGGCGTTGCACAGCAGGATGTCGGCGCCGCAGGCGCGCACCTCGTCGGGGTGGAGCGCCTTGACGGTGGCGTGCGTCCCCACCGGCATGAACGCCGGCGTCCGCACCTCGCCGTGGGCGGTGCGCAGCCGCCCGGTGCGCGCCGCGCCGTCGCGCGCATCGATGGTCAGAGCGCTCACGCGCACCCGTCCTCTCGCCACACGAGCATGCAGTCGCCGAAGCTCAGGAAGAGATATCCGTGCGCCCGCGCGTGGTCGTAGGCGCGGCGCCATCTCGGATCGCCGGCGAAGGCCGCCAGCAGCACCAGCAGCGACGAGCGCGGCTGGTGGAAGTTGGTCAGCAGCCCGTCCACGACGGTGAAGCGATGACCCGGGGTGATGAACAGCTCCGTCGACAGAGTGCCCGGCTGCAGCGCCCCGGCGGCGTCGGCGTGGGACTCGAGGGTGCGCACCGTGGTGGTGCCGACGGCGACGACGCGGCCGCCGCCCGCTCGTGCGGCGTCGATCCGAGTGGCCGTCGCGGGCGGCAGCGTGCACAGCTCGGTGTGCATGCGGTGGCTGCGCACGTCGGCGCTGGTGATGGGCGCGAAGGTGCCCAGCCCGACGTCGAGCTGAACGGTGGCCCAGCCGATGCCGCGGCGGGCAAGGGCGGCGTGCACTCGCGCGGTGAAGTGGAGGCCCGCGGTCGGGGCCGCCGCGGACGCAGGGTCGCCGCTGGCGTAGACGGTCTGGTAGCGCTGCGGATCGGCCAGCGGTGTGGTGATGTACGGGGGCAGGGGCGCCTCGCCGGCGGCGGCGATGGCGGCCTCGACGTCGCCGGCCGCGTCGACATCGACGACGCGCGCTCCCGCATGGCCCGGCGCGGGGCCGGCGACAGTGACGCGGAGGTGGTCTCCGACGGTCACCCGCGCTCCGCCATGCAACCGCCGCCCAGGACGCACCAGGGCCGTGAAGCGGCTGCGGTCGAGGCGCTCGAGAAGCAGGACTTCCGCGGGGCCGCCGTCGTCGCGGCGGCCGCGCAGGCGCGCCGCTCGCACCCGCGTGTCGTTGGCGACGAGCAGATCGCCCTCGCGAAGCAGATCGGGCAGGTCGCGGAAGGCGTGATCCGCGAGGGCACCATCGGGCAGGAGGTGGAGCAGTCGCGACGAATCGCGCGGCTCTCGTGGCGTCTGAGCGATGCGATCGAGAGGCAGCCCGTACTCGTACGCATCCGCGGCGTATGCCGCCGCGGCACCAGCCGTCCTCTCGCTGACCAAGGCCATGGAATGCCTACGCGAAGAGGGACGTCTGCGTGTCGCCGGCGCCGACTGTGCCCGCCGGGACAGGCAAGCCCAGATGCTCGTAGGCGCGCGCCGTGGGCACCCGGCCGCGCGGGGTGCGCGCCAGCATGCCCAGGCGGATCAGGTACGGCTCGACCACGTCCTCGATTGTCTCCGGCTCCTCCGAGACGCTGACCGCGATCGTCTGGGCGCCGACGGGGTGGCCGCGCAGCGGCCCGCAGAGAGCCGCCAGGACGCGCCGGTCCATCTCGTCGAGCCCGGACGCGTCGATGCCGAGCATGTCGAGGGCGGCGGTGGCGGCGGCGACGTCGATATGCCCGGCGGCCCGCACCTGAGCGTAGTCGCGGGCCCGCCGCAGCAGGCGGTTGGCGACGCGGGGGGTGCCCCGCGACCGGGACGCCAGCAGCGCAGCACCCTCGTCGTCGATGGCGATCTTCAACAACCGGGCACTGCGCCGGATGATGTCGGCGAGCTCGGCCACGTCGTAGTAGTCGAGGCGGAAGGTGACGCCGAAACGGTCACGGAGGGGACCGCCGAGCGCGCCGGCCCTGGTGGTGGCAGCGATCACCGTGAATCGGTTGAGGCTGAGCCGAAGGGTCTGCGCGCCGGCGCCGCGCCCAGCCACGAAGTCGAAGGCCAGGTCCTCCATGGCGGGATAGAGCGCCTCCTCCACCGCGCTGTTGAGCCGGTGCACCTCGTCGATGAAGAAGACGTCGCGGTCGTTCAGCGAGGTGAGGATCGAGGCCAGCATCCCCTGGTGCTCCAGCGCGGGGCCCGACGTGAGCCGGGCCTGCACCCCCATCTCCGCGGCGATGATCTGCGCCAGCGTCGTCTTGCCGAGGCCCGGCGGCCCGTAGAGGAGGATGTGATCGATCGGCTCGCCCCGGCCGCGCGCCGCCTCGACGAGTACCCGCACCTGCTCGTGAATCCCCGCCTGGCCGACGAACTCCTCGAGCCGCTGGGGCCGCAGCGCCACCTCGGCGGCATGCTCCTCCTCGACCTCGAGTGGGGTCACCACACGCGATTCGTCCATCACCCCGCCGCCACCATGTCGAGACGGCGCAGCGACGCGGCCACCAGGGCGGCGACGTCGAGCGGCTCGGCGCCGTCACGGAGTGCCGCCTTGACCGCATCTCGGGCGGTGGCCTCGCGGAACCCCATGGTGGCGAGCCCGTCCACGGCGGCCCTGATGGCCTGCTGGGCCGCCGCCTCCCCGGCGGTGGCGGTGTCGCCGGGGAGCGCCAGGCCATCCAGCTTGTCGCGCAGCTCCAGCACCACCCGTTCCGCCGTCTTGAGGCCGATCCCGGGGACCGTGGCGACCATGGCCGCGTCCCCGCTGCGCAGAGCCCGGACCATGGTGGTGAGGTCGGCGCGTCCCAGGATTCCCAGGGCCGCCTTGGGCCCGATTCTCTCCACCGCGATGAGCAGCCGGAAGAGGCGCAGCTCCTCGGCGGTGGCGAACCCGTACAAGCGGATGGCGTCGGCGCTGACGGAGGTGTGGACGTGGAGCGTCACGTCGCCGGTGCTGCCGTGGAGCCCGACGGCGGTGCGGAGGTGGCACTGCACCGCGTAGCCGACACCGTTGACGTCAAGAGTGACCAGATCATCATCGACGGCGGCCACCCGTCCGCGCAGCAGAGCGATCACGGCGCACTCGCCGCCAGGCGCGCTCGCGCCGCGGCGATGGCCGTGTCGAGAGCCCGCGCCGCCGGAGCCGCGCTGCCGCGACGGACGCGGAGCGTGAGTCCCGCGCGGTGGTGGTGGCACACGGCGATGGCGCACGCATCGGCGACGTCGTCGGGTCCGTCGATGCGGTCGACGGAGAGGAGTTGCATGGTCATGCGCATCACCTGCGGCTTGCGCGCCGCTCCATAGCCGGCCACCGCCTCCTTGACCTCGTTGGGCGTGTACTCGCTGACCGGCACACCGGCGGCGGCGAGGGCGCAGAGCAGGACTCCACGCGCCTCGCTGACCCGCATCGCCGTGCTGCGATTGGTGGAGAAGAAGAGCCGTTCGACGGCGGCGAAGGCGGGCCGATGCGCTGCCACAACAGTGGTGATGAGCCCGGAGAGCAGAAAGAGCCGCTCGGCATCGTCGACCCCGGCGGGCGTGCTGAGGCACTCGCTGTGGACCAGGGTGAGAGCTCCGGGCCGGCCGTCCACCACGGCGACACCGGTGCGACCCAGCCCCGGATCGACGCCCAGGACACGCACCCGGTCAGCCGACCGACTCGAGCACGTTGTCGGGGATCTCGGCGTTGGCGTACACCTGCTGCACGTCGTCGTCCTCCTCGAGAGCGTCGAGGAGACGGAGCACGGCGGCCGCCTGCTTGGCGTCGAGAGGCACCGACGTGCTCGGATTCATGGTCACCTCGCCGGACTCGACAGTGTGACCGGCCGCCTCGATGGCCGCGCGCGCCGCCTCGAAGTCACTTGGGGCGACAGTGACGACAACGCTGTCACCGTCGACGCTGATGTCGCCCTCGGCACCGACGTCGACCACCTCGAGCAGCTCGAGTGCGAACTCCTCGGGATCGCTGCCGTTCGCCGCAACCCGGAGCACTCCCTGCTGGGTGAACATCCAGCCGACGCTGTTGGTCTCACCGAGCGACCCGCCGGCTCGGGTGAAGAGGTTGCGCACGGCGGCGACCGTGCGGTTGCGGTTGTCGGAGAGGACGTCGACCATCACCGCCACCCCATGGGGACCGTAGCCCTCGTAGCGGATCTCCTCGAGCTGCGCGCCCTCCTTGCCTCCCGCTCCACGCTGCACGGCGCGCTCGATGTTGTCGGCGGGCATGTTGACCTCACGCGCTTTCTGAATGGCCAGGCGCAATCGGAAGTTCGAGGTCGGGTCGGGCCCACCCTCGCGGGCCGCCACCGACAGCTCACGGGTCACCTTGGTGAAGGCCTGGCCACGCTTGGCATCGACGATCGCCTTCTTGTGCTTGATCCCCGCCCACTTGCTGTGACCGGACATGTGTCCTCCGTTGCCGAACAGGCGTTTGCCATTGTATTCGCGCCGCTCGTCCCAGTCTATGAGTCGGCGCCGGGTTGCCGAGTCGGCTCCAGGTGGGGGCCGGCCACCCGCCTCGGACATCGGCGTGACGGATCGGCGGTACCCCTTGACTAGCCGCCGGGGAGAGCTATCCTGAGGGTACGGAACCGACTGCATACGGAGGAACCCTTCACGATGCGTACGGTCTTCGAGCTTCTTCGGCACACTCGAGCCGAGATTTAGGGCCCGACTCTCGGGTCGCCCACGCCACAGTCCTAGGGCGCCACCGTTGATACCCCGGCACGTTGCCCGAAGGGTTCCGGTGACTGGTTGGAAAGAGCGCAGGGCGGCGGCAGAGGCGACGAGGTTCGGGCTGGCCAGCCGGCACCACGTGGTGCCCACACATCAGTCCGGCTTATGCGCCGGGCGGCCGACTCAGATCGGCAGAGTTACGGGGACCGGCCACAGCGCCGGTCCCTTTCTTGGTGCCCAGGCTGCGTCGGGCGGAGACCGCCGGATGAGCGGTCCACCAGAAGCGCAGCGGCAGGTCGGCCGCCCGGCTGACGCCCACCCGCAGGCCGCTCGAGAGCGGGCGTGGCCGTGAGCCGGCCTCGATCCACAGGCGTCCCTGGCGGCACAGATCGACCCCGTTGTCGGCCGTGCTGATGCGGAGCCCGCGGCAGAGATTCCCCGGGCCGCTGAGAAGCCGGGAGGCGGCGACCGTCTCTCCGCGCCGATCACGGACGACGCGCTCCCCGCTCTCCACGGCGGCGGCGCGCAGCAGGACGGCCGCCGCGGTCCCATCCGGACCACAGACGACGTTGGCGCAGTGGTGCATGCCGTAGCTGAAGTACACGTAGAGGTGCCCGGGCGGGCCGAACATGATCGATGAGCGCGGAGTGGAACCCCGATGGGCATGGGAGGCAGGGTCGTTCTCCCCGAGGTAGGCCTCCACCTCGACGATGCGAGCACGGACCTCGTCCGGGGTCCCCGGGTCGACGACCAGCAGGGCGCCGACCAGGTCGCGGGCCACCTCCACCGGGCTGCGGGCGAGGCGTGCACGGGACAGCTGCCGGGCTATCGCCGCACCTCGGCTCCGGAGCGAGCGCGCAGGCCCACGGCGATGGCCTCCTGCACCCGCTGGGCCTCCTCGGAGGTGAGCGTGCGGTCGGCGGCGCGGTACGAGAGACGGAAGGTCCAGCCCTTGCGCCCCGGCCCCAGGCTCGGGCCCCGGTACTCGTCGTACAGGACGGCGTTGTCGAGAAGCGCACCGCCGGCCTCGCGGATGGCCCGCAGCGCCTCGCCGGCCCGGGCGCCCTCCGGCACCGTGACGGCGAGGTCCTGGACCGCCGCGGGGTACCGCGGCGGTGGCACATAGCGCCGCGGAGCCGGGCGCTGGGGAATCAGGAGATCGAGGCGGACCTCGGCAACCGCCACGCGGCCGCGGACGTCGAACCCGGCCGCCGTCGGGGCGTCGAGCTCCCCGAGCAGTCCGACGTCCGCTCCGTTGCAGACGAGGCGTCCGCTGCGTCCCACGCGCAGGCCGGGCAGATCGGCGGGCTCGGTCTCCACCGCGCCCGCCCCGAGATCAGCGGCGAGCCGGATGACCACCGCCTGGAGGTGGCGGATCCTCGAGGCCGCGGCGGTGCCGTCGGAGGCGGAGATCGCAGAGGCGCGAGCGCGCCTCGCGCTTCCCGACGA
>DAIUFS010000011.1:23315-37383 GCA_036844485.1 Candidatus Dormiibacterota bacterium | reverse complement strand
GAGGCGGAGATCGCCGCGCCGAGGAGGAGCGGCTCGGCCGGAAGCGGGGTGAGGCGGTCGTCGGCGCCGTCATCGGTCGATCCCGGGACGCGGCCTCGTCGCTCACCCTCCCAGAAGGCCCGGCCCAGCTCGAAGAGGCTGACCTCCTCGACACCGCGGCGCAGGTTGCCCGCGACCGCCTCCACCACCCCGGGGAGAAGGCTGGTGCGGAGCACGCTCCACTCCTCGCTGAGCGGGTTGCGCAGGGGGATGGGCTGGCGCTCCCCGCCGACTCCCCGGAGCGCGCCTGCCCGAGACGGCGAGACGAACGACCAGGTGATCGCCTCGTCGAAGCCAGCGCCCACCAGGACGTCCTTGATGCGATCCTCGACGGGAGTTTCGGCGGCCACAGCCGTGACGCCGGTGCGCCGCCCCGGCAGGGTGCTGGGGACGCGGTCGTAACCGAGCGAGCGGCCCACCTCCTCGACGACGTCCTCGACGATGGTGACGTCGCGGCGGAAGTGCGGGACGGTGACGGTCAGCTCGTCCCCGTTCTGCTCCACGCCGAAGTCGAGGCGGGCGAGCGCGGTGGCGGCCTCGGTGGCGTCGACCGGGTAGCCGAGCTGGGCTGAGATGATGCCTCCGCTCACCTCGATCGGGGGGATGGGGGGCAGGGGACGAGGGCGAACGTCGACGCTGTCCTTGAGGACGTGGCCGCCGCCGAGCTCGGCGATCAGCGCCGCCGCCCGGTCCAAGGCGATCGGGGGCAGTGTGTCGCTCAGCCCCTTCTCGAAGAGGGTCGACGCGTCGGTGCGCACCCCGAGCCGTTTCGTGGTGGCCCGAATCGTGGGGCCGTCCCAGCTGGCGGCCTCGAGCAGCACGTTGCGGGTGCTGTCGTCGACAGCGGTGCCCGCCCCTCCGATGACTCCCGCGATGCTGACCGCGATGTCCCCGGCGCACACCGCCATGTCCTGTGGGCCAATGGTGCGCTCCACCCCATCCAGACAGAGAAGTCGCTCGTCTCTGCCGAGACGCACCACCACCCGTGCCGGCCCGCCGCTGTCCCCCTGGGCGGTGACGAAGCGGTCGAGGTCGAAGGCATGCAGGGGCTGGCCGAGCTCGCGGGCCACGTAGTTGGTGATGTCGACCAGGTTGTTGATGGGGCGCAGCCCCACCGCCCGGAGCCGCCGCTGGATCCAGTCCGGCGACGGCGCCACCGCGACGTTCTCGATGATGCGCACCGCGAACCGCGGGCAGCCATCGGGATCCTCCACATCCACCTCGGCCCGGCGGGCCAGGCTGGCGGCGCTGAGCAGCCCCTCGGAGATGGTGGGATCCGGTTCACGGACCTTCTCCCCCACCGCCGCCGCCATCTCGCGGGCGATGCCGACATGGCAGAGGCAGTCCGGCCGGTTGGTGGTGACCTCCACGTCGAGCGCCGTGTCGAGGGCGAGCACCTCGTGCAGGGGCTGCCCCGGCATTCCGTGGTCGAGGTGGAAGATGCCGTCCGCGTCATCCCCGACGCCGAGCTCCGCCGCGGAGCAGAGCATCCCCGGCGAGTGGTACTTGCCGTCAAACATGGACCTAACTCCCAGGGGCGCGTCGGCGCCGGGGAGCAGAGTGCCCACAGGGGCATAGGGGACCACGTCGCCGACACTCAGGTCGGGTGCAGCGGTGAGCACGCGGATGGGCTCCGCCCCGGTGTCGAGGTCGGCAAAGCGCACACCCCTGGTCGATTCGGGCACAGGCTCCAGGCCGACGACTCGGGCGACGATGACCCCCGTGGGTCCGCGCTCCACCTGGTTCACCAAGGTGCCCGTGTCGATCAGCCCCTGCACCAGGGTGTCGAGCGGGGCGTCGAGGACCGCGTACTCCCGCAGCCAGTCGAGCGAGACCCTCATGCCTGGCTCACAAATCTCACGTCGTTCTCGTAGAGGAGCCGGCCATCCTCGATGCCGTACGCCAGCATGGCGATCCTCTCCACGCCCATGCCGAAGGCGAATCCGCTGTAGCGGGCGGGGTCGACGCTGCCCTTGCGCAGGACGTTGGGGTGGATCATCCCGGCTCCCAGAATCTCCAGCCAGCCACTGCCCTTGCACAGCCGGCACCCGTCGCCACCGCACACCGCGCAGGACACGTCGAGCTCGATCGAGGGTTCGGTGAACTCGAAGTGGTGGGGGCGGAATCGAGTCGGCCGGTCCACACCGAAGATGGACCGAGCGAAGTAGTCGAGAGTGCCCTTGAGGTCGCTGAGCGCGATCCCCTCATCGATGCACATCCCCTCGACCTGGAAGAACATGGGGAAGTGGGTGGCGTCGTTGTCGCGCCGATACGCCTTGCCCGGCACGATCACCCGCTGCGGCGCGCCCCGGATGAGCATGCTCCGGACCTGCACCGGCGAGGTGTGGGTGCGCAGCAGGCGCTCATCGTCGACGAAGAAGGTGTCCTGGGTGTCGCGTGAGGGATGCCCGGGGGGCATGTTGACCAGCGTGAAGTTGTAGCGGTCGTATTCGACCTCGGGGCCGGCGACGGCGATGTAGCCGAGCTGCGCGAAGATCCGCCGCACGTCCTGGAAGACGCGGGACACGGGATGAAGATGACCGCGCGCCAGCGGCGGCGGTGGCCAGGTGAGATCGATGGCCTCGGCCGTCCCACCCCGAGGTCCTGCCGCGGCCAGTGCAGCGCGGCGCTCGTCAATCGCCTCGCTCACCCGGGCCACCACCGCGTTGACCACCTGGCCCATGACGCGCCGCCCCTCAGCATCGGCGATGGCCCCGATCTGCTTCCGGAACACGGTGAGAAGGCCGTCTCCGCGCCCCAGGTAACGGGCGCGGAGCGAGTCGAGCTCAGCCGGGTCCGTCGCCGCCGTGATCTCATCCATGGCGGCCGCGGAGATGGCATGCACGTCGGTGCCGCCCGAGCTGGCGGCGGGAACTCGCGGTCGCGCTCCGCCCTGGTTGGTCACGCTGACGTCAGAGCGCCTCGGGCCACCTCGACGAGCTGGGTGAAGGATGCCGAGTCCTCGACCGCAAGGTCGGCAAGCATCTTGCGATTGATGTCGATTCCCGCGCTCTTGAGGCCGTGCATGAACTGGTTGTACGCCAGGCCGTTCTGGCGCGCCGCGGCGTTGATGCGCGTGATCCAGAGCGCCCGCATGTCGCCCTTGCGCAGCTTGCGATCACGGTACTGGTAGGAGAGCGAGTGCATGACCGCTTCATTGGCGGCCTTGAAGAGCAGCCTCCGGTCACCCTGCATGCCCTCGGCCAGCTCGAGGATCTTCTTGTGGCGGGCACGTGCTGTGACGCCCCTCTTGACTCTCGCCATGGTGCCTCCTCCCGGCCTACAGGTATGGCGCCAGGCGGCGGACGGTCTTCACGTCCGCCGGCGACACCCGGTGCTGCCTGTTCATGACCCGCTTGCGCTTGCTGCTCTTGTGCTCGAGCATGTGCGACTTGAACGCTTTGCGGCGCATCACCTTGCCCGTGCTGGTGATGCGAAAGCGCTTCTGGGTTGCTTTATGAGTCCGAATCTTTGGCACTGGCTCCTCCCCGCGTATCAGCGGCTGGCGTCTTGGTATCGGTGGCGGCACGCGTTCCGGCCGGCCTGGCCGCACTTTTGACCGGAGCCTTGGCTGCACTCTTCGCCGGACTCTTCGCCGGACTCTTCGCAGCACTCTTCGCCGGGCTCTTTGCAGCACTCTTCGCTGGGCTCTTTGCCGGACTTTCAGCCGGACTCTCAGCCGCGCTGGTGGCGGTCGCCGCCGGCTCGGTGCCGGCTGCGTTCGGATCGGTGCTGGTCGGATCGGTGCCGGCAGACGGTGTGGCCGGCTCGGCTCTCTGCTCCGCTTGAGCCGGGGCGGCCGGGCTGGCCGCGGTGCGCTGCGCCGGCACCGTGGCACCGTTGCCGTGGGCCGGGTGCGCGTCGCCGTGCGGCCGGTCTCCGCGGGCCTGCTTCTTGGTCGTGGGGCTGAGGATCATGATCATGTTCCGGCCTTCGACGAGTGGGGATCGTTCGATGATGGCGAGGTCGCTGAGCTCCTCAGTCATGCGGTCGAGCAGCTTGCGTCCGAATTCCTGGTGCACCATCTCCCGACCGCGGAACATGATGGTGAGCTTCACCTTGTCACCCTCACCGAGGAACTGCTTGACCTTGGCCAGCTTGGTGCGAAAGTCGTGATCCGAGATCTTCGGACGCAGCTTCTGCTCTTTCAGCTGGACGACGTTGTGGTCTCTGCGACTGTCCTTCTCCCGCTTCAGCGCTTCGAACTTGAACCGTCCGTAGTCCATGAGCCTGCACACCGGCGGCTGGGCCAGGGGTGCCACCTCGACCAGATCGAGGCCGCGCTCCACGGCGAGCTGCCGGGCCGTTTCGACGGGGACGATGCCGAGCGCTTCATCGGTGGTGTCGTCAAAAAGACGCACCTGCGGGATGCGGATCTGCTCGTTGATCCTCAACTCTCGAAATGCGATGGGTGGAAACCTCCAAACACAAAAAACCTGGACAGCGATCCGCTATCCAGGCCTGGGCCGATCTGGACCTCCAAGGCGAACCCGGAAGGTGGGGTCCGCAGCGCACGGGCCCTCTTTGCGGCGCCACGACGGCGTCCGACGAGCGAGCATATCACGGCGGCGGCGCACGTTCCTCAGCGGCGGACGGCGTAGAGGAGCATCTCACGGGCGCCGCGGCTGCCGGTCACGGGCGAATCGATCGATCCGCGGACCTCCCAGCGTGCGGCGGTCACCCCGGCGGATGCCGTCGCGAGCGCCGTGTCGAGGCTGGCGCGGTCGTGTGGAGCCGTGGCGGCGCGCAGCTCGAACATCGGCTTGACCAGCGCCACCAGGTCCGCACCAGCCGCGATCTCGATGCGGTCGAGCTGGGCCACGGCCCCGCTGACGCTGAGATATGACACGTCGATCGTGACCACCTCGACGTGCTCGGGGATGGCCGTGACATCGAGGTCGGCGACGTTCAGCGATTCCAGGTTGACCACCCGCGGATCCTGGCGAAGCGATCCCAGCAGCTGTCCGTGGCCCGCGTCGACAGCGTAGACGCGCCGCGCTCCCGCTTCCAGCAGCACCGTCGTGAACCCGCCCGCGGCAGCCCCGACGTCGAGCGCAGTCCGACCGGCAACCGCCAGGTCGAATGCAGCAAGCGCAGCGCGCAGCTTGGGCGATCCGCGCAGGATCGTGGCGGGTCGCCTGGTGACGCGTGCACGGGCTCGCAGACGGCTCCGCGGGTTGGTCACCGGGACCCCGTCGACGAGCACCTCGCCGGTGGCGATCAGCTGCTCCGCGTCGTCACCCGGGAAGAGCTCGGCGACAGCCTGTTCGAGAGAGCGACCGTCGCGCGCCACTCAGCCGTTCGAGCGGGAGGCCGCCTCGCTGACCAGCCGGGTCACCAGGTCCCCGGCCGCGACATTCTCCTGCGTGCCCGTCCGTGTGGAGCGTACATTGACAACGCCGTCGCCCCGCTCCAGGTCGCGGCGCCCGACCACGGCGATGTACGGGACCTTGCGCAGCTCCGCGTCCCTGATGCGGGATTGCATGCGCTCGCCGGGCTTGTCGTTCACCTCCGCACGCAGGCCGGCGGCGCGCATCGTGTCGCGTAGACCGGTGACATACTCGATCACCTCGGGTGCGTCATCCTGGACGGGAACGATCTCGCATTGCACCGGCGCCAGCCACAGGGGGAAGTGGCCCGCGTAGTGCTCGGTGAGGATGCCGATGAATCTTTCCAGCGAGCCGAGCAGAGCGCGGTGGATCACCACCGGCGTGTGGTCCTCTCCGTCGCCCCCGACATAGCTCAGGCCGAAACGCGCAGGCATCTGGTAGTCGAGCTGGATGGTGCCCATCTGCCATGAGCGGCCGATCGAGTCCGTCATGTGCAGGTCGATCTTGGGCCCGTAGAAGGTCCCCTCCCCGGGCGAGATGACGTAGTCCATCCCGTGGCGCTTGAGCGCCTCCTCCAGCGCGGACTCCGCCTGGTCCCACTGGGCGTCGCTTCCCAGCCGCTTCTCCGGCCGCGTCGAGAGCTCCGCACGCGGCTCCACCCCCAGCATGGCGTACAGATGGTTGGCGTACTCCACGATGCCGCGGATCTCGTCCTGGATCTGGTCCGGGGCGCAGAAGATGTGCGCATCATCCTGGGTGATGTGCCGTACCCGGAGCAGGCCGTGCAGTGTCCCGCTGCGCTCGTCACGATGGAGGGTGGACGACTCCGCGTACCGAATCGGGAGCTCGCGGTAGCTGCGCATGCCCGTCCCGAAGAGAATCATGTGGCCGGGGCAGTTCATCGGCTTGAGCGCGAGCTGCTTCCCCTCTTCTCGTGACGAGACGAAGAAGATGTTCTCGGCGTAGTTCTCGTAGTGACCCGATGTCTTGTACGTCTCGACGTCGAACAGCAGCGGTGTCTTGACCTCTTGGTACCCCCGCTTGTGGTTCTCGTCGCGACGCACGTCCTCGAGCGTGTTCCAGATGATCATCCCCTTGGGATGCCAGAAGGGTGAGCCGGGGGAATGCTCCGAGAGGTGGAAGAGGTCGAGCTCGGCTCCCAGCCGTCTGTGATCGCGGCGACGGGCCTCCTCGCGTTGGGCGATGAAGGCGTCGAGCTGCTCGCGATCGAAGAAGGCGGTCCCGTACACTCGTTGCAGCTGCTCGTTGCGCTCGTCGCCGCGCCAGTACACGCCCGCGACACGGAGCAGACGAACCGCGCGCAGGTGACCTGTGTGGGGCACGTGGGGACCGCGGCAGAGGTCGACGAAATCTCCGGTGCGGTACACGCCGACGCTGTCCACCTCCTCCGCCATCCGGTCGATGAGGGCCACCTTGAAGGGTTGGTCGATGTCGGTGAATAGCTGCCGCGCCGCGTCACGCGCCATCGCATCGCGCTCGAAGGGGATGCGCTGCTTGGCCAGCTCCTTCATCCGGGCCTCGATGGTGGTCAGGTCCTCCTCGCTGAAGTGCTCGCCCCCGGCGAGGCGGAAGTTGTAGAAGAAGCCCTCCTCGGTGGCCGGGCCGACGTCGTACTTCGCACCGGGAAAAAGCTCGGCCACGGCGGCGGCCATGAGGTGTGCCGCGCTGTGGCGAATGATCTCCAGGGTCAGCTCCGCCGGCGCGTCCAGAGGCGGGCCCGCCTCGGCGGAATCGTCGACGGTGTCCTCGGCCATGGCGGCGAATTGTAGATGCTGTCAGACAACTCCCCGCCCGCCGGCGCCGGTGTGCGTCAGCCGCAGAGTCGGGACATCCCCCGGGGGACGTCCTCGCGGGCCTCGGAGATGCGCGAGATCACAGCCTCGGGGTTGTTCGCCTGGTTGATCCCGAATGTGAGCTGCCGTGTCATCGGGAGCACGCGCCGACTCGACCGCTGCGCCGAGACGCGGAGCCGGGCGTGCCGCTCGGGATCGATCGCGCAGCAGCGGACGCTGCAGTACTTGGCGATCCGCTTCTTCACTGGATTCGCGCACCCGCGCCGACTGCAGATACGGCGCGTCACCCGCTCGGAGGCGGGGTCATCGCAGTCACGTCCGCCTTCCACGGGCCGCAGTGTCGGCCGTGCCCTCATCGATTGTCAACGCCTCCAGAGCGGGAGCGTGGGCCGTGTGCGGTGCACAACCCATGTCCGGACACTCGCCCGGACCTGTGCAAACTGTGGACAAGTGCTCTCGGACCGCAGCGAGGAGCGCTGGGCAAGCTGTGCGCAAGGTGTGGGTAGAATCGAGCGATCAAGAGTTCTTAAGATTTCTGCGCCAGGCTGCGCGTGATCGTCCCGGGTACGCTTCCTCTCACTGTGCACGCCTTTCGCGTCCCGTGGATCGCGGCTGGATGGGACCGGCTTTCGCGTACCACGGTGCACTCGGGCGGGCACGCGGGCCCAGACGACCACACCCGCACGGTCATCCTCATCGGCGCTGTCGTCGCGGCTGCTGTGACCCTGTACCAATTGAGCCGCCCAGGATCCCTGTTCGGTGCCACCGCGGACATCGCGGTCTACCTGGGTGGCTCGATCCGGCTGGTCCACGGCGCGCTCCCCTATCGGGACTTCGTGTACGTCGAGCCACCGGGTTTCGTGCTGCTGGCAACTCCGTTCGCATTCTTGTCCGAGCTGACCGGCAGCAGAGATGCCCTCGCCGTCCTCCGTCTCTGCACCCCGGTTGTGGCGGTGATGAGCGTCGTTCTCGCGGGCTGCCTTGTGCGCCACCGTGGAGTCGCGGCGACGTCCATCGCGTGCGGTGTCATGGCGCTGTTTCCGGCCGAGCTGTACGCACTGCACAGCGTTCTCCTCGAGCCCGTGCTCGATCTGTGCTGGCTGTGCGGCGCCGCGCTTGTGTTCCAGGGCGACAGCTTCGCGACCCCTCGACGGCTGGCCCTGGGCGGGGCGGTGTTCGGATTTGCGGTCAGCGTCAAGCTGTCAGCACTCATCCCCATATTCGTCGTGCTGATGCTGTGCCTGCCCCAGCTCCGCCGTCGTGCCATCCCCTTTGCTGGCGGAGTGGTTGTGGGCGGTGCGGTTCCCGCGCTCCCCTTCCTGGTGGCGGCCCCAGCGGCGCTGTATCGCGACGTGGTCACCACCCAGCTGGGCCGCATCCCAGCCACGGGGCGCATCCCCGTTCCCACCCGGCTGGGTGACATCACCGGCGCCTCCGCATTCGCGAGCGGGGACGCGGTGGCCATCGCCGTTGCGATCGCGCTCTCAGTCTTCGTCGCTGCGGCGTTTGGGCTGTCGCGCCGACGACCGACACCCCTGGAATGGTTCGCGCTCGGCTCAACGTTCGCACTGGCGGTCGCACAGCTCGCGCCGGCGCAGTACTACCCTCACTACGCCGCTGTCATGGCTCCATTCCTGGCCATTCTCCTGGCGCTGGCCCTGGCGCGGCTGCGCGGCGGCCATGCAAACGCGCTGTCCCTGGCGATCGCCGCGGCATGCGTGGCAGCGCTCCTCATCAACCAGGTCTCCCACCTGCGCGGAGAGTCAACACCGGACGTAGCGGCGGCGGTCGATGCGGTGATTCCGGCGGGAGCGTGTGCCGTGTCCGACGCACCGAGGAACCTGGTCACCGCCGATCGGTTTGTGGCCAGCGCTCCCGGATGCACGGCCATGACCGACCCCGCGGGCACGATTCTGGCGCTCGATGCGAGCGCTGAGGCGTCGAGCGTGTGGCAAGCGGTCTTCGAGCGTGTGGACTATGTGGTGACAGACACTCCGATTCGCGCATGGGCCGTTCCGGCCGGTGCATCCGCCTACGTGGCGAACCACTTCAGGTTGGTGCGGTCGGGTGGTCTGCTCGTGTACGTGCGCTTCGGGCGGCCTGCAGGAGGCGCGCAGGCGGCCGGGTAGATGCGGGCGCAAGCCGCCTCGAGAAGGGCGGTGGTGGGCGCAATTGGATTCGAACCAATGACCTCTGCGATGTCAACGCAGCGCTCGTACCAACTGAGCTATGCGCCCGCACGCGCGACGGGGGCGGTGTCCCCGGCGAGGCGATGATACCAGCCGCGCTCTCCGCTCCCGGCCCCCAACGGCCTAGACGCGGGCCTTGCGCGACCGGCCCACGCTCTTCTGGGCGAGGCTGAGGTCATCCGCGGTCACCTCGACTCGGAGCACGCCCTCGCACTCGTGGCAGACGACGTGAAAGGCCTCCGGCCGCCCGATCGGCCGTGCCACCGCCTGGCGATGACCGCAGCACTCACACGTGACGATGGCCCGCATGTCGTCTCCCGCATCTCCGACGTCGACCCTCTGGGGGTGGCCGAGAGCTTTGCACCGCCCTCCGTGCCGCGGCCGAAGATGACGAATCCGCGACGTGTCCGTTGCAAGTCCGCGACCTGGATCAGTGCGGCGAGGCGGTGACCGCGTCCAGCACGGCCAGCCGATCCCAGAAAGCGAGCCGGACGATGACCGCGGCCGCCAGGATGATCACGCCAAGTCCGGCCACAACGGCGGCGACCCCGACCGCGTCGGCGATGATCCCGGCGACAAGCAGCGGGATGGCGACCGCGGCGTTGATGACGGCGAATATGCCACCGAAGATCCGCCCGCGCGTCTCCTCGTTGGTGCGCTCCTGGAGGATGGTGAATGCCGGGATGAGGAGGGCGCCCAGCGCGCAGCCGAAGATCGCGCTGAGCGCCATCAGAATGGGGATCACCGCCCCCTCCGCGCCCAGCCCGCGGAGGAGCGGCGGGGTGGCTCCGATGGCCGCCAGCGAGGCGCCGCCGACGGTCAGCGCCGCCACCAGGGTGGACGCCTTGGAGAAGTGGTTGCCGGCGCGCTGAGCCAGCACGGCCGCCGTCGCCACCAGGCCAAGGGTCGCCGGGATCAGCAGCAGGTAGGTGTCCTGATCGGAACGATGCAGCTCACGCACCATGAACACCGGGCCGAGCGCAAACACCGTGAAGACGACGATGAGGGCGACGGCGAGCTGATACAGGCTCAGGCGGATCGCCGGGTTGCCCGCGATCAGGCTGATCCCCTCGCGGAGCTCGCGACGCAGGCTGGCGGCTCGCTCCGGAACGGTGCGCACGCGCAGCGGCGTGTCGATGCGCCAGATCGACACAGCCGCCAGCGCGAAGAGCACGGTGGCGATGTAGAAGGGGGCGCGCTCCCCGACGAGGCGGATCGCCAGCGTCGCCGCGGGGACGCCGACGACGAGCGTCACGATGACCGTGGTCATGAACAGCGAGGTCGCGCCCATGATCTGGTCACGCCTGACCAGAGAGGGGATGCTGGCCGCCTCCGCCGGGGCGAAGAGCTGCCCGACCGAGCTGAAGAGGAAGGTGATCACGATCAGCGGCCAGGCCTGGTCGCCCACCACCGGGAGCACCTCGATCAGGGGGATGAGCAGGATCAGGCCGCCGCGGATGGCGTTGGTGGCGATCATCAGCGTGCGCTTGTCGTGGCGGTCCGCATACACGCCGGCCGGCGCGCTCAGGAAGACCGACGGCAGCGTGTACGCGATCATCAGCGCCGACTGGATCGAGGCCTTGTGGCTGAGGTCGAAGACCACGATGAGCAGCGTGAACATGAGGAACTTGTCGGCCAGCTGACTGGCTCCCTGGGCCAGCCAGAGCAGGCGAAAGTCCCGGTGTGCAAGCACTGCCCCGAAGCCCTGCCGGTCGGGCAGCGGAGGGACCGCCGGTCGCGCTCCGTGCAGCTGGCGCTGCGAGGCCGGTGGCGCGATCTCGTCGCCGGGCGGGAACGCGGGCCTCGGGTGGTTCACGACAGTCCGTCAAGGGTACGGGCGGCCTGGGCGATCCGGTGCCATTCGCCGACATCCAGGGTGCCGGGGCGGCGACCGGGGTCGATGCCCGCGGCCTCGAGCCAGGCCATGCCGCGGCGCTCGTCCCCCCGGGCGGCATGGGTGATGCCATGGCGGAGCGTCTTGCGGCGCATCTGGAACGCCGCGCGGGCCACATCGAGGGCGGCCTGCCGAGCGGGTGCCTCCAGGTGGCGCGCGGGTCGGAGGCGGACCACGCTGGAGTGCACGGCGGGGACAGGGTCGAAGCTGGATGGAGCCACGTCGCGCACGCGTTCCACAGTGGCCACGCTGCGAACCGCCACGGTGGCCAGGCTCCACCCTCCCGGCGCGGCGGCAAGCCTCGCCGCCACCTCGCGCTGGACCATGAAGACGCCGCGCCGCGGCGGGACCGTCAGCTCGAAGAGGCGACTGAGCAACGGCGTGGTGATGCTGTAGGGGATGTTGCCCGCTGCCAGCCAGCCCTCACCGAGGCCGAGGCTCGAGGGCTCGACGCGAAGCGCGTCACCCTGGACCACCTCGACGTTGCTCTGGTGGCGCTGGGTGAGGCGCGTGGCAGCCACGCAGCGTGCATCGATGTCGACGGCGATCACCCGCCTGACCCGCTGAGCCAGCTCGCCCGTCAGCGTGCCGACCCCAGGCCCGATCTCGAACACCTCATCATCCGCTGCCGGCTCGAGCGCTTCGATGATGTCGTCGAGGACCGTCCTGTCGACGAGAAAGTTCTGCCCCAGCCGCCGGTTGGCCACCAGGCCCACACGCCGCG
Organism: Candidatus Dormiibacterota bacterium; assembly: GCA_036844485.1. Taxonomy (GTDB): domain Bacteria; phylum Chloroflexota; class Dormibacteria; order Aeolococcales; family Aeolococcaceae; genus Aeolococcus. The sequence goes on along the minus strand of DAIUFS010000011.1, from coordinate 25,393 downwards.
CCACGGCGTTCAGCGTGCTCGGGTCGCAGAGGTCGTCCCGAGGCGGCGCGCCGCGCCCGGTCACGCCTCCACCCCGGGGAGCCCGAAGAGGCGGCGCGCGCTGGCGGTGGACTGCGCACGCACCAGCCGCTCGTCCGCCGAGCGGAGGGCGGCGACCGCCGCCGCCGTGGCGGCGACGTATCCGGGAAGGTTGGGCCTGCCGCGATGCGGGACCGGGGCGAGAAACGGCGAGTCGGTCTCGACGACGTACTCGCCGCCGCCGACAGCGCGGACCGCTGCCTGCTGAGGCTCGCTGTGTGGAAACGTGATGATCCCCGAGAACGAGATCGTGTACCCGGCGGCGACGCAGCGCTGCGCGAATGCGGCATCGGCGCTGAAGCAGTGCATCACCCCCCGGACATCGGGATGGAGGCGCAGCGCGGACAGCACCTCTTCGTGCGCGTCGCGATCGTGCACCACCACCGGTTTGCGGTGCGTGGCGGCGAGCTCGAGCATGCTGTGGATGGCGCGCTGCTGCACGTCCAGCGGTGTGTCATGGTAGCCGGGGCGGAAGTAGAGATCGATGCCGATCTCGCCCACCGCCACGGCGCGGGGGTGGGCGAGAAGCTCTGCAAGCGCGCCCAGCTGTGCGCTGTCAGGGGCCTGGGGCTCATGGGGATGCCAGCCCACCGTGAACCAGACGTTGTCGTGGGCCTCGGCGATGAGCCGGTTGCGATCGGAGTCCTCGACATTGAGGCCGACGGTGATGATCTGCTCCACCGCCGCCTGGTGCGCGCTCTCCAGGGCCGCGTCGAGGAGTCCACGCTGCTCGAGGAGGACGAGGTGGCAGTGGGTGTCGACCAGAGGCGAGGGCGGCGCCGTCTCGCTCATGCGGAGGCGAGCACGGCCTCGCGGTCGAGCCGGGGAAAGAGGATCTCCCCCACTCTGATGGGATCGCCCGCGATCAGCCGGGGCCAGGAGCGCAGCTCGTCGGTCAGGTCGCCGGACAGGTCGAGGCCCAACTCCTCGGCGACTCGCGCCGTGGCCCGCGGGATCACGGGATGGAGGAGCATGGTCGACACGCGGATCGCCTCGAGCAGCTCGGCGCACACGGTGGCGAGGCGGGCGTCACCCTCGCGATGGAGCGCCCAGGGCGCCGTCTCCTCGATGTACTTGTTGGCCCGGCCCACCAGCTGCCGAGCCGCCGCCAGACCCTCGCTGAACTCGAGCCGGTCGAGCGCGGCGTCATAGACCGGGACGATGCGCGCGGCGGTGCTGCGCAGCTCGTCGTCGATGGGCAGGCGAGCCGCTGAGGCGGGCACCACCCCACCGAAGTATCGCTGCACCATCTTGGTGGTTCGCGACACCAGGTTGCCGTAGTCATTGGCGAGGTCAGCGTTGTAGCGGTCGACGAAGTTGGAGATCGAGAAGTCCCCGTCACGGTCGAACGGGATCTCGCTGAGCAGCACCCAGCGCACGGCGTCGCTGCCGAACTGGTCCACCAGCTGCATGGGCTCGACGAAGATGCCGCGGCTCTTGCTCATCTTCTCCCCCTCAAGAGTGATGAAGCCGTGGGCGTGCACCTTGCGCGGCAGCGGCAGGTCCGCCGCCATGAGAATGGCCGGCCAGGTGATGGCGTGGAATCGCGTGATGTCCTTGCCGATGACATGGACGTCAGCCGGCCAGAAGCGCGCGAACTCCTCGCCGTCGGGGTAGCCGACCCCCGTCATGTACGCCGGCAGCGCATCCAGCCACACCCAGATCACCTGGGAGGTGTCCCCCGGAACCGGGATCCCCCACGTCGAGAATCCGCGCGAGATGCTGATGTCGGTGAGGCCTCCGCGGATGACGTTGAGCATCTCGTTGCGCCGCGATACCGGGACCAGGAACTCCGGCTGGCGCTCGTAGAGGTCGAGAAGGGGCTCGGCGAAGTCGCTGAGCCGGAAGAACCAGTTCTGCTCCTCCACCCACTCAACCGGGCTACCGTGTACCGGGCACATCCCGGCGACGATCTCCTTGTCCGTGTAGAACTGCTCGCACGACGGGCAGAACCAGGCGCGATACCAGTCCTTGTAGATGTGCCCGGCGTCGGCGAGCGC
>DAIUFS010000011.1:0-23305 GCA_036844485.1 Candidatus Dormiibacterota bacterium | reverse complement strand
CGATTGGCGTCGCTGCTGGTGCGCACGAAGGCGGTCGGCTGCACGTCGAAGGCCCGCATCATGGCGGTGAACGCCGCCACCTGGCGGGTTGTGAAATCGGCAGCGTCCTCTCCGCTGGCGCGCGCGGCGCGCTCCACCGATTGGCTGTGCTCATCGCTGCCGACCGTGAAGCGGACGTCGGCGCCGCGCAGCCGGCGATGGCGGGCGAGCACATCGCAGCCGATCTTCTCGTACGCGTGCCCGAGGTGAGGATTGCCGTTCACGTAGTCGATCGCTGCGGTGACGTAGAAGTGCTCAGGTCGGCTCACGTTCAGCTGGCTCCGATGAGGACTGTGCACTCGCCCCGTGGCGGATGCGCGGCAAAGGACTCCGCCAGCGATGCCGCGGTGCCTGTGTGGAAGGTCTCGTGGACTTTAGTCAATTCCCGGGCAACCACCACCGGTCGCTCCCCGCAGCTCGGGGCGATCAGGGTGAGGGTCCGCGCCAGGCGCAGCGGGGACTCGAAGAACGCCACCGTGGCATCAGTGAGCAGTCCCGTCTCGATGGAGCGGCGCAGCTTGCCGGGGCTGCGGGGCAGGAATCCCAGGAAACAGACACGGTCCCCGCGCAGTCCGCTTCCCGCCAGAGCCGCGGTCAGCGCCGAGGGGCCTGGCACGGGCACCACGGTGACCCCGGCCCGGCGCGCGGCTCGCACCAGCATCGCGCCGGGGTCGCTCACCACGGGCGTGCCGGCGTCGGTGCAGAGGGCCAGGCTCTCCCCCGCCACGAGCCGGTCGACAAGGGCCGGAACACGGCGCGTCTCGGCATGAGCCGGCAGAGAAAGCAGCTCGCGGGCGACGCCGTGGGCGGTGAGCAGCTGGCGGGTGCGCCGGGTGTCCTCGGCCACGACGGCATCGCACTCACGCAGCACGCGCAGGGCCCGCAGCGTGATGTCCTCCAGGTTGCCGATCGGCGTGGCCACGACGTGGAGGACTCCCGGCCGCGCGGTGCTCAAGTACCCCAGTCCCGGGGGTAGCGGAACTCGCGATCGACCGTGCGTGCCGACAGCTTGGCGATGATCGGCGGCCGCCGCTTGTACTGGCTGCCACGCATGCGGCTGGCGACGTCGTCGATGAACGCGTCATCGAATCCGAGGCCCCTCAGCTCCGCGCGCGTGCGACGCTCGTCGACCATGTGGTAGAGGAGCGCATCGACATTGGCATATCCGAAGCCGAGCTCCTGCTCGTCGGACTGTCCCTCCCAGAGATCGGCGCTGGGAGCCTTGCTGATCACCGCGTCGGGAAGATCGATGCTCTGTGCCAGCGCGAACACCTGGGTCTTGTAGAGGTCGCCGAGCGGGTTGAGGGCGCTGGCCATGTCGCCGAACACCGTGCCGTAGCCGAGCAGGAGCTCTGTCTTGTTGGTGGTTCCGATCACCAGGGCATGGTGGGCCCACGACATGTCGTAGAGGATGGTCATGCGCTCGCGAGCCATCTTGTTGCCGCGACGGCCTCGGTCCGCGTCCTGGAAACGCTCGAAGTAGGCGTCGACCTGCGGGGAGATGTCGACGACGGTCGGCGTCATTCCCAGGTGATCGCAGACCAGCCGGGCGTCCGCCTCCGAGGCCGACGACGAGGTGCGATACGGCATCAGGATGGGCAGCACGTTCCGCTCGCCCAGCGCCAGGCAGGCGATGGCGGCGCTCAGCGCCGAGTCGATGCCACCGGACAGGCCGATGACGACGCGCTCGAAGCCCACCTTGCGCACCTCGTTGCGGACGAAGCCCACCAGGATGTCGCGGACGACCTCGCTGTCAATCGCGAGTGCGTCGAGCTCGAAGGCGCTCTGTCTCGGCGTCGCTGATGTCATGTCGTTCATCCCGAAGCAATGGATTGGCGATGCGCGCACGGCGCACCGCGGCGAGGTCGATGCGCTGGAGGACCAGGCACTCGTCGCTCCCGGCGGGATCGTCGAGCAGGCGACCGTCGGGCCCGATCGCGCGTGAGCCTCCCCAGAATCCCACCCCGTCCTCGAAGCCGACCCGGTTGCAGTAGAGCAGGTACGACGTGAACAGCTGCGCGTAGGTGCGGGTCATGGCGTCGTAGCTGCGCGCGGTGCCGAGCGCATGCCCACGGACCACCCCGCGGCCAGGAGACGCGGAGGGGCAGAGGAACAGCTCGATGCCCTGGCGGGCCAGCAGCGCGGCGGCGGTGGGATGCCACATGTCCTCGCAGATGAGCACGCCCGCCTGCCACGGACGGGGGGGCTCGGCCGCCGCCAGCGGGGCCGCAAAGGTGCGGAAGCGATCTCCCTGGGCGAGGTAGCGGGCCTCGTCGAAGAGCCCGTACGTGGGCAGGTACACCTTGCGATGGATGTGGTGAAGACGTCCGTTGGACAGGTAGAGCGAGGCGTTGTAGAAGCGGGCGTCCTCGCTCTCCAGAACGCAGCCCGCCACCACGTCGATGCCCCGGCTGGCGCTGGTCAGCTGAGCGAGCTCATCGGACTGTTCGCGCAGGGCAACGTCGGGCACCAGGTCCTTGAGGAAGTAGCCCGTCAGCGAGAGCTCCGGGAACACGACCAGGGCGGCCCCACCGCCCTGCGCCTGATCAATGAGCTCCAGGTGCCGATCCAGGTTGGCCGCGACGTCCCCGAGGCGTGGCGCCATCTGGGCGACGGCGACCACGATGTCGGTGCGGTCGCCCTCCGGCCTCACTGTGGTCGGCTCGGGCTGCGGCGCCGCCGGCGCTGCCGGATCCGTTGCCGGCGGTGCCTCGGTCAGGGTCATGCGGGCTCCTCGTCCATCTGGTGATCCTGCTCCGATTGTCGGCGCGACGGGCTCGTCCGTGTCACCTCCGGAACACGGCGGTGGAGCACGAAGCCGGCCACCGCCTGGCCGACGTCCGCCACGGCGACGGACGCCACCGCCGCGGGAGGCAGCGCAGCCAGGAACCGCTCCCCGTACTCACGGGTGCGCAGACGCTCGTCGCAGAGCACCACCGCGCCCCGGTCGGTGCCGCGCCGGATGAGCCGGCCGAAGCCCTGGCGGAGGCGCAGGACGGCCTGGGGAAGCACGTACTGGCCGAACGGATCGCCGAGGGCCGCGGTGCGAGCGCGCACCAGCGGATCGGTGGGCACCGCGAAGGGGAGCTTGGCGATGACCACGCAGCGGAGCGCGTCGCCGGGGACGTCGATCCCTTCCCAGAAGCTGCTGGTCCCGAGCAGGACGGTGCGGCGGTTGGCGAGGAAGCTGGCCAGGATCTGGCGACGGGTGCCGTCGAGCCCCTGGCCGAGCAGCGCGATCCCACTCGCCTCCATTCGTGAGCCGAGCAGGGCATGGACGCGCCGCAGCGGGTTGTACCCTGTGAACAGGGCCAGCGTGCTGCCGCCGAGAAGCTCGGCTGTGTCTCCGATCAGCCTCGCCATGACGCGGTCGGACTCAGGGTCGTCGTACGGCGGCACATCCGACGGGAGCACGCAGAGCGCCTGCTCGAGGAAGTCGTACGGCGAGGTGAGCAGGAGCTCATCAGCACCCTCGAGCCCGAGCCGGCTCCGCGTGAAGTCGAAGTCTCCGCCCACCGCCAGAGTGGCCGAGGTGGCGATCACCGTGTCGGGGCGGGCGAAGACGGACTCGCGCAGGGTTGCGGCCACGGCGATGGGCGCCTCGTGCAGCTCGCCCTGCTCGGCCCGCACCGCCAGCCATGCGACGTGGTCGCCGCGAGGCTGGATGAGAACCCGGTCGACCGCACCTGCGAGCTCGTCCAGCGCGGCCGCCGCCAGCAGTCGCTCCTGGTCGGCGCGCTCCGGCTGCGGCAGCAGGTCGAGCTGGAGGGACCCCGCATGCTCCGCCCGGCGGAGTTGGCCGGCGGCGTGCCGCCAGCGCTCCGTGGCGAACTCCGCCGAGCGCATCAGCACGGCGTGTCCGCGTCCCTCCGTGACCTCCGGGGTGAGGCCGACGGTGGCGTTGCCGGAATGGTCGGCACCGAGGATCTCCCCGATGCGCCCTTTGACGTCGCCGAAAAGTCGCATGGTGGCATCGCGCGATGCGCCCAGCGCCGCCCCCAGCTCGCCCTCGGCCGGGCCGAGCCGGTCGAGGACCACGATCACGTCGAAGGCTCGCAGGCTGACCCCGAACTGTTCGGTGGCCGCCGCCTCGAGGTGGTGTGCCTCGTCGATCACGAGCGCGTCGTGCTCACCCAGAGCCTGCCCGCCCGCGCCCGCGTCGGCGAGGAGCAGAGCGTGATTGGTGATGACGATCGACGCGGCCTCCGCGGTGCGCCGGGCCGCCACCATGAAGCAGCGGTTGTCCTGCCAGTTGGCGCAGGCAGACCCGAGGCAGTCACCTCCGTCGGACTCGACGTGCCGCCACAGCGCCTCGTCATGCGTGGTGAGGTGCAGCTCGCCGCGGTCTCCGCTGTCGGTCACCGCCAGCCAGGCGAGCAGCTTCAGCTTGAAGCGGATCCGATCGAGGTCCGCTCCGTGGGGGCCGATGTCGGGAGATCGCAGGAACCGCTGCCAGCGCCGCAGGCTGAGCTGGTGGTTGCGCCCCTTGAGAAGAGCAGCGGGGACGGCAGTGCCGAGGATGCTCTCGACCATGGGCAGGTCGCGCTCGAGGAGCTGCTCCTGGAGGGTCACAGTTCGGGTGGCCACCACCGCCCGGCGCCCGTTGCGGGCGTGCAGGGCCAGGGGCAGGAGGTAGGCGAGCGATTTGCCCACGCCGGTTCCTGCCTCCACGATGAGGCGGCGGCGTCTCTGCAGGGTCTGCGCGACGGCCCGGGTCATCTCCACTTGGGCCTCGCGCAGCTCATACCCCGAATCGGCGCGGCCGAGCAGCCCCGCCGGCCCGACCATCGAGGTCGCCGTGGCCACCAGATCCAGCGGTGGCGGCGCGGTCGGCGCGGGCGGCGGCGCTGCCGCCGGCTGCGCGCCCGCCCAGGCCCTGCGCCGGGGATCGCCACCGCCCCGGACGACGGTCGTGAAGAAGAATCCGAGCTCACCGCCCCCCTCGGTGGCGACCCTCCGCATCACGCTGAGCACGGCAGTCGGGAGCGCCTCGGCGGCGTCGCGCAGTCGCGAGAAAAGCAGGTGGGTCGCCGAGGCGTCGCTGAGCGCGCGGTGGGGCCGGAGATGCTCGAGGCCAAGGGCGGCACTGAGCAGAGGCAGGCTGTGCGAGTCCGCGGTGGGCATGAGGATGCGGGCGAATTCCAGCGTGTCGAGGACCCGGCGATGGCCGAATGCGTCGGGGACCAGGCCGGCGCAGAAGGTGATGTCAAACCCGGCGCCGTGGGCGATCAGCTCGGCGCCGTCGCAGAAGTCGGCGAGCTGGGCGACACCCTCCGCAGGCGCCGGAGCACCGATGACGTCGGCCGCGGTCAACCCGCACAGCCGCTGCACGGCCAGGGGAATGGGCACGCCCGGATCGACGACGATCTCCAGATCGGCGATGCGGCGCATCTCACCGTCGAAGCGCACCGCGCCGATCTCCAAGACCCGATCGGCCTTCGGCGACAGCCCCGTGGTCTCGAGGTCGAACGCCACGAATTCACACGGAGCGGACACCGTCCGATTGTAGGGAGCGTTCCGCGTCGGCCCGCCCACACCACCCAGAGCGCGGCGGCTACGCGGCCGGCGGCGTCGCCGGTGTGTCGCTCTCCACAGCGGCCCGATAGCGTGGAGGAAGCATCTGGGAGATGGCGGCCATGATGGCCGCGGCGACGGCGCGGTTGTCGCCGCGCGCCGTGGCACCGGCGCCGGGAAGCGTCACCGGCGGTCCGTATCCGACGTGCACCTCGGTGCGGTGGATGCGCGTGGTGCCTCGCGGGATCACCTTCTCGGTGCCCCACACCGCCACAGGGATGACTGGGACCCCACCGTGCCGCGCCAGGAAACCGACACCAGCCTGAGGATCGCGGAGCCGTCCGTCCGGCGAGCGCGATCCCTCCGGGTAGACGAGCACGATGTGGCCTGCGTGGAGAAGGTCGAGCGTGTGTCGCAGTGCGGCACGGTCGGCACTGCCCCGCACCACCGGGAACGCGTTGAAGCCGCGGAACAACCAGCGCACCCAGGCGCGCTCGAAGGGCTCGCTCTTGGCCATGTAATAGACGTCGAGGCGCGATAGAAGTGCGCCGGTGAGCGGTGGGTCGATAGCGCCCACATGGTTTCCCACCAGCAGCGCGCCGCCGCGCCGGGGCACGTTGGCCAGGCCCTCGACGTGGACGAGGCCGCCGAGGATGGTGGCCACGAGCACGCGCATGATGCCGCGGAGGAACCAGTACATCAGCGAGCCGCTGGGCGATCGAGTCCGGCCTCGCGGCAGATGCGCAGCGCGTGCGCGACCATGGCGTCGACGTCCATCGCGGCGGTGTCGATGAGGTGGGCGTCGGGCGCCGCCCGGAGCGGGGATTCGGCGCGATCGGTGTCGGCGCGGTCGCGATCGCCGACCTCGGCGCGCAGCATGCTGTCATCGGCGAGCGAGCCTCTGGCGCGCAGCTGCGCCAGGCGCCGCTGCCGCCGCACCGTCTCGGGCGCCTGGAGGTAGAACTTGACCCTCGCGTCGGGAAACACCACCGTGCCGCAGTCGCGACCCACCGCCACGGCCCCGTCGACGGCGAGAGCACGCTGCGGCTCCAGAACAGCGGCGCGCACCGCCGGGTTGCTCGAGATGGCCGCCAGCAGTGGCGCGTGCTGAGGGTCGCGCAGCATCGCCCCTGCGGGGATTGCGTTCACGGAGACACCGCTGTCGTGTGAGTCCGGATCCGTAGGCACGTCGATGACCGTCGTCTGGGCGAGGCGCGCGAGCGCGGCGGCGTCGCGCCCGTCGATGCCGGCGCGGATTGCGGCGACCATCATGCCGCGGTAGAACAGCCCGGTGTCGATGAGCCGCAGGGCGAGATCTTGGGCCAGCGCTCGTCCCAACGTCGACTTGCCGCTGCCGGCGGGGCCGTCGACGGTGACGATGCGGCGGCTGTTCATGACGCGCCCGTGCCGGCGGGGCGAACGGCCTGGCGCAACGCCTCGAGCTCGGACGCGTCGAGGCGGCGGCTGGCGCCTTCGGCCAGGTCCCCGAGGGCGATCGGTCCCACAGCGGTCCGGCAGAGGTCGACGACCTCGCTGCCGACCGCGGCGAAGAGACGGCGCACCACTCGTTTGCGTCCCTCCCCCATCACCATGTCGACGGCGGTGCGGCCGGCGCGGCGCACCTCGAGGGCCTGGGCCGGTCCATCGTCGAGCATCACGCCGCGGATCATGTCGCTGACCTGGGTGTCGGACAGCGGCGACGTCGGGGTCACCCGGTAGGTCTTGAGGACACCGTGTCGGGGATGGGCGATGCGATGGGCGAGCTCGCCGTCAGTGCTGAGCAGGAGCAGTCCGCGGCTGTCCGCGTCGAGCCGTCCGATGGGCACCAGGCCCGGGGTCTCCGCCACCAGGTCACGCACGGTGGGGCGGCCGCGCGGGTCGCGCATGGTGGTGACCACGCCGACCGGCTTGTTGAGCGCCAGGGTCACCGCGATGGGCAACCGCGCCGTGATCGGCGCGCCATCCACCTCCACGGAATCGGTGGCGCTGTCAACCTTGTCACCGAGCCGGGCGGTCCTGCCGTTGACGCGCACGCGTTCGGAGGCGATGAGCTCGTCGGCGCTGCGGCGCGAGGCAACACCGCGGCGGGCCAGGAAGCGATTGAGCCGCTCAGCGCCGCCTCCCACGGCGGCGCTCACCCTGGGTGCGCCGCGTCCGGCGCCGATCCCACGGTGGCGCTGAGCGCGGCCGCGGCGGCCGCCTCCCCGAGCGGGGGCAGGTCGTCGATGCGCTCCAGCCCGACGATCTGCAGAAAGCGCAGCGTGGTGCCGAACAGCCGGGGGCGGCCCGGTGTGTCCTGGCGGTCCACCTCGGCGATCAAGCCCCGGCGTTCGAGGCTGTCGAGGACCGCTTCGCAGTTGACACCCCGGATCGACTCGATCCCGGCTCGGGTCAACGGCTGGCGGTAGGCAACGATCGCCAGGGTTTCCAGAGCCGGGCGGCTCAGCCGGGTGGGCCGTTCGGGCTGGAGGGCGCGATGGACCGCCCAGGCCGTTTCGGGGCGGGTCACCAGTTGGAGCTCGTCGCCATGCCGCTGCAGCATCAGCCCGCGAGCGCGGAGCTGGCCGGCCAGGGCATCGGCGGCGGACGACACCGCGGCGGGGGTACGACCCAGGATGGCGGCGACCTCCGCGAGGGTAACCGGTCGATTCAGGGAGAAGCAGACCGCCTCGAGCGCGGTCGCCAGGTCCTCGGGCTCGGCGCTGGCGATCCCCTCGGGGACGACGGCCCGGCCGAACACATCGAGGGCAAGCTCGAGGGTTTCCTCGTCCTCCTCGGAATGGCCGTCAGGTCGGTCATCCACTGGCGCGCACCGAGATCGGCCCGAACGGCTCCATCTGCTCGACGATCGCCTCGCCAAGGCGCAGCAGCTCGAGGAGGGCGAGGAAGCACGCCACCGCCTCCAACCGAGTGGCCACCGCGGCGAACAGCTCCTCGAACGCCAGCGCGCCCCCCTGGAGGCGGTGGCGCAGCTCATCGATCTTCTCCTCCACGGAGAATGTGACCGCCTCGAGCGGCAGAGGCTCCGCCTCGCTCAGCCTGGCCAGGACGTCGCGGAACGCCGCGGCCAGGCGCTCGGGCGCGATCCGCAAGCGCTCCACGGGGATCACGTCGGGCGCGACCAAACCGAGGAAGCTGCGCGCGCCCTCCTCCGCCGCCTCGGCGAGCAACGCGTCCGCGGCCGCCTTGAAGAGCCGGTACTCGGTCAGGCGGCGTCCCGCATCGTCGACGCCACCCTCCTCGGACTCTTCGAGGTCGGCGGTCTCGGCAGGATTGAGCCGGGCCGCCTTGAGCGCCACCAGCCGGGCCGCCAGGGAGAGGAAATCCGCCATCTCCTGGAGGTCGACATCCTCACCGGCGCCGTCCATCCGGGCTCGGAAGGCGCCCGTGATCTCGGCCACGGCGATGCTGTCGAGGTCCACCTCGCCGCGCTGGGCCCGGACCACCAGCTGCTCGAGGCTGCCGCTGAACCCCGGGACCTCGACGGGAAAGCGCACGCCGGGGTCGTTCGGACCCATGTCGGTCGCCGTGGTGGGTCCGGCGGGGCGCTCCTCGGTCATCTGGCTCGAATGGTAGGGATCGGAGCCCGGTCGATCCATCAGCGCGCCGCGCGTCGGGGACGGCGACCCGGAGCCCCCGAGCCCGCGGCGACGGTCTCGATCGCCTCACCGCGCAGCTCGACCGCGCGTGACAGGGCGGCATCCGTGACCCGCCCGGACATGAGCCGGGCGATCTCCTCGACGCGGCGCTCGCCGTCGACGGGCTCGATGCGGGCGACGCTGACGCGGCCTGTGTCCTGCTTGCGCACCACCAGGTGGCCTCCGGCACGAGCGGCGATCTCGGCGCGGTGGGTCACCGCCACCACCTGGCGCTGTCCGCCCGCGGCCGCGAGCAGGTCGCCGACGCGAGCGGCCGTCTCACCGCCGATGCCCGAGTCCACCTCGTCGAGTACCAGCAGCGGCGAGCCCGTCTCGGTGACGCAGGCCGACAGGGCCAGCACCAGCCTGGACAGCTCGCCGCCGGACGGGCCCTGGTCGAGCGCTGCCGGGGCGGCGCCCCGGTTGGTGCTGAGGCGGACCTCGATCTCGTCGATGCCCGTCGGGCCGCAGTGGACCAGGGCGCCGCCGACCTCGACTCCGTCTGGGTCGGAGCGGCGCTCGATGGCGACGCGGAGCCGAGCGAGCGGCAGCTCGAGGAGACGGAGCGCGCTCTCCACCTCGCGCTCCAGCCGGCGAGCCGCCTGACGGCGCTGTTCGGAGAGCTGGACGGCGAGGTCGCGGGCGTGGGTGCGTGCCGCGGCCAGCTCCAGCTCGGCAGCCCCCAGACGGGCGCCGCCATCCTCACCGGCGGCGAGGAGCTCGCACGCTGATTCGAGCGCCTCGACGGCCTGTTCGATCGACCCGTGGCGGCGCCGCACCCGGGAGAGGATGTCGAGCCGCTCCTCCACCTCGGCGAGCCGGGCCTCGTCGAGGCCGATGCCGCCGGCGTGGCCGCGAGCCGATGCGCCGAGCTCGCGGAGGCGGTCGAGCAGGTCCGCCGCCTCCGCGGCAAGTCTGTCAAGGACCGGGTCCACCCCCTCCAGGGACACCGCCGCCTCCAACGCGCCGGCCAGGAGATCGGCGGCGCCGGGTGACTCCTCGTCCCCGGCCGCGGCACGGCGCAGCGCCGCCGATGCCGCCAGCAGAGCGGCGGCGTTGCGCAGCCGCAGCCGCTCCGCAGCCAGCCGGTCGTCCTCCCCGGGAACCAGGGCCAGGGGGCTGAGGTCGGCGATCACCAGCCGCGCCGCGTCCACCTCGGCGGCGCCCGCGGCCTGGCGGCGGCGCACCTCATCCAGAGACACCTGGGCGGTGCGCCAGGATCCCACCGCCTGCCGGACCTGCTCGCGCAGCTCCAGAGTCGAGGCCGCGAGGTCGAGGAGATCCCGCTGCCGGCCTCGTTCCAGCAGCCGCTGGCTGGCGCCCTGGAGGGTGATCTCGGCCAGCGCCTCACCGACCTCGCGGAGCACCGCCTGGGAGACCAGCGCACCGTTGATCCGGCACGAGCCGCGCCCGGCTCGGGTGATCTCTCGGGAGAGGGTGGTCAGCTCGTCGGACGGCACCCCGATCTCGCTGAGACGGCGGTGAACCGACGCCGGCACCTCGTCGAAGACGGCGCTGACCCGCGCGGCGGCCGCTCCGGCGCGGATGGGGTCGCCGTCGGGCCGGCCGCCGAGCGCCAGGCGCAGGGCCGTGATGCACACAGACTTGCCTGCACCGGTCTCGCCCGTCAGCGCCGTGAAGCCGTCGGCGAACGGCACCACCGCCTCCTCGAACACGGCGAGGTCGCGGATGCGGACCTCGACCAGGCTCACCGCCGCGCCTCGATGACCGGGGAAACCTCGTCGGCATCGTTGGGACGGAGCAGGTCGGGCCGCTCCAGGCCCTTGAGAGGCAGCCCGAAGCGCACCTTCTCGCGCAGGCGACGAAGGAAGGACGGCGAGTCGTCGAAGCGCACGAAGGCCAGCTCCGGCCCCGGCCGGATGAGCATCTCGGCGGCATGGCGCAGCCGGATCTCCGAGATGCCGTCCGCGGCGACGTTGACGCGGCCGCGCTCCACGGTGATGCGCAGGGTCACCACCTCAGGCAGAACGATCGCCCGCGTGATGACCGCGTGCGGTGCCAGCGGCACCACCACGATGGCGCGAACCCGGGGATCGATGGGCGGCCCTCCGGCGCTGAGCGCATACGCCGTCGAGCCGGTGGCGGTGGCGACGACGACGCCATCGGCGTCGAAGTCACCGAGCAGCTCGCCGTCCTGCTCGACGCGGATCCGGGCGACGGCGACCCCGCTCGACTTCACCGCGACCTCGTTGAGCGCCAGCGTCTGCCAGGGCGGATTGTCGCCGTCCCCGGGAACTATGGCCTCCAGCATGGAGCGACGCTGGGTGTGGTAGCGGCCGGCCGCGAATTCCTCGAGCGCGCGGGGGAGGTCGGCCACCTCGACGTCGGTCAGGAAGCCGAGGCGGCCGCGGTTGACCCCCAACACGGGGATACCCCGCGGCGCCGCCAGGCGGGCGCCATAGAGGAAGGTGCCGTCGCCGCCGATGGTGACGAGCAGTTCGGTGGCGTCAGCGTGCTCGGCAAGCACCGCCTCGGGCTCGCGAACCTCGATCCACACCTCGAAGCCGAGCTCGTGCGCCCGCGCGGCGGCGGCTTCGGCGGCGTGCTGCTCGCCGGGGTGGAGCAGGAACCCGATCTCGCGGGTCACGGGTTTGCCTCAGGTAGCCAGAGGTGGACCAGCCATTCCTGATTGCCCTTGGTCCCCCGCACGTCGGCCGGAACGCGATCCTCGACGACGGCCGCCAGGGTCGCTGCGGCCCAGTCGCTGAAGGCGCGCAGCGCCGCGGTGATCACCGCCGGATCGCGGACCACACCACCGCGGGCGACGTCGGCTCGGGGTACCTCGAACTGCGGCTTGAACAGGGCCACGACCTCGGCGCCAGGAGCCAGGAGAGCCAGATTGGGCAGCACCGCTCGCAGCGAGATGAACGAGAGGTCGAGCGTCACCAGCGAGGGCGATGGTCCGTCCACCGCCGCCAGGGTGCGCACGTTGGTGCGATCCATGACGTGAACGCGGGGGTCCGCGGCGAGCCGCGAGTCGAGCTGGCCGCGACCGACGTCGACCGCGTAGACGAGCACCGCGCCACGGTGCAGGAGGACGTCGGTGAACCCCCCGGTGCTGGCGCCGGCGTCGAGGCAGACGCGTCCCGAGCAGTCCACCCCGAAGTGGTCCATGGCGGAGTCGAGCTTCAGCCCTCCCCGTCCGGCCCAGGGATGATCTCGATCGGTGATACGCACCCGAGCGGCGGCGTCGACAGCGAGCGCGCCGCTGTCGGCCCTGATCCCCTCGACCTCGACCAGGCCGGCGGCGACGAGGGCCTGGGCTCGCCGGCGAGTGTCGGCCAGGCCGCGCTCGACGAGCAGGTCGTCGAGTCGGGACCGAGACAGGGTGGCCACGGCGCTCATCCTACACAGATCAGCGTATGTGCGCTCAAAAGGGAATGTCGTCGGGGTTGACCGGCCGGCCGCGCGGGCTGGCGGCGGGGGCGGCTTCGCCGAAGAGCTGCTGCTCGGCGCTGCGGGCCGCTGGCGGGGTCGCGGCAGGCGCCTTCTCGGAACGATCCGTGGGTGGCTGGAAGGGCCTCTCCACCTCCCCCGCCGCCCGGACCACCAGCTGGGTGATCTTCTGCTCGGTGCGGTCAAGCAGCTGGGCGCAGTGCCGGGTGAGGGCGGCGCCGCGCTCGTAGGCGCTGATCGCGGCCTCGAGCTCGACGTCACCTCGCTCGAGGCGGGCGATGATCAGATCGAGCTCGGCGAGGGCCGCCTCGTAGCTCATGGTGGTGAGGTCGTCAGCCATGGTCGTCCCCGCTGCTGGGTCGCTGTCCTTGCGGCTCATCGTACATTCGTTCGCCATCGGCGCCAACCTCCACACCGTCGGGCAGGACCCGGCTGACCAGGCTGCCGTGCGCCAGACGGGTGCGCAGGAGCGCGCCCGGGGCCACCTCCGTCGCGCTGGTGACGACGCCGCCGGTGGCGGTGTCGACTGTGATCGAGTACCCGCGATCGATGACCCGCAGTGGCGAGAGGGCGCCGAGCCGGCCTCGCACGCCATCGAGGTGGCGGCGGCGGCCAGTGATCACGCCTCTCACCTCGGCGTCGAGGCGGGAGGCGCGGCCGGCGAGGCGCTCGCGGTGCAGCGGCAGCGCGCGCAGCGGCGAGTGCACAGCCAGCGCGCCCCGGAGTCGCTCGAGATGACGCTGCCTGGTGCTGACGCCGGAGAGGAGCGCGCTCCGGAGCCGCACCTCCCGGGCGGCGACATCCTGGCGCATGCGCGACAGGCGCAGGGCTGGGGAGAGCTGGTCGAGACGGCGGAAGCGGCTCTCGGCGCGATCTCGCTTGTGGACCAGCTCGCCGCGCAGCGCGTCGCGGAGGCGCCGCTCCCGCGCCGCCAGTTCTCCGCGAAGCTGGCCACAACTCGGAACCGCCGTCTCCGCCGCCGCGGACGGTGTGGCGGCGCGATGGTCGGCGGCGAGATCGGCGATGGTGACGTCGGTCTCGTGGCCGACACCGGAGACCACCGGCACCGGGCAGGCGCGGATGGCCCGGGCAACGGCCTCGTTGTTGAACGCCATGAGGTCCTCGAGGGACCCTCCGCCGCGCACCAGAAGCACGACCTCGACGCCGTGCGCGCGTCCGGCACGTCGCAGTGCCGCCACGATCGTCTCGGCAGCCCCGTCGCCCTGCACGGTTGCCGAGGAGAACACCAGGTCGACGCAGGGAGCACGGCGGCCCATGACGGTGATGACGTCGTGCAGCGCTGCTCCCGTTCGGGATGTGACCACCGCGACGCGTGCCGGCAGGAGCGGGAGAGTCCGCTTGAGACGCTGGTCGAAGAGTCCCTCGGCGAGGAGAGCCCGCTTGCGTTGCTCGACCGCGAGCGCCAGCGCTCCCACGCCGCTCGGCTCCAGGCGGTCGACCATCAGCTGGTAACGCCCCTGCGCCGCGTACACCGTGACCTGCCCGTGGGCGACGACTGTCATGCCGTTCTCCGGAGCAAAGGGAACGCGCATCGCGTTGGTTCGAAAACAGACGGAGCCCAATGCCGAGGAGCCGTCCTTGAGGGTGAAGTAGAGGTGGCCGGAGGAGGGCCGGGTGAGGTTGCTGATCTCGCCCTCCACGAGGACATCCTCCAGGTCCGGCTGAGCCGCCAGGGCGTTGCCCACCAGCGCGGTCAGCTCGGTCACCGTGTAGGGACCGCGCCCGGTCACACCCGCTCCCGCGCGATCTGTCCGAGGACCCCGTTGACGTAGTGCACGGCGTCATCGCCGGCGTAGGCGCGGGCCAGCTCCAGCGACTCGTCGACGATCACCGCCACGGGGGTGCCGTCGCTCTCCAACAGCTCGCAGGTGCCGAGCCGGAGGACCGCGCGCTCCACCTTGCCGACGTCAGCGAGCGACCAGCGGCTGGCGGCGGTCACCGCGGCGTCGATGCGCTCGCGGTTCTCCAGGCAGCCGAGCACCAGGCGCTGCGCGAAGGCCCGGACGTCGGCGGTGGCGCCGACCTCCTCCGCCTGGTAGGCGAGGGACGCGCCCGCATCCTTGTCGGTGCCCTCGAGCTCGAACAGCACGCGCAGCGCCAGCTCGCGCCCCCGTCGCCGGCGTCCTCCTCCGCCCGGGGTGGTCACGTGAAGACCACCTCGCTGACAAAGACGTTGACGGCTGCCAGGGGGAGGCCGAGCATGCGGCGGATGGCGTCGCCGACGGCGCGCTGCACCTGGGCACCGACGGCGGCGACGTTGGCGCCCGCCTCCATGACGATCCAGAGGTCGATGAGCAGGCCGTCGTCGCGCAGCTCGACACGTGCCCCGCGGTGCGCCACACGACGGCGCAGGATGCGATCGATGGACTGGCCCCCCGGGCGGTACATGGCGTGGACGCCGTCGACCTGGAGCGCGGTCAGCGCCGCGATCCATGCCACCACGTCGTTGGCGACCCTGGTGACGCCGAGGGCGTCCCGCCCGTCGCCGCCGTTGCCGATCTCCATCGTGGGCGCCGCCTCGGTCATGACACCCGCTCCACGTACTTTCCGGTGCGCGTGTCGACTCGGATGCGCTCCCCCTCGTTGACGAACAGGGGCACGTCCACGACCAGTCCCGTCTCCACCGTCGCCGGCTTGAAGGCGGCGTTGGCGGTGTCGCCCTTGAATCCCGGATCGGTCTGCGACACCGTCAGCTCGACCGACGTGGGCAGATCGATGCCCAGCACCTTGCCGTCGTAGGTGAGCAGGAAGAGGTTGTCGTTCTCCTTGAGGTACTGGCGCGCATCGCCGAGCTGCTCTGGCGTGAGAGGGAACTGGTCGTAGGTGGTTGTGTCCATGACCACGTAATCGTCGCCGTCCTGGTAGAGGTACTGCGCCTCGCTGCGTTCGATGCGGGCGCGGCCGAACCTCTCTTCGGGTCGGAACGTCTCCTCGGTCACCGCTCCCGTCTGCAGGTTCTTGAACTTGGCGCGGACGATGGCGGTGCCACGCCCCTGCTTGTTGTGGGCGAACTCCAGCACCTGGAGGAGCTCGCCCTGGTGCTCCACCGTGGTTCCCGCTCGGAGATCGCCCGCGTTGATCATGTCGATGTCTCCGTTGTCGCCGGCCCGGCAAGGCGGATGGCGGTCTGCAACGCCATCACATAGCCGTCGGGCCCGGCGCCGGTGATGACCGCGCTCGCCGCGGCCGCCACATACGAGGTACGACGGTACTCCTCGCGGCTGAGAATGTTGCTGAGGTGCACCTCGACGACAGGTCCCGCGAATCCTCGGAGGGCGTCGGCGAGGACCACGCTGGTGTGGGCGAGCCCGCCGGGGTTGATGACGATGGCATCTGCGTACTCGTTCTCCTCCTCGATCATGTCGATGAGCGCGCCCTCGTGGTTGCTCAGCTCCCAACGCAGGTCGACCTTGAGGGCGTCCGCCTCACGGCGCAGTCTGTCGTGGATCTCGGCGAGCGTGGTCCGTCCGTAGATGTCCGGTTCACGGCGCCCGATGGTGCCGAGGTTGGGCCCGTTGAGCACCAGGATCCTCATGCCGCAAGAGCCTCCGACAGAGCTCGATGGATCGCCTCGCGTCCCACCACGATGCCGATGACCGGGTCACCCCGTCGGCGGAGGAGCACCCACCGTGCCACCCCGCCCCGTGCCTTCTTGTCGGCACCGAGCTGACCGGCGATCTCGTCCGCCGCCAAGCGCGGCCGCTGGGTCAGACCGCACCTGTCCAGGAGCTCGTCCTGGCGGGCGATGTCGGCGGCGGGGCATCCCGACTCGACCTCGCTGAGCGCGCCCGCGACACGCATGCCGAAGGCCACCGCCTCGCCGTGATCGAGACCGCTGCCAAGCCCCGTAAGTGCCTCCACCGCATGACCCACCGTGTGTCCATAGTTGAGAATCGCCCGCCGGCCTGATTCGCGTTCGTCGCCTGCCACCACGCCGGCCTTGAGCTCGCAGCATCCGCGCACCAGCTCGGCGAGCGCGTCGCGGTCCCGGCCGAGGGCTGCCGGGAGGCTCCGCTCGACCAGCTCGGCCAGCTCGCCGCCGCCGACCATAGACGATTTGACAATTTCCGCGAATGCGGATCGGATGCTGCGATCACTGAGGGGATCGAGGACTGCGGGGTCGCACAGCACCGCTCGGGGCTGCCAGAACACACCGGCGAGATTCTTGCCGCGGCGCAGGTTGACAGCTGTCTTGCCTCCGACCGCGCTGTCGACCATGGCCAGCAGCGTGGTGGGGACCACCACCCAGGCGATGCCGCGCAGGTACGTGGCTGCGACCAGCCCGGCGACATCGCCGACGCTGCCGCCTCCGACGGCCACGATGCAGTCATCGCGCTCGAGGCCCGCGTCGCTGCAGCGTTCCAGAAGTCCGCCGGCCACGCTCCACCGCTTGGCCTCCTCCCCGCCAGGGGTTGTGAACACCGTGGCCGCGACATCCTGGCGCCGCAGCCGCTCCGCGAGGTCCTCGGCAAGACGTGCAACCGCCTCGTCGGCGATCAGCACCGCCCGCCGCGCAGGCGACGGGACCTGCTCGGCGATGCCGTCGAGCACGCCGGCGCCCACTCGCACCAGGTAGGGATGCCGGGTGGCCACTCGCATCGACCCGCGCAGCGACGCGGCCAGCCTCTCAGCCACCTCGACGGGGGTTTGCCCGTCGGTCCGGATGTGCATCTGGGCGCGCGCGTACCCAGCCGTGCGAGCCACGCGCAGGTGGTGCAATGCCTCCCCTGGGGAGGGGGCCAGCAGGGGACGCTCACGCCCGTCCGCTCCCAGCCTGGCGGTCAGCTCGGAGTCGGAGGCGTCGAGGCAGACCACGGTGGCGTGGCGCTCGAGAATGTCGATGGCGCCGGGCTGGGCGACGAGGCCGCCACCGACGGCGATCACCAGAGGCTCGGCCGACGCCAGCGCCTGTTCGGCGGCGTGCCGCTCCTCGGCGCGGAAGCGCGCCTCACCGAGATCGGAGAAGACGCGGGCGATGCTCATCCCGAGACGGCGCTCGACGTCGGCATCCGTGTCGACGCAGCCGCGCCCCAAACGCGCCGCCAGCAGGGGCGCGACCGAGCTCTTGCCGCTGCCCGGCAGACCCACCAGGACGACATGGCCGACGTCGCTCATCGGAGCCGCCCCAGGCTGGCCCTGTAGGCATCGAGGTTGCGACAGAGCTCGCCGATGGAATCGCCGCCGAACTTCTCGAGCACGGCTTCGGCGAGAACCAGTGCGAGCATGGCCTCCGCCACCACCGCTCCCGCCGGCACCACGCAGATGTCACTGCGCTCGTAGTGCGCGCTGGTCTCCTCGCCGGTGTGCACGTCGACGCTGCGCAGCGGTGAGAGCAGCGTCGAGATGGGTTTGAAGTGCACCCGTGCCCAGATGTCCTCGCCGTTGCTGACGCCCCCCGATAGGCCTCCCTGGCGGTTGCTGAGGTGGTGAAAGCCGCGCTCCACCGTGAACGCGGGCCGGTCGTGCACCGCGGACCCGGGACTGGCGGCGGCGGTCAGCGCATCGCCGAGCTCGACTCCCTTGACCGAGGGGATGCTGCACATGGCCTGCGCGATCCGGCCGTCGAGACGGCGATCCCACTGCGCGTACGTGCCAAGACCGGCCACAACGTGATGGCCGGCGACGACAGCAGTGCCGCCGAGCGTGTCGCCCGCGGCGCGGGCGGCATCGATGGCCTCGACCATGCGCGCTCCCGCCACGGGATCGGCGCAGCGCACCGGCGACTGCTCGACCTTCCCCTGGTCGACGGCCTGCTCGGCCGCGACGACGTCGCCGATGCGCACCACGCGCGAGCTGACCGACACCCCGGTGGCGGCGAGGAGCGCCTTGGCGACCGCGCCGGCGGCAACGCGCGCCGCCGTCTCACGTGCCGAGGCGCGCTCCAGGACGTCTCGGGCGTCGTCGAGGTCGTACTTGAGCATCCCCGCCAGGTCGGCGTGGCCGGGACGCACCCGGGTGACCGCCTTCTTGGTGAAACCCTCGGCGCCGACCTGCATGGGGCCCTTCCAGTTGTCCCAGTCGCGGTTGACGATGGTCAGGGCGATCGGTGAGCCGAGGGTGCGTCCGCCGCGCACTCCGGCGCTGATGGTGGCGCCGTCGGTCTCGATCTGCTGCCGCTTGCCCCGCCCATGCCCGCCCTGGCGGCGGCGCAGGTCGGGGTCGAGATCGCGCGCGGCGTCGAGCTCCAGGCCGGCCGGGATACCGTCGACGATGACGGTCAGCTGCGGACCGTGTGATTCGCCGGCGGTCAGGAATCTCAACATGCCGCGATTCTAGGAGGGGCCCCGTCGCCTGCCCGACGGTTGTGCCGCTCAGAGGCCACGGAAGAGCATCAGGGTGGCGCCGATGCAGAGGAAGGGACCGAACGGGATGGGGTCCTTCAGGCCACGGAGACGAAGCACCAGGAGCAGGAGGGCGACGAGCCCGCCCAGGAAGATGCCGTAGATCACCGCGTATACGGCGGCGAGGTGGTCGAGATCGAACCCGATCCCGCAGACCGCGCCGACCAGGGCGCCGAGCTTGGCGTCACCGAGCCCGATGCCTCCGCGCGACACCAGGTTCATGATCAGGAAGAAGCCGCCGACGCCGATCCCGCCGATGAGAGCCCGCTCGATGGTGAGCCCCGGCGACAGCTGCGACAGGGCCAGCGCCAGCGCCAGGGCGGGGTACGTGACCCGGTTGAGGATGAGGCGGTGCTTGAGGTCGAAACCGACGATCTGCACGAACACCGCCACCCAGACGAGATGGATGATCAGCCCGCACCCGAATGGGTCGTGCGCCGCGAAGGCGGCGAAGCCGATGGCTCCCAGGACGGGACACAGCACCCGCTCCAGCCAGGTCCACCCGTACCGCTCCTCCGGCCACGACTCGGCTACCGCCGCCCCCCCGGTCTCGGCGGCCGCCATCCTGGCCTCGGCAAGCTCGCGCTCGTAGGCCTCGCGGTCCTCGCGATCCTCGGCCTCGAGCCCCTCGACACGCTCGAGCACGATCGACAGCCAGCCCGCACCAAGACCCACCGCGGCGCCGACCGGCGCAGCGATGACGGCGGCGATCGCGCTCATGGTCCCAGCGCCTCCTCCAGGGCGCGACGCGCTGCCCCATAGGGCGCTTGCTCACCGGTCCAGAGCTGGAAGCTGAGCATGCCCTGGTGGAGCAGCATGTCGGCGCCGTCGCAGCCGCGCAGGCCGGCCTCCAGGGACGCCGCCACCAGGTCGACAGGGCGAGGCCGGTAGCGCACGTCCGCGACCGTACACGACGTTTGGAGTTGCGCGGGAGAGAACGGCATGTCGGCGAGGCCCACGGACGTCGCGTTGACGACGATGTCCGCGCCGGCCACAAGCCGTTCCAGGTAGTCGTCGTCCCACAGCCCGATGGCGATGTCGCCCTCGACGCCGCCGCCGGCCAGCCGGTCGGTGAGCGATCGAACCGCGTTGATGCGACGCCCCACCACAGTTGTGCGCTGCGCCGGCACCCGGCTGAGGGCGAGCACCACAGCGGCGCTCGCCCCCCCGGCACCGAAGACCAGCGCGCGACTCTCAGGCACCGGCCAGAGGCTGTGAGCGCTCAGAGCCATCTCGAATCCGACGGCATCGGTGTTGTCGCCGAGGAGGCGTCCGTCAGAGGTCACCGTGATGGTGTTGACCGCGCCGGTGCAGGTCGCGTCGCCGGCCAGCTGGTCGCACGCCGCGGCCAGCGCGAACTTGTACGGAGTGGTGACGTTGGCGCCCCGCCAGCGCCCCGCGCGGAGGTCGCGGAGCACGCTCGGAAGCTGCTCCGCACCGACGTTGACGATCTCGTAGCTGCCCTGAAGACCCCGGGCACGCAGCGCGGCCTCCTGCATGACGCGGCTGGGCGACGACGCGATGCCCTGGCCGATCAGGCAGAGAGGGAGGGCGTCCTCCATGTCATGAACCGCACGGCTTGCTGAGGTACTGCGCGATCTGCTGTTCGTGCTGCTGTTCGGTGACGCTGTAGTGGTTGTGACCGGTGCAATCGGAGATGAAGAAGTAGTACGGCGTCGTCGCCGGGTGGGCTGCGGCGCTGACGCTGCTGGCCCCAGGGTTGGAGATCGGGGTGGGCGGAAGCCCTGGATGGATGTAGCTGTTGTACGGCGTGTCCGTCGCCAGCTGCTGCGCGGTCAGGGTCCCGCCGCTGATCCCCAGACCGTAGATACCTGTGGAGTCCAGCTGCAGCAGCTGACCGGCGTTGAGCCGGTTGTCGACCACGCTCGCCACCAGGGGGCGGTCGGGGTCGAACTTGGCCTCGCGCTCCGCGATCGATGCCACCGTCAGCGTCGAGTAGAGCTGCTGGGGGCTCAACCCGCCAAGCAGCGGCATGGCCTTGGCGGCGAAATCGGCGAGCTGCATCTGCACCACGTCGTGGGCGGTGGAATGATCAGGGATCTCGTACGTGTCGGGAAACAGGAATCCCTCCAGGGAAGCGCCCGCGGGGCGACCTGCCAGGAAGGGCTCGCTGAAGCTCCCACTGCGCACCTCCGCCAGGTACTGATCGGCGGTGATGCCCAGCCCCGCCGCCGCGATCCTGGCGGCCATCTGACCGGCGGTCAGGCCCTCGGTGAGCAGAACGTGGTGAGTGGAGACCTGGGGCGGTCCCTCCAGCCGTTGCACGATGAAGCTGGCGCTCATCGCGTTGTGGAGGAGGAAGTTGCCCGCCACCAGCTTCGCGCCCAGGCCCTGGAGGCGGGCATACCACCCGAACCAGAACGTGCTGCGCACCAGGCCGTGGGAGGCGAGGTCATTCACCAGCGTGTCCAGTCCTTCGCCATTGTGGACCGTGATCGTCACCGCCGTGCCTGTTCCGCTCGCCGGTGGATCCAGCTGGGTGCGCCCGTAGACGAACGTGGCGCCGCCGATCACCCCGAGCACGAGGATGATGGCCAGGATCGCGAAGATGACGCCGGAGCGTCCGCGCCGGCCCCGTCTCACCGGGGCATGGCAGCGATGGCTCGGGAGTCGAGCCAGCTCTGCAGGAGCAGGCTGGCGGCGACAGCGTCGACGGATCGGCGGCGGTCGGCGCGTCGCCGGCCCGCTGCGATCAGGCTGCGTTCGGCTGCCGCAGTGGTGAAGCGCTCATCCCACATCTCCACCGGCAGACCCGTTCTGGCGTGAAGCTGGTCGGCGACCAGCCGGGCGTCGGCTGCCGCCTCTCCCTCGCTGCCGTCGAGACGGCGCGGCAGACCGACCACGATGCGCTCTGGACGCCGCTCGTCGACAACCTCCTCGAGCTCGCGCCAGAGGCGGGCCACGGGGTGGCGCGGCACGGTGCGCAGCGGCGTCGCCAGGCTCCCCGTCTCGTCACTGCCGGCGAGGCCCACGCGCACCGTGCCCACGTCGACACCCAGGGCGGGCGTGGTCACGGGCCCGCCTGGGCGACGAAGGTCTCGTCGATCTCGATCCTGCTGGCAAAGAAGGGCAGCCAGAAGAAGGGGATGGGCGATTGCTTCACGACCACGCTCTGGACGCGGTTGAGGCGGTGCTCGATGATGTTGCGGGCATCACCGGGGCTGTGCCCGGCGAGCTGCCCCTTGAGCGCCGCCACGTCGATCGACGGCCGCGAGAAGCTGGTGCATTGAATGCTCAGCACCACGGTGCCGTCGTCGGCCGCCTGGGTCACCGACGGCTTGGTGCAGTTGATGGCGTCGGTGGCCAGGCTGTCGCCCTGGGCGACCTGCTTCTGAAGGTCGGCCTTGACGACCTTGCTGACGTCACTCGGGGTGTAGGTCGCGGCCTTGCCATGGCATGCCACGGTGATCTGGGTGGTCGCGAAGACGGCATTCACCGCCGGCAGAGCGGGGGTCACGGTGCAGGCCACGGTGATGCCATTGCCGCCCGGGTCCTTGGCCATGACCTTGCCGGCCGCCTTGTTCTGCATGTCCTGGTTGGCCTGGGTGGTGAGCGTCTGCTCGCTTTGCGTGACCTGCCCATTCCAGCTGTTCAGGTTCGTCGGGCTGGCCACGATGTTGGTCTTGGCGTCAGCGCCTCCGGTGGCCGGTGCCGGGTTGGTCACCGAGATGCTGCCACCGTTGCATTGAGGAGTGGTGTTCGCCGGAGGGCACGGGTTGCCACTTGTGAATCCATTGATCGCTCCGGCTGCCACATTCCCCTTTGCCTCGGGAGTCTGGTCCGCAACCGGCGCCGTGCTGTTCGGCGTCCCCGTCGTGCACACGGCCGGCGGGGCGCCGTTGTACCCCATACAGATGTCGCTCGTCTGAGTGACGACAAAGATGATCGAAGGGTCGGTGGTTTGGAGCTTCGTTCCCTTGGCCACGCTGAATTCGACGCCGCCAGGTGGCACGTTGTCACTGAACTGCAACGTGGCCGTCGCCGCGGCCGCCGGCACCTGCTGCTTGCCGGTGGGCGTGGCGGTGAACTGCGCCGACTGGTCGCTGGTCACCACCGAGGTGACGATGTGGTCCGGCTGACTGGCCGTGCCGGGGTCGGCGCTGCCCTGGATGGTGGGGTTGGCGCTGAGCGGTGTTCCTGCCAGGGTGATGGTGACCTTCGCCGAGGGCGCCACCACCAGGAACAGGAGGATCCCGAGCACCACCAGGCCGGCGGCGATGAAGTACAGCGGACGGCGATGACCTGCCAGGCGGTTGCGCGCACCGGCGGCGGAGGTGCCGGCCCCGGCTGCGCGCGGCGGGGGCGGCGGCGGCC
>DAIUFS010000010.1:45483-54492 GCA_036844485.1 Candidatus Dormiibacterota bacterium | reverse complement strand
TGACCGCAGTCGACAACGTCATGGTCGGCGCCCACTGGTGGATGCGGCAACGGGTTTGGGACTGCGCCCTGACCACAGGGCGGGCCCGCACCGAGGAGCGCGCCGTCGAGCGCCGCGCGCTCGACCTGCTGGACGAGCTCGGCCTGGCCAATTACGCGGGCTCCTACGCGCGCGAGCTGCCCTACGGGTTGCAGCGCCGGCTTGAGATCGCGCGCGCACTGGCAACCCGACCGCGCCTCCTCCTGCTCGACGAACCGGCGGCGGGGCTCAATCCTCAAGAGAAGAAGGAGCTGATGGCACTGATCTCCCGCCTGCGCGAGGAGGGCCTCACCATCTTTCTCATCGAGCACGACATGAAGGTGGTCATGGAGGTCAGTGACCGCATCGTGGTCCTGGACCACGGCGAGAAGATCACCGAGGGAGTCCCCCAGGAGGTGCGCAACAACCCCCAGGTGATCGAGGCATACCTCGGCCAGGGCGCTGCGGAAAAGATGGGTGGCGGCGCGTGACCAGTACTGAGACCGCCGCCGCCGACAACCGACCCGCGCCGCCGGCGGGGGGAACACCGGTTCTCGAACTGCGCGACGTCGACGTCTTCTACGGTCGCGTCCAGGCTTTGCGCGGTGTGTCTCTCACGGTCAACGACGGCGAGATCGTCGCGCTGATCGGCAGCAATGGCGCCGGCAAGAGCACCACGCTTCGCACCATCAGCGGACTGGTGCGTCCTGCCAAAGGCGAGGTGCTGCTGCGCGGCGAGCGCATCTCCGGGTATGGGTCAGAGAAGATCGCCCGGCTCGGCGTCGGTCACGCCCCCGAGGGTCGGCGTCTGTTCAGCCGGCTGACGGTGCGCGAGAACCTCGACATGGGCGCTTACGCCCGCCGCGACCGCACCGGAATCCGCAGTGACTTCGAGCGTGTGTACCAACTCTTCCCGCGGGTCAAGGAGCGCTCCGGCCAGCTGGCTGGCAGTCTTTCTGGAGGCGAGCAGCAGATGGTCGCCATCGGTCGTGCGCTGATGGCGCGGCCCACCCTCCTGCTCCTCGACGAGCCGTCGCTGGGGCTGGCACCCATCGTGGTTGATGCCGTGTTCGCGGTCATCCGCGAGATCAACCAGGGAGGCACGACCGTCCTTCTCATCGAGCAGAACGCGTTGCTGGCTCTCAACACGGCGCGGCGTGGGTATGTCCTCGAGACCGGCTCGGTTGCCACCGAGGGGTCCGCGCAGGATCTGCTCCACTCCCCCGAAGTTCAGCGCGCCTATCTGGGGATTTAGGAGCCGCACCGCACAGAACTTCCGTTCGTGCCACCATAGTGGCGAGCGTCAGCCACTGAGGGGAACTGCGGTGCCGCGCCAGGACAGGACCACGGGAACGCCGTCGACGGCACTCGCCGAGGACGGGGCTGAGACGTACGAGCTGAGTCGCGAGGCGCTGGCCGCCGCGCTCCCCGACATCAGCGACGTCACCGCCGACCTAGTCGGATGGGTCAGCGCCAGCCGGGCCAGCGGCCGCGCCACCCTGCCGCTGCCACGTTCCCGGCAGGTTCTCGCCGCCGCTCTCGGTGTTCCGGATGCGGCCCTCACCGGCATGCGTGACGCGGACGTCAGCCGCGCCATCGACCGACTGCGGGCGCTCGTCGACCAGTGTGCTCGGCTCGCCGGCCAGGTGACGGCCGACGAGCTGACCGGGGCGCTGCGCCGGGGTGCCGGCATGGCCGCGCTGCAGCGAGAGATCGACCGCACCCGGCGCTTTCTCGGCAAAGGCCTGGTGGCCATCTTCATCGACGTCGACGGCCTCAAGGAGGTCAATGATCGCGACGGCCATGCGGCCGGTGATGAGCGTCTCCGCACCACGGTGGCGGCCATGCGCGAGCGCCTGCGCTCCTACGACCTGATCATTCGCTACGGCGGTGACGAGTTCCTGTGCGTGCTCACCGACAGCGGCGCCCCGGATGCGGCGCGAACCGTGACCACCCTGCGCGAGCACGTGCTGGCGTGCAGCGGGGGAACCATCAGCGCGGGTATCGCGGAGCTCGTAGCCGGGGACAGCGTTGACGCCCTCGTGGAGAGGGCTGACGCCGCCCTCTACGCCGGACGGCGTGCACGAGCCCCCCAGCCGGCGCGCGCCATACGCCGCTAGGAGCATCGCGGCCCACGCGTCAGCCGCGCATCGTGCGCACGGCGATCACCCCGGCCGCCGCGACCACAAACACTCCGTACTCGACGACCAGCGCCCCTCGGCTGCCGCGGCTCAGCGTCGCCGCGACGAGCCCGCGCAGGCCGTACCAGAGAACCAGCAGCAGGGCGGCGCGGATGGTGTCCCGGCCGGTGGCGGGGAGCACGAAGACCAGGCCAGCCATGATCGCCGCGAGCACCACTGCTCCGGCGGTCGCGACGCGGCCGCGCAGCTCCTCGGTCAGCAGTGCGTCGGCCGAAACCAGCAACACCCCGGACCCGGACAGCGCCGCGCTGGCTGCGCTCGACAGCGGTCCATCGAACGCGGCGAGGAGCAGCGGCGCGAGAACGGCGATCCCGGCCCCGTCGCGGAGCAAGCGGGTGGCGGTGCCCTCCCGCCCGGCGGCTCGCAGCCCACCCAGGTGGGGGATGCCTCCGATGACCAGCGCGGCGATCAGGCCGGCGGGCGCGCGAAGGAGGAGCTCGCCGGTGCCACCCAGCACCACCACGAAGGCCGCGATCGCCGCCACCGGCAGACCGGTCGCCGCCAGGGCATGGCGCAGGTCGCGGCCGTACACGAGACGGTCGTAGAGGGTGAGCGCCAGCGCCGTCGCAATCGCCAGGGAGCCACAGACGATGACGCTCGCCCGCAGCCCGAGAACCTGAGGTCGCAGGGCCGCGACCACGGCGCAGACCGCGATGCCGAGGGCGGTGTGAACCAGCGGCAGGGGAACGTCGGCAAGGGAATGCACCTCGGCACCCATGCCCAGCGCTGCCCGCGCACTCTCCGCATAGAAGGCATTGCCTCGGCTACGGCGTGGAGCCGGTTGCTTATCCACAGCTCGCCACGTTCATGCCTGTACGGCCCGGGCCTGGGCGTGCTCAGTCTGCGCTGGTGCCCTCGCGTCCGTAACTGTCCTCCAGACGCACCACGTCGTCGATCTCGGGGGAGGAGACCTCGAACAGCTCGGTGTCCTCCACGGCGATGAAGCGGTGGCGGCGGCCCGGACGCACCCGTGCGCTCATGCCCGGGGACATGCGGTGCACGTGCAGATGGCCGGCGTCGTCCTCGAGCACCAGATCGAGCAGCCCCGACGCGATGAAGATGGTCTCATCCTTCTGGACGTGGTATTGGAGGCTGAGCTGGTGCCCCTCGTTCACATGGATGAGCTTGCCGAGGTACCGATCGGTGATCGCCCAGCGCAGCTCGTGACCCCAGGGCTTCTCAATCCGGTGCGCCCGCGGTCCGCTGATATCCGATGCCTCGACGATCTCGCTCACCCGCGGTTCGCCCGATTATTGCGGTTCGACACCGAGATGCTCCTCGAGAGCGCTGAGCAGCTCGTCGACCCGGGCGGCGGTGGCCGCCTCGCTGTACACGCGCATCAGAGGTTCGGTGCCGCTCATGCGCATCAGCACCCATGAGCCGTCGCCGAGATAGAACTTGAAGCCGTCGTCGGTGCGAGTGCGCACCACCTCCTTCCCGGCGATCTCGCGTGGGGTGTCCGTCTTGATTCGCTTGTACACGTCCTCCTTGCGCTTCTCGTACCCGTCGCGGTCGAAGCGGATGTCGTGGCGCTTGTAGGCGTGCGGGCCGACGAGCTCGACGAGATGTGCGAGGATCCGCGAGAGGGGTTGCGCGTAATCGACGATCATGTCGGCGATGATCAGGCCGGAGAGGATGCCGTCGCGCTCCGGGATATGACCACGGAAGGCGAAGCCACCCGACTCCTCACCACCGAGCAGGGCGTCCGTCTCACGCATGGTGGCGCCGATGTACTTGAAACCAACCGGCATCTCGTGGACGATGACGCCGAATCGCTCGCCCAGCGCATCGACCATGTTGGAGGTGGTCAGCGAGCGAACGATGTCTCCCCGCAAGCCGCGCTTCTCCAGGAGATACATGGTGAACAGCGCCATCACCTCGAGCTGGTTGATGTAGCGCCCGGTTTCGTCGATGATCCCCACCCGGTCGGCGTCGCCGTCGTTGGCGATGAGCACGTCGTGATGGCGTTCTGCCATCAGCGCCATCGCCTCGGGCATGTAGCGGTCGATGGGTTCGGGATGCATGCCACCGAATCCCGGATTGCGGTCGCCGTGGAGCTCGGTGACAGTCGTGCTGCCGCCGTGGAGCACCCGCGCCAGCAGTCCGGCACCGGCGCCGTACATGGCCTCGTGAGCCACGCGCAGGCCGGCACCGCGCAGCCGGCCGAGATCCACCATGCGGCCCAGCTGCGCGGTGTACGAGGGCAGAGGGTCGAAGAGCTCGACCTGGCCTGAGGTGACGGCCTCGTCGAAGGACATGGTGGCGACCCCCTCGGACAGTGCTCGAACGGTGTTCCTCTCCAATTCGGCGACCACCTCCGGAGAGGCCGAACCTCCGAAGTCCGGCTTGTACTTGAGGCCGTTGAACTCCATCGGATTGTGGCTGGCGGTGACCACAACTCCCCCTGCAGCGCCTCTCTCCACCACCGTCCAGGACACCGCGGGGGTCGGGGTCACGCGGTCGAGCAGGATGACCTTGCGCCCGTTGGCGGCGAGCACTCGTGCCACCTCACGGGCGAACAGCTCGGCGCAGTAGCGGGCGTCGTGGCCGACCACCACGGGCCGGGTCTCGCCGTCGAGGAAGCTGGCCACGCCCTGCGCGACAGCACGGACGTTGTGGTATGTGAAGTCGTCGCCAACCACCGCTCGCCAGCCGTCGGTTCCGAAACGGATCTCAGCCGCCATCAGTGGGCATTCTGCCGGATGGGAGCGATGTTGGTGCACATGATCCACCACCGTCCGGTGCCCGCCGGAACCAGTTGTTACGATGATTCGATGCGCCGGCCGCAGACACTCACGGGCCTCGGCTGCGCCGCACTGCTGCTCGCCGGCCTGACCGGATGCGGCAACGACACCAAGCTGCCGCAGGCGCCCTCGTCAAGCCCATTCTCAACCGGATCGGTGGCGATCACCCAGCGGGGGAATGCGGACGCCAGCATCGACACCTCCTCCGCGACCTTCAAGCTCGACGATGCGGGGACGCTGGTCGCCCACCTGTCGGTCCGCTCCACCGCGGCGACGACCATCACGATCAGCATTCGGGGATCGATCTACGATCCGCAGCACCGCCTCATCGGCGACGTCACGGGCGGCCAGATCGACGTCGCCCCCGGGAGCACGGCGCCCGGTCAGCTGACCGGGCCGACACCGCTGGGAACCATGGCCTCAGCCGTCTTTGAGCTGACGGCGCAGCCCAGCCCGACCTGACTGGGTTGGAATCCTCTCCGGCCGCGGTCAGAGGAGCTCGGTGCGTCCCGTCGCGCGGAGCCGATCCACCACCTCCCTGACTCGCTGCGAGGCGATCGCGGGCATGACCAGGAGGCTGTCGCCGGTGTCGACCACCACCAGTCCGTCGACTCCCATGACCACCACCGTTCGGCCACCCCGCGACTCCACCAGGCAGTCGTGGGCATCGACAAGCACAGTGTCACCGGCGGCGACGTTGCCATCGGCGTCGGCGCGGGCAACCCCGGCGGCCATGAGATCGGTCCATGACCCCAGATCGGACCAGTCGAAGCCGGCTCGAACCACCGTGAGGCGGGCGGTGCCCTCGAGCAGCAGTGGCTCCACCGCCTGTGTGGGCAGCGAGGTGTAGAGCTGCGCGGCTTGGTCCTCGTGGCCGGCGGCGCGCTCCGCGACCACCGCGCGAAGTGTGCTGTCCAGGGTTGGGGCGGCGCTATGCAGCTCGTCCAGGAAGGCGGAGGCCGTCCAGGCGAAGAGCCCGAGGTTCCAGAGGTGGCTGTCGCCGGCCAGGAAGGCGGTGGCCCGCTCCAGTGACGGCTTTTCCACGAAGGCCGCCGCGTGGGCGGCGGGCAGGGCAGCGGCGGCGGCGAGCAGGATCGGATCGGCGCCGGGTGTGGACGGCGACACCCAGGCGTCAGAGGGCTGGGGCGCGCCCACCTCGATGTAGCCAAGTCCCGTGGCGGGGTAGGTGGGGCGTAGCCCCACGGTGGCCAGGCCTCCCGTGCCGGCTGCCCACCCGGCCGCGGCCAGGATCGCCGCCCGATAGGCGTCGACGTCGGTGACCTGGTGGTCGGCGTGGACCGACACGATCAACGCGTCGCGGTCGGTGACGGCGATCTGGTGGACAGCGAGGCCGAGGGCGGGTCCGGTGCCGCGGGGGGCCGGTTCGGCGATCGCCGACAGGTGGGCCGCCGCCGCCCCGCCTTCGAGGGCCGTGGCGCAGCCCGCCAGCTGGCCGCGCGCCGTGACCACATGGACGGCGTCGGCGAGCGGCGCCACCCGGTCCACCGTGGCGCGGAGCAGGGACTCGCCGTGGGGTCCGAGGGGGAGCAGGTGCTTGGGCAGCGACTCGCGGCTCAGCGGCCACAGGCGAGTGCCGCTGCCCCCGGCGAGGACGAGGATGTGGAGTGCCACCGCCGCGATGATGCCCGAGAAGCCGCGGCCGCCGGGTCAGCCCGCGGCGGCGGCGGCAAGCATCGGTTCCGTGCCCGCATCCTCGGCGAGGTCGAGAGCGCGGTCGATGCGCTCCCAGGGCAGGTCGAGGTCACTGCGTCCGAAATGGCCGAATGCCGCAACCTGGCGATAGATGGGCCGGCGCAGCTCGAGCGCCGAGATGATCCCGAACGGGGACAGGTCGAAGTGCTTGGAGACGAGCTGTTCGATGCGCTCGACGGGCAGGGTCTCCGTTCCGAAGGTCTCGACCAGGACGGACACCGGCTTGACGACGCCGATCGCGTAGGCCACCTGGATCTCGCACTTGGTGGCCATACCGGCGGCGACGATGTTCTTGGCCACCCAACGCGCCCCGTAGGCTGCGCTGCGGTCCACCTTGGTGGGATCCTTGCCGCTGAAGGCACCCCCGCCGTGGCGGGCGTAGCCGCCGTAGGTGTCGACGATTATTTTGCGGCCGGTGAGACCGGCGTCGCCCTGGGGGCCTCCGATGACGAAGCGACCAGTGGGGTTGACGTGCCGGATGGTGGCGTCGTCCAGCCATTCCAGGGGAATCACCTGGTTGACGACGTGCCGCTGGATGTCGTCATAGATCTGTTCGTGGGACGCGTCCTCGGAGTGCTGAATGCTGACCAGGACGTTGTCCACCCGTCGCGGGCGGCCGTCGGCGTCGTATTCGACAGTCACCTGGGTCTTGCCGTCGGGCCGCGACCAGCGCAGGGTTCCGTCACGGCGTTTCTCACTGAGCCGCCGGGCCAGGCCGTGGGCGAGCTGGATCGGCGCCGGCATCAACTCCGGGGTCTCGTCGCAGGCGAAGCCGAACATCATTCCCTGGTCGCCCGCGCCGCCGGTGTTGACCCCCTGCGCGATATCCGGCGACTGCTCGTCGATGCAGACGAGCACCCCACAGGTCTCGTAATCGAACCCGTACTTGGCACGGATGTAGCCGATGTCCTTGATGGTCCGGCGCACAACCCCGGCGATGTCGACGTAGGCGTCGGTGGAGATCTCGCCGAAGACCAGCGCGGTGCCGGTGGTGAGGGCCGTCTCGCAGGCCACCCGTCCCAGCGGATCCTTCTCGAGGACGGCGTCGAGGACGGCATCGCTGATCTGATCGGCGATCTTGTCGGGATGACCTTCGGTCACCGACTCAGAGGTGAACAGACGCCGGCGACCGTGACTCATAAAGGTTCCTCCGATCCCACCGGCGGCCACCCTGGTCGCCCAGTGCGCCAGCGCCCGCTCCTGTCCGGGATCGGCTCGATGGTACCAGTGTGCCCCGGCCGAGCTCGAAAGCCGGCGGCGAGGCGGTGGCGATCGGACACGTGACCGTGTACTGTTAGGCGCACGTATCACTTATGACCGGGCGCCCAAACGTCCCGGCGGAGGACCTTGGCGCGTGCCGGTAGACCAGACCCTGCGTTGCCGCGAGTGCGGCGTCGACTTCATTTGGACCGAGGGAGAACAGGAGTTCTTCGCCTCTCGCGGTCTGACCAATCCCCCCTCCCGCTGCCCGAGCTGTCGCGCCGCGCGGCGGGCCGCAGCCGGCGGAGCCGGTGGCGGCGGCTATGGCGGTGGCGGTGGTGGCGGCGGCTACGGTGCCCGCTCCAGCGGACCACGGCAGATGTATGAGGTGACCTGCGCCGGGTGCGGAGGCATCGCGCGCGTTCCCTTCCAGCCACGAGGTGACAAGCCCGTCTACTGCAGCGACTGCTTCCGGCCTTCGGGCCGTTGACCGATGCCGCGCCCGACGGCGCCATCGCGATCGGCAGCCGGGTGAGCTTCCCGTACGGCGGCAGCCGCCGTACGGGGACGGTCTCTGACGTCTCGGTCATGCCGGATGCGACCGGCGCTCGGACGGTGTCGTACCTCATCGACGTCGGCACTCGCAAGGTCTTTGTCCAGGGCGACGGCATCCAGCTAGCCAGCAACGCCCCCGTCGCTGCCTTCGACGCAGTGGCCGAGGGGGTCGCCTACGGGCGCAAGCGACCGCGCAACCCGCGACGCCGCTAGCGGATCTCCCAACGCCATTCACTGGCGTCGCGGCGAGGTCACGACGCCAGTGAATGGCGCACTTGGGCGTATTGTTGCCGGAATGGATGTTCCCGACAGCCGCCCCAGACGCGTCAAGCGTTCCAGATTGCGGCTCGCCCTCATGTGTCTCGGACTGGCCGCCATCCTCACCGGGGTGGGGCTGGTGGTGACGCCGTTGCTGGGCGTCTGGCAGCGTGGCCATGCCGACCAGACCGCTCTCAGCACGTGGCAGAAAGGCGGCTCGGACGCGCTGACAGGGGCGCCACCGACCAGCACCGCCGCCCCGCGGATCGTCTCCTGTGGCTCGGGCTCACCGGCCGACTACGCGCTGGTGACGTTCAGCG
>DAIUFS010000010.1:0-45473 GCA_036844485.1 Candidatus Dormiibacterota bacterium | reverse complement strand
CCCCGCCGCCGAGCACTACGCTGGGGTGGCCACCGACGGCACCTGGGATGCCCTACACAACCGCTCGATGGTCCACTACACCGGCACACCGGCTCCCGGCCAGCAGGGCAACTCCATCATCGCCTTCCATCGTGAGCCGGACTACGAGCACATCGATCAGCTCGCGATCGGCGACACGGTGAGCGTCGAGGACCGCTCCTGCCACACGTTCGTGTACCAGATCACCGGTCGGTGGACCCTCGATCCCAGCCGGGTCAGCCAACTCGCGCCCACGTCGGGCCACGACCTCACCCTGATCACCTGCACGCCATTCTGGGTCGACAGCCAGCGCATCGTGTGGCGCGCCAGTCTGGTGCCCGCGACCAGCTAGAGCCGGACGCCGCTCAGCCGCGCTGAGCCATGCGCTCCAGGCGGGCCACCCGCTCCTCGAGCGGCGGGTGGGTGGAGAAGAGCGCCGCCAGCGAGGCACGGCGGTTGCCGAACGGGTTGACGATGTACAGGGGCGCCAGCGCGGGCGCCACCTGCATGGGGACCACCGCCGTGCGTGCTTCGAGCTTGCGCAGCGCGTCGGCGAGGGCCAACGGGTCGTGAGAGAGGACGGCGCCGTCGTGGTCGGCCTCGTACTCCCGCGCCCGGCTGATCGCCAGCTGGATGATCGCCGCGGCGGGGGCGGCCAGGAATGCCACCAGAAGGGTGACCAGGATCTGGGCTCCACTCTCCTCCTCGTCGCCTCCGAAGAAGAAGAGGGAGAACTGGGCGATCTGAGCGATGATCGAGATGCCGAGCGCGATCGTGGCGGCCGTCGACGCCGTCAGGATGTCGCGGTTGCGCACGTGGCTGAGCTCATGCGAGAGCACCCCGCGGATCTCGCGCGCAGTGCAGAGGTTGAGCATCCCGGTGGTGCAGCAGACGGCCGCGTGGGCGGGGTTGCGACCGGTCGCGAAGGCATTTGGCGAGGGATCGTCACTGATGAAGACGCGCGGCTTGGGCATCCCCGCGGCGGCGGCGAGCTCGGCGACGATCTGATGCAGCTCCGGAGCCTGCTGTGGCGACACCTCGACCGCGTGGGCCGCACGCACTGCGATGCTGTCGCTCTTCCAGTAGGAGATGGCGTTGACGGCGAGGGCGATGACGGCGGCCACGATCAGCCCGGTGCGCTGGGCGACCAGGCCGCCGACGACCAGGAAGATGGCGTCGAGCAGCGCCAGCAGGAGGGCCGTCTTGACGTTCTGCCACATGGCCGTAGCCTACCCGGCTCGGGGCCCGGTCAAGCCTGCCGGCCTATGCCTCGAGCCTCAGCGGATCTTCATCGGGCTGCAACTCTGACGGCTCAGCCTCCGGCTCGGCCGCGGCGCGCGGCGGGGCATCGACTGAGAGCGCTAAGTCGGGAAGTTGCCGTGATGGCGTGGTGCGTCGTCCCGCACCCGCGAGGCGTACACCGCGAACCGCCGCACCAGCTCGTTGCGCAGGTCGGCGGGGGGCACCACGGCGTCGACGATGAGCTCGTCCGCCAGCCTGTAGATGTCGATGTCCTCGCGGTACTCCTCCTGGAGCTGCCCGACAAAGCTCGCGCGCTGCTCCTCGGGAAGCTCCTGGATGCGGTTGTAGTAGACGGCGTTGACCGCCGCCTCCGGCCCCATGACCGCGATCTGCGCAGACGGCAGCGCCAGCGTGCAATCCGGGTCGAAGGCGGGCCCGCTCATGGCGTAGAGGCCGGCCCCGTACGCCTTGCGCATCACCACGCAGATCTTCGGAACACCCGCCTGCGAGAGCGCCGCGATCATCTTGGCGCCGTGGCGGATGATGCCCTGGCGCTCGACAGCCGTTCCGATCATGAATCCGGGCACGTCGGCGAGGAACAGCAGCGGGATGTTGAAGGCGTCACAGCACATGACAAAGCGAGCCCCCTTGTCGGCCGAATCGACGAAGAGCACCCCACCCTTGAAACGGGGCTGCGACGCGATCACGCCCACAGCACGGCCGTCGATCCGGGCGAACCCGGTCACCAACTCGCGTGCGAAGAGCCTCTTCATCTCCAGGAAGGAGCCGTCGTCGACCAACCCCTTGATCACCGCCTGCACGTCATAGCCTTGGCCCGGCTCGAGGGGAATCGTCTCCTCGATCGACGGCGCGTCCGCCGCCGGCGTGGTGCCGGCGATCGATGCCACCCGCTCGCGCCACGACGATGGCATGTACGACAGGTAGCGCCGCGCCACGGTGATCGCCTCGTCCTCGCTGCTGGCGAGGACGTCGCCGCAGCCGCTGACTGTGCAGTGCATGCGCGCTCCCCCCATCTCCTCGAGCGAGACCTTCTCGCCGATGACCACCTCGGCCATCCGCGGTGAGCCCAGGTACATGGACGCGTTGCCCTCAACCATGATGACGGCGTCGCAGAAGGCGGGGATGTAGGCACCCCCGGCGGCGGAGGGACCGAAGAGCACGCAGAGTTGGGGCACCTGCCCGGAGAGACGCACCTGCATGCGGAAGATGCGCCCGGCGTGGCGGCGGCCCGGGAACATCGCCACCTGGTCGGTGATGCGCGCCCCCGCGGAATCCACCAGGTACACCAGCGGAATCTGCAGGCGTTCGGCGGTCTCGAGGATGCGCACGATCTTCTCGACCGTGCGTGCGCCCCAGCTGCCCGCCTTCACCGAGGGATCATTGGCCATGACTGCACAGTGGCGGCCACCGAGAGTGCCGATGCCCGTGATCACCCCGTCCGCGGGTAGATCTCCGGCGCGGTTGTTGGCCAAGAGCCCGTCCTCGACGAAGAGGGTGTCCTCGTCGAAGAGCCGGGCGATGCGCTCACGCGGGAGCAGCTTGTTCTGCTCGGCAAGCTTGGCGCGCGCCTTCTCCGAGCCGCCCGCGCGGGCGCGCGTCAAACGCTGTTCGAGGTCGGCGCTGTCGTGGGACTTCGCGGCGGGTATGGCGTCGCTCATGGAACGGTCTCCTCCACCCTCGCCTCCGTCCATATCCCCGCGCGATGAAGCTTCCCCGGCAGATCCATCTGCAGGTCGGCGGCGAGGGTCTGGCTGACCACGCAGTAGGCGGCCAGGTCGCATCCATGCTCGCCACCTGCGCTGGCGACGGCCTGCAGCGCGTCTTCGCTGCAGACGTTGCCGGTCGACCGCGGTGCGAACGGACAACCTCCGAGTCCTCCGGCACTGCCGTCGAAGCGGGTCACACCCGCCTCGTAGGCGACCAGCACGTTGGCCACGCCGAGTCCCCGGGTGTCGTGCACATGCAGCGAGAGGCGCTGGCCAGGGACTGCGTCGCTGGCCCTCGCGCACAGCTCCCGCACCGCCGCGGGATGGGCGACGCCGATGGTGTCGGCGATCCCCACCTCGTCGACTCCGCGGTCGACGAGCTCCCTGCAGAGGTCCACCACCCGTTGCGGGTCGACCCGACCGTCAAATGGGCAGCCGAAGCTCACTGAGACGGCGGCGTCCACGCGGCAGTGCGCCGCTCGCGCGTCGGCGACAATCACGTCGAGGTCATCGAGCGATTCGGCCACGCTGCGATTGACGTTCCGGCGATTGAAGCTATCCGTCGCGGCGATGGTGTAGAGGACATTGCGCACGCCGTGCTCGAGAGCCGATCCCAATCCGCGGCGGTTGGGGATGAGAACACGCAGCTTCGGCAGCGCCTGCGGCCCGATGGCGCGGAGGACGTCAGCGGCGTCGGCCAGCTGCGGCACCCACTCCGATGACACGAAGGAGGTCGCCTCGACGCGCGGCACGCCGGCCGCGAGGAGACCCTCGATCAGCCGCACCTTGACCTCGGTGGCCACGGTGCCGGCGATGTTCTGGAGTCCGTCGCGGGGTGCGACGTCCGTCCAGGTGACCTCAGCCATCGCCGCCGTTCTCGATCGGTCGCATCTGCGGGCCACCCTACCAGAGGTGTCGCCGTGAAGCCGCCCCCTGCGGGGCGCGCCGCGCCCTAGACTGAGCCCGCGCGATGCCCCGGTTCCGTCTCACCACCTACCTGCGCGACACCTTCGGGGTCGAAGACCCGCGAAGCTTCCGCCTCTGCGGCATGGACGAGGTGGGTCGCGGATCCTACGCCGGTCCGCTTGTGGCCGCGGCCGTGGTGCTGCCGCCGCGCTTCCGGCATCCGCTGCTTCGTGACAGCAAGCTGCTCAGCGCCCGGCAGAGAGAGCTGGTTGGTGAGGTCATCCGGCGGCGCGCCGTCGCCTGGATGGTCGCCGAGATCTCCGTGTCGGACATCAACCGCAGCGGGTTGGGCTGGGCCAACGTGGAGATCTTTCGACGGCTCGTCGACCAGGTCGATGCCGACGGCTACTGCTGCGACGGGCGCCTGCGCATCAACGCGTCACGTACGGTGCATTGCCTGGTCAAGGGTGACAACCTTGTTCCCGCAATCTCCGCAGCGTCGATCGTGGCCAAGGTGCACCGCGACGCCATCATGACCGCCATGCACGATGACGCGCCCCAGTACAACTGGGCGAGCAACAAGGGCTACGGCGCCCGCGAGCACCGTGATGCCATCCGCAGCCACGGGCCACATCCTCAGCACCGCACCGTCTTCATCGACAACATGATGCAGCTCGACCTCACCTTCGACACGCCGGGCGGCGCCACCCTCGCAGCGGTCCCGGTCTGAGGCCGCGCTCACAGGCCGGGGCGGCTCGTATGCTCGGGTGATGAAGGCCATTCCGCGAGCGCCGGTCGACGTCACCGTGTTCCGCGATGCTGCGGCGCGGTTCGCCAGCGGGGTCACCGTCGCCGCCGCAGCCCACGAGAACCTGCACCATGCCATCACGGCCACAGCGTTCGCGTCCCTGTCGCTCGAGCCTCCGCTGGTGCTGCTGGCTCTCGATCGGGCGGGCCAGCTCATCGGCCTGGTGCGCTCCAGTGGTCATGTCGGCCTCAGCGTCCTGTCCGCCGAACAGGAGGCGATCGGCCGGCAGGCATCGAGGCAGGGCCGGAATCTCCAGGCGGGCGTCGACGAGGCCCCCACCACCGTCGCGCTGACCGGCGCGCCACTGCTGATCGGGGCCCTGGCCTGGTTCGACTGCGACGTCGAATCCATCTCCGAGCACGGAGACCACGCGATCATCGTGGGCCGCGTGGTTGCAGCGGCGTCGCACGACGGGGAGCCGCTGCTGTACTTCGCGCGCAGGTACTACCGTCTCGGACTGCAACTGGGACAACCCGGGGTCCGGCGCTGACAAGGAGACCAGCTCAGCTCAGCACTCCACGCTGACGGCCGTGGACCCTGGGCCAATTTGCCAAGGCGAACATCCGTTCGCTATACTGAGCGCATGAGCGCGAGCCCGATGGAACTGCTCCTGCCGCTGGGAGACGCCGCCGCCCCGGGTGAGCTCACCACCCGACGCTGGCAGCACCTCCTGACAGTTGCCGGCATCGATCCCGCCTCGGCCCAGCGCCTGGCCCGAGCATTTCCATCTCTGGCGGCGGTCTACGGAGCCGGTGAGGAAGAGCTCGTGAAGGTGGTCGGTCCGGTGGTGGCGTCACGCATCCGCTGGTTCCTCGATGCCCCCCTCGACACCGGGCTCTCCCTGCGGGCTGTCGCGCGCGCCAAAGCCGCCTGAGCTCGTCACCGCAGCGCTGCGCTGATCTTCGAAGAGGCAGCGCACGTATGATCGTCGTTTCAAACGCGGTGGGGGCAATGGAGGACGTTCGGTATGTTGGGACGCAAGACGGCAGTGATCGAACGTGACGCCTCGAGCGCCGGCTCGCGCGCCGCGGAGGTTGTGGGAGAGGCCGCATCGGACTTTGCGGAGCGCGCCGTCGCCGCCGCCCAGACTGCCCAGCGGGCCGCGGCGCCTGTTCTCAGGACCGCGGCCGAGAAGTCCGCGGAGACACTGAGCCACGCCGCCGAGCGCGCCGCCGTGGTGCTCGCCGACACCGCCGAGCGTCTCGCGGAGACCGGCGAGGAGCGGGCCGGACAGGCCACCATCGCCGCACGCACCCGCCTCGCGGATGCCTCCGAGGCACTCGCCGTCGCGGTGCGTCCCAAGCGGCGGCGCCGCTTCCGCCGCCTCATCGTGCTCGGCGCGCTCGCCGGCGCGGTGGTGGCACTCGTCAAGTCGCCTCTGCGCTCCAAGCTGGCGGACCGCCTCTTCGGGGCCCCGCCGGAGTTCGACGACGACATCCCGGAATCCATCACCCTACCGTCCTCGACGCACACCGGCAGCGAGGTGCCGGCGGATACGACTCCGCGCGACGAGCCGGAGCAGGGCTCCGCCGACAGCGCCGGCGGCTCCAACGGGGTGGTGTCAGGCTCGGTGTCGACCAAGGGCGAAGGCGCCAAGAGTTGAGCTGGTGAGCCCGGACGATCGCCGTCCGTTTCGCGGCGCGCCCTTCGACCGCAACCGCACCGACCGTCCCGGGGGCCCCGGTGCTGAGCGCGGCGACCGGCCGCCCATGGATCGTCCCGGGTTCGCGACCCAGCGTCCCTTCGTCCGCCCGCCCACCCGCGGCGGCGATATGCCACCACCGGACCACAGGGTGCGGCTCCGTGATGGCGACAAGGAGATCGAGGTCAGCGGCAATCCGGCGTTCGTGCGCCAGGTGCTCGACGATCTGCCCGCGCTGATGGCGCGGCTGCGCGGTGAGGTGCAGGGCCGCACCACCATCTCGATGCCGGCGCCACCCCAGCAGCCGCAGGACCTGTCCACGGCCGCCGCCGCATTGGACGAGGCGCCGGTGGCGGCCGTGGCGCCGGCCGGCAAGGAGGCCGCACCGACCTCGGGCAGCGCCGGCAACGGCAGCGTCAACGGGACGCGGCGCCGCCGGGGCGGGGCAGAAGCATCGTCCTCCCTCGAGGATCGCGTCTTCCAGGTGCTGCGCGGCAGCGGCCGGCCACTGGCCATCGCGGCCATCCGCCAGCGGCTCGACGGCGCCGAGGTCACCGGTCAGCAGGTACGGCGTCTGCTCGAGCGCGCGGGTGCCCGCGTGACTGTGTCCTCCGACCGCCCGGCAACGTACTCCCTCCGCTAACCCGGACGGACGGCCCGCGGAGGCTTGGGGAACCGGGCACGCCGATCAATCGCGTCGGACGGTGCAAATGAACCGGACGGACGGCTACAATGGCCCGAAGCTGTGGAGGGGGTCGTGGAGCCGGGCATCATCGCGACAATCGTCGGGGGCAGTTGCGTACTGATTGTCCTCCTCAGCGGTCTGCGCATCGTCAGGGAGTACCAGCGCGGGGTTGTCCTCCGCTTCGGGCGGCGCCGTCCGATGCTCCAACCCGGCCTCCGCTACATCCTGCCGCTCGGCGTCGACCGCCTCACCAAGGTGGACCTGCGCAGCGCTCCCCTCGAGATCCCTGCCCACGAGGTGATCACCCACGATGGGGTGCCGGTCCGTGTCAGCGCGGCAGTTCACCTCCAGGTGGTCAACCCGCTTCTCGCCGTGACCCGCGTAGTCGACTACCGGCAATCCACCGCGCAACTGGTTCACGCTGCACTACGCGACGTGGTCGCCGCCACCGGTCTGCGCGAGCTGCTCCTCAACCAGGCGGCGATGCGCGATGCGCTGGCTCGTTTTGTCGATGCCCGCACCGAGCCATGGGGGATCCGCATCACGTCGGTGGACCTCGAGGACGTCGTGCTGCCCGAAGCGATGCAGCGTGCCATGGCCCGCCACGCTGAGGAGCGCGGCGGCCAGCGAACGGAGCGCCCTCACTCTGAGACCGCGGCCGACGTGGCCCGTCAGCTCCAGGCCACTGCCAAGATCCTGGCCGGCCAGCCCCGGGATGTACAGATCCGCTTCCTTCAAGCCCTCAGCGACGTGCGCAGCAGCGATTCGACGGTGGTGGTCGTGCCCCTCCCGGTGGATCTGGTGCAGCCCTTCGTGGACCTCCAGGGGCGGGCTCTCCCGGCGGCGCGCGAGGCAGGGGGTGAGGCGCCGACCGCCGAGACGGAGTCACTGGGTCAGAGCCACCCGCTCTGAGGCGAGCTCGGGAGAGCCCCACGGCCCCGCCTGCTGTAGGGTGCGCCGGTGAACACCGCAGACACGTGGCGATCCCGGATGGCGCAGAGGTGACGGGCGAGAGCATCGGCGATGCCCGGGTCTCGCTGCGCGCCCTGCGGCGATCCGACGCGAGCGAGATGGCGGCGATGAACGCACGCAATCGCGCCGACATCGAAAGGGTCAGCCCACCGCAGGCGCGCGACATCTACACCGAAGAGGGCGAAGGCGAACGGATCGACGGAATCCTCAAGCAGTGCGAACAGGGCACGCGCGTCTCGTGGACGATTCGTGTTGACGGCGCCCTCGCCGGTGACCTCGACCTCCACGGCATCCACCGCGGTGCTGTGCAGGAGGCCAACGTGGGCTACATGGTGGACGGAGCATTCCGAGGCAGAGGCGTGGCCACAGCGGCGCTCCGCCTGGTCATCGCAGAGGGCTTCGGCGAGCTGGGACTTCACCGCCTCGACGCGGGGGCGATGCCCAGCAATCTCGGCTCGCAGCGCGTTCTGGAGAAGGCGGGGTTCACCCGCATCGGTGTGCTGCGGCGCTACCTCTTCGTCGCCGGCGCCTGGCAGGACCACGTGCTGTACGAGATCGTCGGCCCTGATTTCACACCGGGTATGGAGTCGTGACCGGGACGCACTGAGACAGCCCGAGCACATGCTCGCTCTCTGCCGGCGTCGGCGATCGGCGGCTGAGCCGGCTCAGCGGGAGGAGGCACCGGACACCGGCGCCGGCGTCACAATCGGCCGGTGCCGGTTCGCGCCCTCGACCACGTCCAGCTGGCCATGCCGCCCGGCGAGGAGGCACGAGCCACCGTCTTTTACGAGCGCTTGCTCGGGATCCCTCGCGTCCCCAAGCCCGAGCGTCTCGCCGGACGCGGTGGCTGCTGGTTCGAGTCCGGCGCAGTCAGGATCCACCTCGGCATCGAGCCCGACTTCCGGCCGGCGCGCAAAGCGCATCCGGCTCTCACCGTCGACGGTCTCGACGGCCTCGTCGCGGCTCTGGCCGGCGCGGGTGTGTCCGTGCAGGGCGCGGAAGCGCTCGATGGCCGCCGCCACGTGTACGTCGACGACCCGTTCGGGAATCGAATCGAGCTCATCGAGCCGGCGTCAGGATGACGGTGGCTGGGCCGAGACCCCGTCGGGCCGGCTGAGCACCTCCCCGATCCGCTCCAGGCTGTCCAGCTCGTCGACCATCTGACGCAGGACGAATCCGGTGAGCAGACGCAGGGCGCCCCGTGGGCTGAGGGTGAGCACCAGGGAGACGGTGGTTTCACCGGGATCCGGTTCGGTCAGCGTGTACACGGCGGTCGCGCGCACCGGACCGCTGGTCACCTGGTACGCGTAGAGGTGAGGAGGGCGGCAGGAGGTGACGACGTAATCGGAGTCCGCGGGTTTGCCACCTGGGCCGCGCACCAGTTGACGCCACTCACTCCCCTCCCCACCGTTGCCTGAGTGCAGGCGCACCTCCATCACCCAGGGGCGCCAGCTGGCATTCCGCGAGCCGTCGGCGATAAGAGCGAAGACCACGTCGGCAGGGCGACGGATGGTGACGGCGTGTTCCCCGCGCACGATGTCTCGTTCAGCTAGATCGCCGCGGCGAGCCGGCCGTCCTCCATGGTCAGCACCCGGTCCGCGTAGTCCACCGCCAGCCGATCGTGGGTGGCCATCAGCACCGCTGTGCCGGTGCCCGCCACCACGCGGAGCAGATCCATGATGCTCGCCGCGGTCTCGCTGTGGAGCTGCGCGGTCGGCTCATCGGCGATGAGCACAGCGGGCCGTTTGGCCAGCGCCCGGGCCAGCGCCACGCGCTGCTGCTCGCCTCCTGACAGCTCAGCCGACGTGTGGGCGCCGCGGCTGGTGAGCCCGACCATGGCCAGCACCTCGGCGGCCCGATGCTCTGCATCGGCAGCGGTGAAGCCCGCCAGCAGGAGCGGCAGCGCGACGTTCTCCTCCGCGGTCAGCAGAGGGAGCAGACCGGAGGTCTGGAACACCCAGCCGACGGACATCTGCAGAAACCTGTCGCGCTCAGCGCCACTGAAATCCTCGAGGCGTTGCCAGGCGACGGTCACACTCCCGCTGTCAGGACGGTCCAGGGCACCGATCAGGCTGAGCAAGGTGGTCTTGCCCGCTCCCGATCTCCCCAGCACCATGACCAGCTCCCCCGCCGCCACCGTGAGATCGACGCCGTCGACCGCGCGGATCCGCTGCGTGCCACTGGCGAACTCGCGAACCAGGCCGATGGCGACAACCACCTCAGGCACCGTCGTCTCCAGCGGCCGGAAGGATGACGATGCGGTCGCCCTCGAGGTGGAGGCGCACCCGCCCGCTGAGCCCCAGGCGCTCGACATAGGCGCGGGGAAGCTGGATGCGCCCTGCCCGGTCCATGATGGCGAGCTCATCGTGGATCAGCTCTCCTTCGCGTTCCACCCAGGTCCGCGCGGAAACACTCTGT
Organism: Candidatus Dormiibacterota bacterium; assembly: GCA_036844485.1. Classification (GTDB taxonomy): domain Bacteria; phylum Chloroflexota; class Dormibacteria; order Aeolococcales; family Aeolococcaceae; genus Aeolococcus. Next base: position 35,055 of record DAIUFS010000010.1, on the reverse strand, counting down.
GATGTACGGAATGATCACCTCGTCAGGCCCTCAGGCGTTCCTCGGCCGCGCGCGGACTCCTGTCCTCAGGCACCTCGTCGGAGAAGCCTCGGGCGCCGAGCGCGCCCGGTCACCACCGCGGTCACGGACGGGTCGCCGGCGGCGGCATCCTCCTGGCGGTGGCGATCACGGTAGGCCTTTGCCTTCGCCCGGCTGCCGCACGACCTCATGCTGCACCAGGCACCGCACCCGTTCTTGGAGTTGTCGTAGAAGGTCCATTGGCAGGTGTCGGAGCGGCACACCTTGAGGCGGCGGAAGCTGCCATCGATGGTGCTCTGCACCAGGGAGGACAGGAGCGCGGCGAGGAAACCGTCCACGCCACGGGCGGCGGAGGCCAGGTGCACGCCGTCGGAATCCACCACCGGATGGACGGCGGCGGCGTCGAGAAGCCGGCTCAGCCTGGCCTTCGAGGCGTCGGGGAGGGGCTGGCTGCTGTTGACGCCCAGCAGGATGCGCAGGTGCTCGCGGGTTTCGACGATGCGGCGCCGCTGCGCCTCATCCGGATCGACCTCGAAGCCGTGCGCGGTCAGCCACACCGCCGTGGCCGGGATGTCGGCGAGCTCGTCGTAGCCACCGGGAAGCTCGGCGGTGTTGACGAAATCCTGGACCAGCGCGAGGGCACCGGGGGCCGGTTCTCGGGTGGCTGGTGGGTCATCCACGGTCGTCGTCCTCCTAGGTGATTCGTCACCGTCGTAGCAGGTTGACAGGTGACGGGCTCAGGGTCTATAGTATCACCAGTGACCAGGTTTCGTCGGTGACGACAAGGAGAAAGAAATGATGAACACCCAGCTGTACGAGTTGGCGCAGATCCGCGAGCAGGAGTACATGCTCGCAGCCACGACCCGCCACGGCGGATACCGCCGGAGCAACCGGCTCATCGCCGGTGTGGCCCGCCGGCTGCGCCGCCGCAATCATTCCGCCCAGGGCTGAGGGCTGTTCCGTCCGCAACTGGCAGGAGGGCCGGGCACTTGCCCGGCCCGCGGCAGCAGAGCGCTGACACCCGCAAGGGCACCCCTCTGACCGTAGCCGGCAACGGAATGTCAGATTCGCGTCCCTGCCCTCCGACGTCGCACGGCGGCTCCGCAACGGCACCGTAACGGCCGGGTCGACCCCAGACCCGGTCGGCGCGGTGACGATCGTGGTGCGGCCTGAGCCCGGGGCGATGCCTGGTCGCACCGCGCCCGCGATCCAAGGAAGACGAGGCCGTCCCGGGGGCGCGCCGGACATGTAACGGACCGATGGTGCCGGCTTTGGGGAAGTTCGTTTGGCGCGATCATCCCCGTGATGAGCGGTTCCCGCGTCCTCGACATGCCCGGTCGGCGGCGGCGCAGGCACGCCCGCGGACAGGCGATGGTTGAGTTCGCTCTGATCGGCCCGCTCGCGTTCCTGCTGCTCATCGGAACCGTCATCCTGGGCGTCATCGTCCTGCACGAGATCCAGCTCACGCAGGCGGTTCGCGACGGCGCCCGCGCAGCCGCGATCTGCGGGACTCAAACGGACGCAACCGCCACCTCCTCGCCGCAGATCACGTCGCCGCCGCCGACGCTGCCGGATGGAACTCCCTGTACCACCGCGTCGATCCTCAACTACATCAACTCCCGGGTCACGCAGGTTGATCCCACCCTGGCAGGCCAGGCAACGGTGGCCGTCTATGCCAACAGCAGCTCCGTCGCGGTCGCCAGCGCCAACGTGACCAGTGCCGGAACGGTGGTGACACAGTGCACCTCGGGCGGCAGCGTTGAGGTATCCATCAACTACGCGCAGCCGCTGTATCTGCCGCTGGTGGGCAACCTCTTCGCGAATCCCTCCGGCGGAACTACGAGGCTAATCTCCGCCACCGGTGAGGCGACGTGCGAGCAATGAGCGTGCAGCGCCGGGCTGCGCGCACTCGCCGCACGCGCGGCCAATCGCTGGTGGAATTCGCGCTGATCGCGCCAATACTCATCGTGCTCATCGTGGGCGCGGCGCAGGTCGCGGCGATCCTCTACGCCGGAATCACGGTGGCGAGCACCGCTCACGACGCCGCCAAGGTCGCCACCGAGCAGCCAGTCAATTCGACAGCGTTCGGTACCGGCGGTACGGCCGACACCGGCCTTTGCACGCCGGGCGCCGGCTGCTCGAGCTCCGTCAGTTGCGCCACCGCCCCCAGCAACGTGGTGTGTCAAGCGGTGGCTCAGTCAAAGGGACTTCTGGGCACCGTCGATACAACAGTTTATCCGGGCACAGCGGGTACCGCCTGCGCAACAGTCGGCAGCTCGAGCTGGGTTGGCGACGGCTACGTGACGGTGAAGGTCAGCAACAACGTGCCAATCTTCGTTCCATTTCTCAACAACCTATTGGCCACATCGGGCCAGACCTATCGAACGATCTCCACCAGCGTGGTGATGCGGGTAGAACCCTGCACCATGATGTCGGCGGCGGCACACTGAAGGACTGAGCGATGCGACGTAGACGTAGGCGTAGGACAAGCCAAGCAGGCCAGGTGGTGGTCATCACGGCGCTGATGGGGACCGTGATCCTTGGCGGCATGGCGCTGACGGTCGATCTGTCACTGCACACCTTCAACCAGCGTACCTTGCAGAACGTTGCTGACGCAGCAGCGCTCGCGGGTGCGACCGACCTGCAAAGGGTGCCGACAACTGCGCAGCAGCAGCTGGGACTCACTGACGCACTGTCGACGATCCAACAGAACCAGAGCTTCCCCAACAACTGGACCGGAAGTAGCACCGCGACAGCCTGCACCATCGGTACCCTCGCGGGACTGTGCGAGACGGTGAACTACCTGAACTACACGGTGAAGATCAGCACACCTCCGCAGACGGCCAAGGCCCCCACGAACGTGACGCAGAACGACTTCGAGGTCGACATGTCCGTGAATGTCTCCAACAACTTCGGCGCCTTCGTCGGGGCCGCCACGTCCACCGTGGGCGCGCGTGCCGTGGCGTACCATTCCGGCCCACCCAGTCCGTACAGCTACACCTTCTTCGCATCAACCGAGGTGGACTCGGGGAACCAGCCGGAAACAATCGTCGGTGATGCCTACGTCGGGTCTGGCTACGTGGGATCGAGCAAGTCCAATGCCGGGCTGTGCGTCTCCGAGCTTCCTGGGAACGAGCCTGCCGGCGATCCAGACAGCGACCCCGGCGTAGCACCAGACAGTGATGTCGATGATCAGGGTCACGTCACCTTCGGCTCCTTGCCACCCGTGAGTCAAAACGGCGTTCCCAATGGCGATCCGATATATGGTTCAACGGCGTGTTCCCTCGGTAAAATCGCGACGCAGACGTTACAGTCTCCGCCAGCCAACTGCCCGGCCGGCGCCACCCCGACGCGGGACCTGAACGGCTTGCAGTGCCTCCAGGTTAGCCCCACCGTCCCAACCATCACATTGCCTACGCCGAACAAGCCAGCCCTACTTTGCGGCACTACCGTGAGCTCGACGACGCCCGCCGGTATTTATCCGGTGACCAATGCTTGCACCATAAATGTAAGTTTCGCCACGGGTGACATCAACTGCGTGGACCTCGTGCTCGGAGTGGGCTCTTCGGTGAACGTTGTGGACAAGAGCGGCCTCGACTACATGACGTCGTGGGACTATACCTCCAACGACCCCACCGCGAAAACCGCCATCTACAACCTGTTTAGTCCGTCGTCGCCTCCCAATCTCACAACAACATGCCCAGGCGCTCAGACCACAAATATCCCAACGACATTCGACAGCACACCTACTCAGGTGGACACCTGCGTTATCTGTGCCAACCCGAGTAGCGCATCTTGCTCACCCGGCGTGAACACGTGTCCGATCGCCCTGACCGATGGGTCGACTGGCTGCTGCAGCGACTCCCTCTTCGTAGGCACCGTCTTCCTGCCGGGCCAGGAGATCATGTTCAAGTCGAACCAGTCGATGGAGGACGTCGGGCAGATCTACTGCGGCTTCTGGGCGGTCTCGAGCGGTAATCACCCCAATCCGGTTGTCACCCGCGACAACGGCGCCACCGACCAGCAACTGGAGATCCTGCGACTCGTCGAGTGATGGACGAGTCGCCGGGTGGGCCGGGCAGTCGCTTATTCAAACCTGGCCGAGGTGAAGCAGCGCCTGGGTGCGCTGCCGGAGGCGGCGCGCTGATCACCCGACCGGGCCGAGGTTCGAATCCTCTCCCCGCCAAGCTCACGCTTTACCCCGGGGATGCCTGTCTTCTGATACAGGGGCGACGCGCCCCGCTCGCCACGTCAGCTCAGCCGCAAGAAGGACGTGGTTGGGTGGGTCTCCGGCCGCGCTGTGTATCACGGGCGGGCACGGAGATTCGGCCTTCGCATGAGCGGCTGGATCGTTCAGGGTCGACGACCGCCAGGATACTGAACCGCACCAGCACGACAGCAGCCGTCGCCATCGCCTGCCGGGTAGCTTGCCGTCGGGAAATGGCAAGACGGCGAACAAGATCAGGAGCGTCGGGCCGCCTATGCGTGTGCACCTCCCGGTGCACGGCCACGCCGAACTAGCCGCTCACCGCCACGGCGGAGGCTGCGGGAAGGATCACGCGCAGAGTGGTACCGCCCCCGGGCCTGGACATGATCTGTAGGGTCCCGCCCAGCGCGTCGAGGCGGTCCTCCATGTTGGTGAGCCCGTTGCCACGAATGGTTGTGCTGACATCAAAGCCGCGGCCGTCGTCGGCAACCTCGACGGACAGCTCACCCCCCTCCTCGCGGAGGCGCACCACAGCCCTCGACGCCTGGGCGTACTTCTGGATGTTCTGCAGGGCTTCAAGGATGCAGAAGTACAGGGCAGCCTCGGTGTCCTGGGGGTAGCGACCGACGCCGTCCGCCTCGATGGTGACCGGCAGGGTGGCCTTGCGTGCCTGAGCCTGCAGGGCGGTGGACAGACCTTTGTCGGCGAGGAGTGGTGGATAGATGCCGCGGGCCAGGTCACGAAGGGTTTCCAGTGCGTCGTCGGCGTCCTGCTTGAGCTCGGCGATCGCAGCCCTCGCCTTCTCCGGGTCGCGCGTCGCCACCATCTCCGCCAGGCCGAGCTTCACCTTGAGGGCGACCAGGTGTTGCTGGGCACCGTCGTGAAGGTTGCGCTCCAGCCGGCGGCGCTCGTCGTCCTGGGCGGCTACCAGCCGCTGCCGGGAGGCGCGGAGGTCGACGAGACGGGCCTGCAGGTCTGAGGTCAGGCCCACGTTCTTGAGGACCAGACCAGCCTGATGGGCAAGGTCGTCCATGAGCTTGATCTCGATCGGGGTGAGCGACTCGCCGCGGCGCTTGGTGACGGTCAAAGCCCCGAGCAGCTCGCCCTGGTGGCGCACCAGGACTGACCGATCGGCGGTCTCGATGCCTACTTCCGCACTGCCGTTCAAGTGCACCGTGGAGGGCATCGCGCTGTCCAGCGGAAACGCCGCCGTGCGTTGCAGCGCGTCCCCGCTGCGCAGCCAGACTTCGGCGACTTCAGCAGCAGTCCCTTCGGCGAGCACGCGCGCCATGCGCGGCAGCACGTCATCGCTGGCGTACGACTCGGCAACGCGTTCTGAGAACTGCGACAGCACCTCGTACGGTGTGGCTCGCTTCCCGTAGACCAGCCGATTGGCGACCTTCTGGAGACGCTCGCGGGCCGGCTGGAATCCGACCGCCACGATCGCGGTGGCCAGGATGGACAGCCCAAGGTTGGGCTTGCCGCCACTGCCGACAAGCGTGCCAATGCCGACTGCGATGCCCACGTAGACCGCGGTGATGAACCCGGCCAGTGCGCCGTACACCAGGGTGCGGCTGATGACGACGTCGATGTCATAGAGGCGGTACTTGAAGATGGCAATCGCTACCGCCGCCGGGATGATTGGCGCAAACACCGCCGAGATCAACGAGCCACCTGTGATGAACCCGTCGGCGACGATCCCCGAGACTGCGATCACTGCGGCGTAGGCTAGGGCACGCCACCTTCGACATCGTGTACGTCAGCCTGGGAGCGCTGTGCTGGCTTCCGAGCGTGGATCAGTGGGCAGAGCAGGTCAGCGCCCTAGTCGCTCCCGGTGGACGGTTCTACCTCCATGACGGGCATCCGCTAGCGTGGGCACTTGCGGACGACCAGATGGCCTTCGAGCACACGTATTTCGAGGAGGCTGAGCCGTACGCAGGGGACTCACAAGAGACGTATACGGACGCCGACCGCCCGATCGCAAACCGGCGCACCTACGAGTGGAACCATGGAATCGGCGAGACGGTGACCGCCCTGCTCCGTCACGGACTTCGCCTCGAATGGTTGATCGAGCACGATTGGACAGTGTGGCCTCGTTTCCCCTGGCTCGTAGCGAACGCGGAGGGCAACTGGACCACCCCCGCCGATATGCCGCGCGTGCCCTTCTCCTTCAGCCTCCTGGCCAGCCGGCCGACGGCTGTTCTATGACCGATCCCCGGACCGTGACCTTCGGTGACGCCGCGCCCGGACTGCACTCGTCGACGGGAGCCCTCGGCAGCCAAGCTGACCGGCCTGCGATCAGCAAAGGCGACGGTCGCTCACGCCTTGCTCTCCCTCGTCCTCTCGCGACACCTTCGTTGACACCCTCGAGGACGACCACGAGCGCGCGCTAGCGGCACGACGCGGACGTTGTTTGCCGAGGTCCGAACTCGCCCGACCCTACCTGGCCGCTCCCGGACGTCGCCCGCCCCAGCTTGAAACCCGCGCGCCCGGGGTTATCATGTGCGTAGCCCAAGGCAATAGCCGCGGGAGCTGGTCCCAGGTTTACCGACGGATGCGCGGGACCCTGGGGCCGCGGCCGTTGAAGGGTCCGGATGGTCAGTCGATCTGCGGGTAGGGCGGCTACGTACCGATTGTCCTTGCGGATTTGGGACATCACGGCACCGGCGAGAGCATCTGCCAGCCAGAGGAGCGGCTCTTGGCGCGGGCCCTCGTGCCGGTAGTCGAGGCTGGCATCGCCGTGCTGGTGGCGCGAGCCGATGACCTGCCGGTCTCTGGCGTCGTTGTGGTCTTGGCGTGACTCCAGCACCAACTCGAGGACCTTGGCCTCGCTCAGATCATCGAGTAGCGCGTTGAGCAGCAGGACTCGAGCGCTCTCGTGCTCTCGGCGCACCGCCGGCCGATGGCTGTACGCGAAGAGATGCGTGGCGTGGTCGCTGAGCACCTGCAACATCGCCTGACGGACCACCGGACGCTCCTTGGTCCAGTGGAACGTGCGGCCGGCGGGGATGGCTTTGCGGGCGGCCCTTCGCACCTGGGCCTTGCGGTCGGCGGGCAGGACGACGGTGCGCCGGTGTCGGCAATCGGCGTCGTCACCTCGCTCGACGAGACCCTGACGGTGAGCGGTGAAACCGCCGATGCCACGACCACTCTCAACGGTCTGATCCAGTTCAGCGCTCCCATCCAGCCTGGTGATTCGGGCGGCCCGCTCCTCAACGCGGCGGGGCAGGTGATCGGAATGGACACCGCCGGCTCGCTTCCCAACTCTGGGTCTGCGTCCAGCAGCTTCGGTGCAGCCATCCCCATCACCACCGCCCTGGCCATCGCCCACCAGATCCTAAGTGGGGTCACCTCCGCGTACATCCAAGGAGCCCACAGCGGCATTCTCGGGGTGAGCGTTGCCGATGCCAGTGGCGTTGACGGCGCCCGTGTCGGCAGCACCACGCCAGGCGACGCCGCCGCGTCCGCTGGGATCAGCGGCGGCGACGTCATCACCGCGGTCGGCGCCATCCCGGTTCATTCGGTCGCTGACCTCGGCGCCGCCATCAAGGGCAGGCGGCCTGGTGACCGAACCACGGTGACCTGGCGCGATCCCGCAGGTGCGAGCCGCCAGGCGATCGTGACACTCTCGCCCGGGCCTCCGGCATAGGACGCCAGCAGCAGAGCCGGAGGCGGAGGAGATCGACAGCAGCGACGCATGCCTGGTCCATCACCCATGAACCCCGCGATCTCTCACCCGGCAGTGCGCCATGCGCTGGCCGCGCTCGGCATCGAGTACGAGATAGTGGCGTGCGATCCGTCGCTGGCCGACACCGCAGCCTTCTGCGACGCGTACGGGTTCGACCCGGAGGATTCCGCCAACTGCATAGTCGTCGCCTCCCGCCGGCCGGCAGGGCAGCACCTGGCGACGCTGGTCTTGGCGACCACACGACTCGATGTCAACGGACGGTGCTGTGAGCTGATGGGTGTGCGCCGCGCGAGCTTCGCGCCGCCCCAACAGACCGCGGAGTTGACGGGCATGGAGATCGGGGGAGTGACGCCGTTCGGTCTGCCCAACGCGCTGATCCCGGTGCGGGTCGATGCAGCCGTGCTCGAGCGGGAGCGTGTGGTCGTTGGTGGGGGTGACCGATCGGTCAAGCTCGTGGTCATGTCCCACGTGTTCTCGCGGGCGCCCCTGTTCCAGGTCGTCCAGGGGCTGGCCGTGTCATTCCGTCAGCCAGGCGAGGAAGCCGGACCGGGCGGCGGGTAGGGCGGCAGGATCAACGGCGAACGCGGTGGCTGACTGAAGTCGAAATCGCTGGTCAGATCACCCAACAGCGGCACGTCTTCACGCACGGTTGGTCGTGGATCGGGGCGGCCGTCGGTGGCAGGGTCGAGTCGCGCGCCACCCAGGAAATCGTCCTCGATGAACTTCACATACGCGTCCTGGCTGTAGATGGCGTGGTCGATGTACCCCTGGCGTGCGTAGGGACTGATCACGATGCCGGGGACGCGGAGGCCGTAACCATTGGCGTCAACCGTTGGCGGGACCACGTGATCGTAGAAGCCTCCCCAGTCGTCCCAGCTCAGAAAGACCGCCGTGCTGCTCCAGTCCGGACCCTGCATTGCCGCGTTGATCAGACGGGTCGTCCACGCCTGCCCTGCCGAGACGAGGGCGGTCGGATGCTCGCTGTGCTGGTCGGAGGGGGTGATCCACGACACCGCCGGCAGAGTGCCGTTCCGGGCTTCGGCGAAGTAGTTCGATGCGTCGGTGATGTCGGATACCTGGCCATCCTGTTTGACAGTGTCGAAGTACGGGAGTGGATTCCAGATGCCGGGTGTCCTGGCGTCCTGCGCAACGGCGGGGCACGTGGTGGCGGAGCTGTCCGCACAGTCCGGCTGAGTACCACCTTCGACGAAGTACTTCCATGACACGTTGCTCTTGTGGAGGAGGTACGTCAGGTCGCTCCAGGCGTAGTCCGGGGCCGTCCGTGGGTTCCTGATTCCGAACCCGGGATCGAGAGGGTTTGCCGGCGATTCCAGGGCGTTGCGGCAGCTGAAGGGATCGGCCGTCTTGCAGAGCGCCGACCACTCCGAGACCATGAACAGATGTTGAGGGAGGCTCCAGGAGGCGTTGGGCTCGAACATGTGGTCCTGGAGCACGAAGTTGCTCGCGTACGCCCAGTAGTTGGGAATCTCACGTGCATCGTGGTAACCCATCACGTCGGGCGGTCCGCTGGCGTTGGTGCACAGTGGGTTGACAGAGTTGGCACAACCGGTCATTCCAGCACGGGCCTGAGCGACGAACCCGTCCATGCGGCCGCGGTCGATGTCGGCCTTGGCGGCGGCGTCACCGTGTGGTCCGCCGACGTTCTCATCCGCGGCGTCGTGGAAGGGGTAGAAACAGCTGTGCGTGGCGCGGTCGGGAACGCAGGTGGTGAAATGACCCCCCTGGGCGGGGAAGCCGTCTGCGCCGGGATAGGTGCCGAAGTACTGGTCGAAGGATCGGTTCTCCTGCATGATCACGATGATGTGCTTGATCTTGTGGATGCCCGTCGCGCTGGTGAGGACGGGCGCCGCAACGCTGTCGCATGCAGACGCGACGGCCGCCAGAGGGATCAGAGCAGCAGCGAGCCTGCAGTGGCCGCGCGACCGGACCATCGGGCCATTATAGACGGCCTACTTGACTCATCCCCGCGAGGTGGCACGGGTTATTGCGCAGCGCGTCTTGCTCAGTGCGTCCCGTAGAAGGGGCCGCTGTCGACGGCCTGCTGGGGCTCACCGAAGGTGTCGTTGCTCTGGTTCCTCTCGACCCAGATGTTGGAGGTGTTGGCGGCGATGGCCGAAGCAAAGCCCTGCCCGTCGATGTCCGCCATGGCGGTGCTCACGCTTCCATAGAAGGGTAGATTGCCCGCGGCGAACTGGGGCGAGCCGAAGCTGTCGTTGCCGAGGTTGTGCTCGATCCAGATATTCGAGCTGTTGACGGCGATCACCGAAGCGCCGTGACCAGCCCCGTCGATGTCGGCGACGTAGGTGCCCACGCCTCCGTAGAACGCCGCGTAGCCGGCTGCGAACTGGGGCGGACCGAAGGTGTCGTTGCCGAGGTTGCGCTCGATCCAGGTGCTCGTGCTGTCCACAGCGATCAGCGAGGCGCGACCACTCCCATCGATATCGGCGAGGTAGGTGCCGATGTTCCCGTAGAACGGTGCGTTGCCCGAGGCCAGCTGCGGTGGCCCGAAGGTGTCGCTGCCGAGGTTGCGCTCGATCCAGACGCCCGAGGGGTTGACGGCGATGGCTGAAGACCGGCCGTGGCCGTCGATATCGGCCAGGTACGTGCCGACGCTGCCGTAGAAGGGTCCGTTGCTTGCACCCAGCTGAGGCGGACCGAAGGTGTCGTTGCCGAGGTTGGGTTCGACCCAGATGGTCGAGCTGTCGACGGCGACGGCCGAGGCCTTGCCCTGACCGTCGATGTCGGCGATATAGGTGCCGATGTTGCCGTAGTAAGGACCGTTGGTCGCCCCGAGCTGAGGCGGTCCGAGGCTGCCGTTGCCAAGGTTGTGCTCAACCCAAATGCTCGAGTCGCTGACCTCGACGGCGGAGGCGCCGTGCCCAGGACCGTCCAACGCGGCCATGTGAACCGTGCGAGCCGCAGACGATGGCGACGGGATCCCCGCCGTCTCGCGAAGCAGATTGATGTTGATGGCGCTGAGCGGGACCTTGACGAATCGGTACTCGTACACACCGGGAGCGAAGCTGAAGGTGAGCAGCGGATTGCCCGTGAGGTCGACCTCGCTCATCATGGGCGCAGCCTTGTACCCCCAGCCGATCACGTTGTCGGTGCCGCCTGCATAGCGCCGGAAGCTTCCGGTTGCCACCGCGCTGTTGCCGTCTGGTGCGGCGTAGGACCAGTCGAGCGTCGCCGTCCTCGGTGGCGAGTCAATATGGTATTGCACGCCGCGCGCCGGTCCGGTCAGACCGGTATGATCGTCGTACACGGAGACGTCACCGTTGCTCTCGAAGCGCGCGTCGTGCTGTCCGGAGATCGTCGTCTCGGTATCGTTGTTTATGGTCAGGACGGGCGCGTTGTCGTAGTTCGGGGAGGATCCACCGAGCTTCCACAGGATCCTGCCGCTGGCTATGGCGCTGTTCTCCCGGTTGATCCGGTACACGGCGCTGGTGTCGCGCTGTGAGATGAGCACGTCGGCGCTCCGGGGATTGGCGACAGCGGGATCGACGTCGATCGAGTTGCAGTGGTAGACGTCGGCGACATTCTGACCGCCGATCGTGAGGACGTTGGCGATTCTGTTCTCCGTCGGGGCGATGTGCTGGAAGGCGTCCCAGCTCCACACCAGGTTCCCGGACGGGTCGACCTCCTCGACAACGCAGTCGACGAACGAGTTGTTGGTGACGGTGGGGAAGCTTGATCCGAGACAGCCGGGTGAACACGTCCGCACCGGGCTGGCGATCTCCATGCGGTCGCCGTTGGGGAGCTGGAGGAGCTCGTGGAGGTCCGGCGGCTGCACCGGCGAGGGCTGCTGCCCTGTCGTCTGGGTATCGAGTGAGAACAGTTGGTAGCCCTCCCCGGGAGTTGCTCCCACGCCGGGACCGTTGAACGGGGACCACGCCAGCGTGTCATTGGGGAGCAGCTCGACATTGATGGGAGCCAGGGGCGCCGGCTGGTACCAGACGGGGGTGCCGTTGGTGTCGAGGATCATGGCGTAGAGGCTGGGTCCGCCCGAGGGCTTGCTGATGTTCCCGGTGAGGTAGTAGCCCGGGCTGGGGCCCGCCCCCGACCTGGTGGCTGTGATCGCTGGGAAGTCGTGAGGGAGGCACCGGATCCAGTACTGGGTTGGTGGCCCCGTGGGGTTGCTCGGATCGGGAGCCTGGACGATCTCCGGCTGGTTCTCGACGAGGCTCTTTGACACTGTCACCGCTGAGCCGCTTTGCGAGCCGACCTGGATAGTCCCGGACGACGCTGTCAGCGTGAAGCTGATCACGTTTGTGCCCGACTGGCAGTGGACGACATAGTCGTGAGTCGACTGCGAGAACGCGGGGGATAGCAGTGGCGGCGAGGTGGTGAGTTTCCCGACCGAGCTGCCGCTCACGAGGATACCGTCTTCGTTTCCCGGCCCCGGCGCCGCTTGAACCGGCAGTGCGGAGGCCGTCGACCACAACGTTTGCATGACAAGCAGCGAGGCGCTGCAAAGCCCCAGCTTCCAACGCGGCCGTACAACAGTCCGACGCAAGACCACGCTCTTTTCATCCTCCACGAACGTGTAGGAGTCTACTCCTGCTGCCCGCGCGCGACGGGACACCCGGCTGCATCCCTCCGCCCGGCCACGCCGCGCATCACTGCAGGTATTGGACGTCCTCGCGCTCGCTGCCACCACCGCCCCGGACAAGATGGAACGGCGCTGTCCAGCGCCATGGCCCTCGCCGGCGCCGCCGCGCCAGTACCGCGGTCGGCCGGCCTTCCCCACCGGAGCTGGCAATCGCCGAGCACGTAGCAGCCATGGCCGGCCAGCAGGATCGACTCGTCGACGAAGGCGATCACCTACCGATGCCCCTCCGCCACGTTCGATCAGCCGCCATCGAACAGGTTTCCCATGGCGGTCACGGCCTGCTGGGCCATCGACGGCGTGACGTGCGAGTACAGGTCGAGCGTGATCCCGACCGAGGCGTGCCCGAGCATCTCGGACACCACCTTCGTGTGCACCCCCTGGGCGGCCATGAGGGTGGCCGCCGTGTGGCGGAGGTCGTGGAAGCGCACGTGGGGGATCCCGGCTTCCGACAGCAGCCGTGCGAAGGACCTGGAAAGCAGGTTGCGGGGCTCCACGGCACCGCCGCGTTCGTTAGTGAACACCAAGCCGGTGTCTGTCCATTCCGAGCGCGCCACCGCCCTTAGCTGCCCTTGGCGCTGCGCGTGTCGCTTGAGCGCGTCCACCGCTGCCACGGTCAGAGGAATCTGCCGCATCGACGTCTTGGTCTTGGGTTGAGCTCGTTCCAGGGCGGAGGTGCCATCGGGGCGCTTCACTCGCTGCAGCGTGCCGGTGACCGTGAGCGTCCGTTTGACGACGTCAACGTCGGCCCATCGGAGCGCGAGCAACTCCCCTCGTCGCATGCCGGTGGTCAGGGCCAGGACGTACAGGGCCTCCAACTCGGCGTGTCGCCCCGTCCTCGCGGTCGCCAGGAGCGCCCGCGCTTGATCGACGGACAGCACCTGCATCTCGGGGTGGTCGCGTCCCGGCGGATCGACCAGGTCCGTGGGGTTGCGCGCGATCACCCCGCGACGGGTCGCCTGGGACAGTGATCGCCGCAGGATCGCGTGGATGTGCTGCACGCTGGTCCGGCTCAGACCCTTGGCCAGAAGCCCGGCGTACAGCCGGTCCAGCTGTTCCGGACGCAGCCGCGCGATGGGCAGCCTGCCGAGCGTCGGCAGGATGTGCAGGCGGATGTGCCGCTCATAGGTCGAGGCGGTCGAGGGCCGCAGCGCCCGGCTCGCCCCCGTCAGCCAGTCATCCAGGTATTCCGCGACCGTCAGGCGATCCGTCGGCACCGGCAGGCCGGCCCGCACCGCCCCGAGCGCCGCCTGGAGCTTGCCGTTGGCCTCGGCTCGCGTCTTGCCGTAGAACCGGCGACGCTCGCCCGCGTCCACTGTCGCTTGCGCCACCCAGCGGCCACCGTAGAAGCCGATCGACCCTTCGCCATGGCCCCGCTGCTTGACCGCCATCGTTCCCTCACGTCCGCCGAGAGCCGCCCATGTTTTGATATCAAACTGATATCAACCACGGCGCAGTGTGAGTCGATTATAGGTCTTTTGAACGTGGGCGGGGCAGGATTCGAACCTGCGACCCTGGGGTTATGAGCCCCGTGCTCTAACCGGCTGAGCTACCCGCCCGCGGGCGGACAGCCTACCCGCTCGCGCCGACAGTGGGCGGCCGCGCGCTACGGTGGGCATATGACCACCACACCGCCGGGCCAGTCGTCCGGGCCCACCCCGCGCCCCGACAAGAACCTCTACTTCCTGCTGATCGCGCTCGCCGCCCGCACCCGTGCCGACTGTCTGGGCCGTAGGGTGGGGGCGGTGATCACCCGCGAGGGCCGGGTGGTCAGCACCGGCTACAACGGCACCCCCTTCGACATGCCCAACTGCAGCGAGGGCGGCTGCCATCGCTGCTCGCAGCGCGACATCAACACCGCGCTGCGCGGCGGCGCCTACGACATCTGCGTCTGCGTCCACGCCGAGCAGAACGCCATCCTCACGGCCGCCCGCTTCGGCCAGCAGACCCTCGGGGCCTCGATGACCTCGACGACCCAACCGTGCTTCGGCTGCCTCAAGGAGATGCTCCAGGCCGGCATCGCCGAGGTGCGCTACCTGCATCCCTGGGATCCCACCGAGGCATACGGTGATCCAGCGCTCGCGGCTCAATACGCGGCGTTGCGGGCCCGCTTCACCTCGTTCGAGCAGGTGGGCGATCCGGCTGTCGACACTCCCGACCTCTTCGGTGCGCTGATACCCCACCCGGGCAGATAAACGACTCGCCTGCCCTCCCCCATCGAGCAACCGCGCTCACCCCGCCGAGTCGATGAGCTGCTCGCGGTCGTGGGCCTGGCTCTCCGCGATGGCGGCAACCCGTTCCGCCGTGTCGATCTCATCCACTGGCTTGTCATGTCGCCAGCGGGCGATCCGCGGGAAGCGCAGCGCATAGCCGGAGCGGTGCCGGGTCGACCGCTGCACGGCGTCGAAGGCGACCTCGAGCACGATCTGCGGTCGCACGGTGCGGTAGTAACCGCGGTCCTCGACTGTGATGTCGAGCAGCAGAGCGGTCATCTCGGCGATCTCCGCATCGGTCAGCCCGGTGTACGCCTTCCCGACGGTGACCAGCTCGCCCTCGGAGTCGCGGACGGCGAAGGTCACATCGCTGAGCACACCGCGACGCTTGCCGTGCCCCCACTCGGCGCCGACGACGACGACGTCGAGCGTATCCAGCGGCCGCTTGAGCTTCAGCCAGGCGAGCCCGCGCCGGCCCGGCGTGTACGCGGAGTCAGGATCCTTGAGCATCAGGCCCTCGTTGCGACGTGCGCGCGCGGCGGCGAACCGCTCGTCGACGGCCACCGCCCCGACGGCGGGCTCGAGGTGGGCGAGCGCGAATCCCTCGCCGAGCTGCAGCGATTCGAGGCGCTCGCGTCGCCGGCGCAGCGGCATGTCGAGCAATGACTCCTCGCCGTACAGGAGGAGATCCCAGGCCACGTAGATGACGGGCACGGCCTCGCGCATCGCCGCCGGCGGGTTGCGCCGCCCCAGGCGCGTCTGCAGGTCGTGGAAGGGCAGCACCCGGCCGTCGCGAAACGCCAGGATCTCGCCGTCGAGGATGACGTCGGGGATGTGCGCCGCCGCGTCGCCCACCTCCGGGAATTGCTGGGTGATGTCGTTGAGGTCACGGCTGTACAGCGCCACGCGGCCCTCGGCGCGATGAAGCTGGCAGCGGATGCCGTCGTACTTGTCCTCGACCCACACCTCCTCTCCCATCCGGCGCACCGCCTCCTGCGCGTCGGCAACCGGAGAGGCGAGCATGAAGCGCAACGGGGCAAAGTATTTCGGCCTGTCGACACTCTCCCCCCGCGCCACCAGGCAGGCCACCTCCCCGAGGTCACTGAGCAGCATCACCGCCCTGGCCACCTCCGTCGCTGGCCGGTCGAACGCGACCCCGATCGACTCTTCGACAAGCCCCTCGCGCAGACCGATGCGCAGATCGCCGGTGACCAACTTGACCGCGTACCGGCCCTCGTCGGGTGAGCACCGGCTGAGCAGGTCGGCGAACGCCGTCTCGCGGCCCTTCGGTCCTGCAGCGTGGGCGACCGCGGCGAGGGCGGCGTCCACATCGAGGAGGTCGACGCCGCCCTCCACCTCGTCCCGAGCCGCCGCCAGAATCTCCCCGGTGGTGTCTCCCGCGTCGCCGTGGCGCCGGTACGCGGCAGACAGCACCGCCTCGTCGAGGCCGGCCACGTCGCGGAGCACCTTGTACAGCGCCGCTCCCCCGAGGTTGAGGGTGCGCGCGTCGCCCGGAGGGAAGACGCGACCCGCGAAATAGCGGGTGGCCAGGAGCAGCCGCGCGGGGTCGAGGCAGATCAGGTGATCAGCGAGCAACCGAACCTTGGCACGCTTCGACGAGGTGGCGGCGATGGCATCGGCGGTGACGGCGAATCCGGCGAGGGTCCGCGCTGCCTCCATCTCCACATCATCGCCGACGAGCCCAGCGGGCCTTCCTGTGCAGTTCGCTCGGTGGCGTATAAAGATCGAATCCATCAATCTGCGGGAGGCCAGCCCTGATGTCGACGCCCGGTGGCTAACCCGTCGCTGCCGGCGGCGGACCGCTTCAGCGAGGTCAACCTGATCGCCGACCCGCTGTACGGATACATCGAGATCACCAACGGCACGGGGACCGAACCGGGCGAGCGCACTCTTCTCGACACTCCCTGGCTGCAGCGGCTGCGCCGCATCCACCAACTGCAGTCCGCGTGGTGGGTGTTCCCCTCCGCCGAGCATTCCCGATTCGTCCACCTCCTCGGCGCCATGCACCTCGCCAGCCTCTTCGCCCGCCGCATCGACGCCTCGTTGCGTGCGGCGTTCCCCGACGCACCATCGCCGGCGTGTGTCGAAGAGACGCTGCGTCTCGCCGGTCTGCTGCACGACGTCGGGCACGGCCCCTTCGGGCATTTCTTCGACCAGGAGGTGCTGGCCACGTGGCACATCGACCACGAGGACGTGGGTCGCTCGCTGGTCGAGAACGACCTGGGCGACATCGTCGGCTCCCTGCGTGCCTCGCCCTCCGGTGCTTTCGAGCCGGGGGAATCCGTCGACCCCAGGTGGGTCGCGTGGGTGATGGCCGACGCAGACATTCCCGGGTACCAGCCGCCCGGCTGGCTGCGCGCCTGCAAGCCCATCCTCTGCGGGCCCGCCACCGTCGACAACCTCGACTACGTGCGTCGCGACGCGTACATGTGCGGCATCGCGCTGGGACCTGTCGACGTGCAGCGGCTCATCCACTATTCCTTCATCGCCGGCGACACCATGGTCCTGCACATGCATGCCGCCGGGGCGCTGCAGATGTTCCTGGCCTCGCGCCTCTACATGTACACGCAGGTGTACCACCACCGCACCGGACGCCGATTCGACCTCTCCATGCACGAGATCTTCGCCGACACCATCGCGCTCCTCCTCCCCGGAAACCCGCTCGACCACCGCGACGACTACCTGCAGCTCAACGACTGGGCGGTGCTAGAGGCGGCGCAGCGTTGGATCCGCGCACCTGCGGGAAGCGAGGAGCGCCGCCTCGGCGATGCCTGGGGCCGCCTCCTCCGCCGCGAGCTGCACTGGCACCTCGCCTACGAGACCATCGCCCACCGCGGCATCGACCTCTCCACCCTGCAGCAACGACTGCTTGATGCGGTTCCGGAGGTGGCGGCACGCGCGCGGGTGCAGGTGGATGTGGTGTCGGCCAAGATCGCGCCCCACAACCCCATGTCCGATCACGGTTTTGTCGCCATGTACGACCCCATCACCGGGACGGTCGAGCGCACCCACACCGCCGAGATGATTGAGCGGCTGCCTCAGCACAACCAGTTGGTACGCGTCTTCACCGACGAGGTCGACGCCATCCCCGCGCTGGACCGCGCCATCCGGCAGCTGCTGAACTAGCGGTCGCGACCTTCCCGGTAGGCGCGGGCGGTGAGCCCGGCAACGAGGATGCAGATCAGCGCCGCCACCGCAAAGGTCCCGGTGGCCACGGCGTCAGCGCCGGCGCCGCCGCGGTGCACCGCCAGCGTGTACACGGCCCCGGTGACGGCCAGACCGATGATCACGCCGGCGTTGCGCGCGGTCGAGAGGAAGCCGGCGGCACTCCCCAGCGCATCGCGTGGCGCCACCCGGATGGCGGCGGAGGTGTTGGGCGAGGAGAACAGCCCGTTGCCGAGACCGAGCACCAGCAGCCCTATTAGGAGCAGCCACCAGGCGTCGGCGTGCGCCGCTATGGCCGCTGTCGCGAAGCCGGCGGCAGCGAGACCCATGCCCGCGGCGGTGCTGAGCCCGGTGCGACCGGCGTCACCGAGCGCGCCACCGCGACGGGAGGTGGCGCCGATCCCGACCGCGATGGGGACAAAGGCGAGGCCGGCGACGATCGGGGCGGTCCCGTGCGCCTGCTCGAGCCAGTACGGGAGCAGCGCGAAGCACGACATCAGAGTTCCCGTGCTGAGCAGGGTGGCCGTGGTCGCCGCCGCGAAGCGCGGGTTGCGCAGCAGGCGGCCGTCGATCACCGGCCGCTTGGCGATGAGCTCGGTGGGGACGAGCAGCAGGAGGCTGACCCAGGCGACCGAGAACCAGACCGCGGGACCCGCATCGCCGACCACCGGTCCGCCGATGGAGGCGATGCCGGCCCCGATGCCGAGAAGGAGCGTGGCGGTCAGGATCGACCCGGCGACATCGAGCCGCACCGGCCTCCGCGACTCGGTGCTGGGCACGAAGCGGAGAGCCAGACCGGCGCCGGCGGCGGCGAGCGGCAGGCCTGCCCAGAACATCGCCTGCCAGCCACCGAGCGCGACCAGGATGCCGCCCAGTGGCGGCCCCGCAAGACCCGCCAGCGCCTGGGTGATCACCAGCACGGCCACGGAGCGACCGGTGCGGCCGCGCGGGGCGAACTCGGCGATCAGCGACAGGCTGCCCGCGGTCAGGACACCACCGCCCACCGCCTGAACGGCACGCGCGGTGAGCAGAACACCGAAGGAGGGCGCCAGCGCTGCCATCACCGATCCCAGCGCGAAGACCCCGAAGCCGGCGAGGTAGACGCGACGGCGGCCGAAGCGGTCGCCCAGCCTGCCCAGGGTCGGGAGCGTGGCGGTGATGGCCACCAGGTAGACGCTGAGCACCGCCTGGCCGGCGCTGAGCGGAACCGCGAAATGGCGGACCAACGGGTCGAGGCCGACCGCCACGATGGTGGCGTCGGCCATGCTGATGAAGGCGCCGACCGCCAGGGCCACGAGCAGCCATCTGCTGGGGGATGGGGCCTCAACCAGGCGGGAGTCGACGCCGGCGGAGGCGACCGGCGCTGCCGGGACGGCCTGGGCCGCGAGGGCGCGACCGGCCACCCGCGACGTCGCCACGGGTTAGGGGCGAAGAGGGATGCGCGGGCCCGAGGGCATCACAGGGCCCGCCGCGCTGGCGAAGTTCTCCTGGCTCACCCGGCCGGCGATGTGAGCGGCGACCTCGCGGAAGACGGCGCCGATGGCGCTGTCGGGAGCCGCCGCCATGAGCGGCTGGCCGTCGCCGCCGCCGACCCGGATGCGGGGGTCGAGCGGGATGGCTCCGAGGAAGGGCACGTCGTATTTCGCCGCCAGGTCGCTGCCACCGCCGCGGCCGAAGATGTCGGTGGTCTCGCCGCAGTGGGAGCAGATGAAGCCACTCATGTTCTCGACGATGCCGAGGACCGGCACCTTGACCTGGCGGAACATCTCGATGCCCCGGCTCACGTCCGCGATGGAGACGTCCTGCGGGGTGGTGACGATCACCGCCCCGGTCATGGGAACACTCTGGGCGAGGCTGAGCTGGACGTCGCCGGTTCCGGGCGGCAGGTCGACCACCAGGTAATCGAGCTCACCCCACTCCACCTCATACAGGAACTCACGGAGCCCCTTGGCGAGCATCGGCCCGCGCCAGATCACCGGCTGGCCGGGCTTGAGGATGGTCCCGAACGACATCACCTTGATGCCGTACGCGCTGAGCGGGCTGATGCGGTTGGACTCGCCCGGCTCCGGCTGGGCGGTGATGCCCATCATGATCGGCACGTTGGGGCCGTACACGTCCGCGTCGAGCAGCCCGACGCGAGCCCCAGTGAGGCTCAGCGCGATCGCCGTGTTGACGCTGACCGTGGTCTTGCCGACGCCCCCCTTGCCGGCGCTGACCGCAAGCACGTTGCGCACTCCGGAGATCTCCTGGCGGCCGGGCAGGCCACGCGTGGAAGTGACGTTGGCGTCCCAGGCGATGTCGATCGTCTTGATGCCGGGGACGGTGCCGATCACAGCGGCCTCGATCGAACGGCGAATCTCATCCTTTAGCGGGCAGGCCGGGGTGGTGAGCACCACGCGCATGAACGCGGTCGCGCCCTCGATGCGGAGGTCGCGGAGCATCCCCAATTCCAGCATGGGCCGGCGCAGTTCGGGGTCGACGACTGTGGCGAGCGCCTGCTCGAGGACAGCCGACGGCGAGGCGTCACTCATTCGTGTTCGAGTATGGCAGAGGCCCGAGCACGGCCGACCGCACCACTAGAATGGCCGGTCATGCTGAGCCGCGACGTCCTCCGCGACCTGGAGCGGCAGGTGGGGACGTCGCACGTGTACACGCGTCCGGCCGACCTCGCTGCCTACGCGTACGACGCCTACGGTGCCTCCGGGCTGCGACGACTGGCCGAGGCGGTCGTCTTCCCCGCATCCACCGACGAGGTGGCCGGGGTGGCGGCGGTCTGCGCCGGACACGGGGTCGCCGTGGTTCCCCGCGGCGCCGGCACCGGCTACGCCGGCGGGGCTGCGTCGGACGGCGGCGTGATCCTCAACCTCTGCCGGATGACCCGGGTGCGAGCCCTCGAAGCCGAGGCACAGCGCATCTCCGTCGAGGCGGGGGTGGTCACAGCGGAGGTTCACGCCCGATCCGCAGCGGCGGGGCTGTACTACCCGCCCGACCCGGGATCGTCGAGCACCTCGACGATCGGTGGCAACGTCGCCTGCAACGCCGCCGGCCCGCACACCCTCCGCTACGGGACCACCACCGACTTCGTGGCCGGACTGACCGCGGTCCTCGCCGACGGGCGCGTGCTGCGCCTCGGCGAGGGTGCCGATTCGCCCCAGCTCATCCCCTTGCTCTGCGGCTCGGAGGGCACGCTGGCGGTGATCACCGAGGTGCTGCTGCGTCTCATCCCGGCACCGGCCGCTCGGGCGACGCTGGCCGGAACCTTCGACGGCATGGAGGCCGCCTCCGCCGCGGTGGCGACGATCGCTGACGCGGGCATCGTGCCGGCCGCCCTGGAGTTCCTCGATCGAGCCGCCCTCGACGCCATCGCCGCCACCGGGGCGGGCGATGTGGCCCCTGGCGCCGGCGCCCTCCTCATCGTCGAGGTGGAGGGAGCCACCGCCGAGGTCAACGCCCAGGGCGAGGCGGTGCGGGGGGCGCTCGCCCACTCCGAGGCGCGCACCATCGACCACGCCACCAGCGCCGTGGAAGCGGCCCGGCTGTGGCGGCTGCGCAAGTCGGTCAGCGCGGCGGTCGCCAAGGTGCAGGTCGGCAAGGTCAACGAGGACGTTGTGGTCCCTCGCGATCGGGTGGCCGAGCTGGTGGCGCGGAGCCGCCAGATCGGAATGGCCACCCAGCTGCATGTGGTCAACTTCGGCCACCTCGGTGACGGCAACATCCACACCACCTTCCTCATCGACCCGCGCGTCGCCGGCGACCGGCTGAAGGCGGCGGCGGCCGCGGAGCAGCTGTTCGAGACGGTCCTGTCGATGGGCGGGTCGCTCAGCGGCGAGCACGGCGTGGGCACTGCCAAGCTCGCCTTCGTCGAGCGCCAGCTGGGCACCGATCAGGTGGCCCTGATGCGCCGTGTCAAGCGCGCCTTCGACCCAGCGGGAATTCTCAACCCCGGCAAGAAGATTCCCCCGGAATCCCCGCTCCCCGATGCTGGCGCAGAGCCGGACCTGGAGACGACCGCCGTCTCCTGACCGGCCTTGGCGGGCTACTCCTGGGCCGCCAGCAGGGCGCCCACGAAGTCGGTCTGGCCCACCCGCGCCGCCAGGTCGTGACCGGCCTCGTCCATGTCGAGGGCCGCTTCATAGATGAAGGAGTAGACGTTCTCCATGTTCCATTCGCCGAAGCCGAGCTCGGCGAGCACACTGCGCAGCCGCTGGTCGGTGTGGCCGGCCTCGAGAGCCTCCGTCGCCGCCGTGTACAGGGCCACCAGGATGCGCAGCTCAGCCTCGTACTCCTCGATCAGCTCAGGATCGGCCTCGTCCGCGCGCAGCCGGGTCAGGGTCGACCGGATCGACTGGATCTCGAGCTGATACTCGTCCACGTCCATCCTCAGTGGCGGTGTCGCCGCCGCGAAGTCAGTACAGCAGGTGGTGCAGTGCGATCGTCGGGGCAGCAAGGATTGCGATGATGTTCATCACCTTGATCATCGGGTTGATCGCCGGCCCGGCAGTGTCCTTGTAGGGATCGCCCACGGTGTCACCGGTGACGGCGGCGGCGTGCGTGTCGGTGCCCTTGCCGCCGAAGTGACCATCCTCGATGTACTTCTTGGCGTTGTCCCATGCGCCACCACCGGTGGTCATCTGCAGGGCGACGAACAGGCCCACCACGATGGTGCCGAGCAGCATGGCGCCGAGCGCCTGGGGGCCGAGGATGAATCCCACCGCCAGCGGCGCCACCACCGGGAGCAGCCCGGGGATGATCATCTCGCGCTGCGCGGCGGCGGTCACCAGGGCGACGCAGCGCGCGTATTCCGGTTTGCCGGTGCCGTCCATGATGCCCGGGATCTCTCGGAACTGGCGACGCACCTCGACGACCACGCCGCCGGCTGCCCGACCGACGGCGAGCATGCAGAGCGCTCCGAAGAGGAAGGGCATGATGCCGCCCAGGAAGAGGCCCACGATCACCACCCCGTTGCTGAGCGAGAGGTCGAAGCTGAAGGGCACACCGCCGTGGTGATTCTTGAGGACGTCGGTGTAGCTGGCGAACAGGACCAGCGCGGCCAGGCCCGCCGAGCCGATGGCGTAGCCCTTGGTGACCGCCTTGGTGGTGTTGCCCACAGCGTCCAGTGGATCGGTGACATTGCGCACCGACTCCGGCAGGTTGGCCATCTCCGCGATGCCTCCGGCGTTGTCGGTGATGGGGCCGTACGAATCGATGGCCACAACGATGCCCGTCATGGAGAGCATCGACATGGCGGCGATGGCGATGCCGTAAAGGCCGGCCAGTGCCGCCGACGCCAGGATGCCGATCCCGATGACCAGCACGGGAATGGCGGTGCCCTCCATGCCGATGGCCAGCCCCGCGATGATGTTGGTGGCGTGACCCGTCTGGGAAGCGCGCGCGATCGTCTTCACCGGCCAGAACTGCGAGCCCGTGAAGAACTCGGTGATGGCCACGATCAGCACCGTGATGACGATGCCGATGACGGCGCACCAGAACAGGTTGTTGGCGCCCGCGGTGAAGGCGGTGTTGTTGAACTCGCCGTTGCTATCGAGCAGGTGGGTGGCCAGGTAGAAGAGGGGAATCGCCACCACCACGGCGGCGAGCAGCCCCTTGTAGAGGGCGCCCATGATCCAGCCGTTGCGGGGGATCTTCACGAATAGTGTGCCCACGATGGATGCCACGATGCTGATCGCTCCGAGGATCAGCGGGTAGACGATGAAGGCGAGGTTGTGGCCTGTGCTGCTCTTGTAGAGCAGGCCACCGAGCAGCATGGCGGCCACCGCGGTGACGCCGTAGGTCTCGAAGAGGTCTGCCGCCATGCCGGCGCAGTCACCGACGTTGTCGCCGACGTTGTCGGCGATGACCGCGGGGTTGCGCGGATCGTCCTCGGGAATGCCGGCCTCCACCTTGCCCACCAGGTCGGCCCCGACATCGGCGGCCTTGGTGTAGATGCCGCCGCCGAGGCGGGCGAAGACGGAGATCAGGGATGCGCCGAAGGCGAAGCCGACGATGTAGTCGATGTTCTGAAAGACGCCGTAGGCGATGACCACTCCGATGAGGCCGAACGCCACCACCATCAGGCCGGTGACGGCACCCCCCCGGAAGGCCATGCGCAGGGCCGGCTGGAGGCCGCCGCGAGCGGCTTCGGCGGTGCGCAGGTTGCTGCGCACCGAGATGTTCATGCCCACATATCCGGCAGCAGCGCTGAGGGCCGCACCGAGGACGAAGAGCACCGCCGTCTGCCAGCCGAGCGCGACCAGGAGGAACACGAAGATCACCGCGCCGATCGCGGCGATGATCGTGTACTGGCGGTTGAGGTACGCCTCGGCCCCCTCCTGGATGGCCAGGGCGATCTCGCGCATGCGCTCGTTGCCCTGAGGCTGGCGCAGCACCCAGAAGATCAGGTAGACGGCGTAGGCCAGGCCCAGAACCCCCGCGGCCGCGATGGGCAGCAGGACATTGATGGTCATGCGGTCCTTCCGAACAGGCGGCACTGCGCGCGGCGGCCGCCAATAGACGAGCCGCGAGATTGTAGCGACCGGCGACCCTGACGCGATGCCGCTGTGTAGGCTCGAGCCCATGCCAGAAACGCCCGCGACGGTCATCATCGCCGTTGGCGACGAGGTGCTCTCCGGCCACACCCAGGACACCAATTCGGCCTTCCTGGCGGCGCGCGCCTTCGCAGCAGGGTTCCCGGTGCGGCGCATCGAGGTCGTGGCCGACCGCCTGGGGGACGTTGCCGCGGCCATCCACCGGGCGCTGGAAGACGGCGAGATCACGCGGATTGCGGTGTGCGGAGGTATCGGGCCCACCCCCGACGATCGCACCTTCGAGGCCGTTGCCCGCGCCCTCGACCGGCCGCTCGAGGAGAATCAGCTGGCTCTCGCCGGCATCACCGCCATGGTGGCGCGGATGCACGCCGCCGGCTGGATCGCCGACAACGTGGTCAGCGAGGGCAACAGGCGCTGCGCCATGGTCCCGGTCGATGGCATCGTGCTTCCCAACCGCCGCGGAATGGCCCCGCCGATGGCGTACGAGGTGGCTCCCGATCGCTGGCTCTTCATCCTCCCCGGGGTGCCGCGCGAGTTCACCACCATCGTCGAGGAGGAGTTGATTCCGCGCTTCTTCGTGGGCGGCACGGCCTCGCTGGTGGTCGAGGCGCGCTACCGGGGCGTGCCCGAAGCTGAGCTGTACCCTCCGCTGCGGCAGCTCGCTGAGGAATTCGTGGACGTGGCGGCCGGCTCATACCCGCAGAGCGAGGCGCGGCAGGTGCTGGTCCGCTTTCAGGGGCGCGACCGGGAGCGAGTGCGCGCCGCGGCACGGCGGATGCTCGAGCTCGATCCCCGGGGCCAGCTTCTCACCGCCGGTATGGTGGACAAAGAGAAAGGATCGCGCTAGGCGATCTGGTCAGCCGGCCTTCTGCAGGTTGCGCGCCCGCGGGCCCTTGGGACTGTCGACCACCTCGAACGTGACCGACTCACCCTCTTCGAGGCTATCGAAATCGACGGTGGTGAGCTCGGTGCGGTGAAAGAACGCCTCCGAACCGTCGTCTCCGCGCACGAAGCCGAAACCGCGGTCGGGACTGATCATCTTGATACGGCCAGCGGGCACTTGTGGTCCCTCCAGGACTCCAGCTGACATCGAACATCCCGACACGCTCGCGCCGCCGACCCCATGCGAGGACCTCCCGGGTCAGCACCGGGAACCTGCGACCAGCGCGATCGAGAGCGTGACCGCAAGCGGGGAAATCCGTTCCGTGTCGACGCTCAGTCCAGAATAGCAGGAGCGTCGCCCCGGTCGCGTTGCCACGATGCATACAGGTCGAGAAGCGAGTCCGGGAGACTGGCGTAATACGATTCGACGTCGATCACTGCCGGATAGGGCGAGGGCTCGGCAACCCCATGCTCGCGGCTCGCGAGAGCGTCCCAGGGCTCCGCGATCGGCTTGGAAATCCCTGTACTGTCAACGATTCCCAGTCGTGACCACCACGGTCTGCGGTCAGCGGGCGGAGCTTCGATCAAGCGCTGCCCCCAGTCGCTCCACCCGCCCGCGTGCAGCCCGCGCACGCCTGTGCCGACGAGGCGTTGCAGCATCTGGTCGGCGTGGCGCCGAGCCTCATCGGGTGGAGCCGTGACCAAGTCGGCGAGCGTCCCGTCCGCGGGCGGGGCGTCCGCGACCTCACCGGATGCGATCCCCAATTCCACCACCAATGGGGCCGTCGCGCCACCCAGCGCCTGGGCCAGTTCGGTGACGAACACCGCGCGGTCGGGGGCGAGTGGCTCACCCGGCAGCGCCAGCCGTTGCGGGCGCAGCACCACACCGAGAACGTCGACGTGCTCAGCGAGCGCTGCCAAACGCACGCCGCGGCCATTGACCACGTCGCCCTGCCCAAGGGTGAGCCGGCACTCCTCCTCGCCGGCTCGGACGCGCTCGGCGAGAAGTGCTGCCCAGGCCGCCATCTCGGCAATGCGACGAGGCCGGATGGTTGTCGCCGGGTCATACCCGAGATCCCAGGCAGCCACGGCGGGATGGCCGGCGAACGCGGCGAGCATGGAGTCGAGCCAGCGCACCTGCACCTCGAGCATGAGCGGGTCGGCATAGATGTCACGCGGTCCGCCGGCGGCCACGCGCGCGTCGGTGACGCAGCGCACCCCACGACGAGGGACGCGCCGGTCGATGGCATAATCGGGCAGCATCACGCAGTCGCCGATCGACTGCGCGAACAGTGTCAGCACGACGCGGAGCCCCAGCTCCCGAGCGGTGGTGAGCAGAGTCTCGAGGTCGCGCATGCGGCGCGGATTGGGGGCGCGGTCGGTGGGCATGAACGCATCCCAGCTGAGCATGACCCGCACCACCGCAATGCGCCGCGAAGCGATCGCGGCGAGGTCCCGCCTCACGGTGTCGACGGGAAACTCGTGCCACATGTATGGCCCCACCGCGGCCGGCCAGTAGGTGGCGCCGACCTCGATATGGTCGGGCGTTGGACGCGGCATGGGCGAGGTCCTAGTACACGAAGAGGTCGATGCCTCCCGCCACGGTGAGCACCTGGCCTGTGATGTAGCGCGCCTCCGGCGAGACCAGGAAGCAGATGGCGTGGGCGATATCCTCGGGCTCGCCGGCGGTTCGCAGCGCGGTGCGCAGCACCATGCGGTCGTTCATCTTCGGGCTTCCCGCCTTGAATGCCTCAGTGCTGATGATCCCCGGGGCGATGACGTTGGCGGTGATGCCGTAGCGCGCGCCTTCGAGCGCCATCGACTTGCCGAGCCCGATGAGGCCGGCCTTGGTGGTGGAGTACGAGGCCTGGCCGAATCCGCCGAGGGTCCCGGCCACCGAGGCCATGTAGATCACTCTGCCCCAGTTGCGCTCCCGCATGTAGGGCCAGACCGCCTTGGTGCAGAGCATCGCTCCGGTGAGGTTGACGCGCAGGTCGCGCTCCCACAGCTCGTCGCTCTGGTTCTCGATCTGGCCGATGTGGTCGAGGGTGCCGGCGTTGTTGACGAGAATGTCGATGGAGCCGAACTCCTTCTTCACGTGCGCGAAGACCTCGGTCACCTGGTCGCGGTTGGTGACATCCATCTTCATGGCCGCGGAGCGCCGCCCCAGCTGGCGGATCTCGTCGCTGGTCTGCTCCGCGTACACCGCGTGCTGCGAGGTGAAGAGCTGCGCCAGCGCCGAGTTGGCACCCTCGGCAGCCTGCTGGATGTTGGGATCAGACTCGATGAGGATGTCGGTGACCACCACATCAGCGCCGGCGTGCGCCAGCGCCAGGCAGTCAGCACGGCCGAGGCCGCGCGAGCCTCCGGTGACGACGGCGACCCTCCCGGTGAGGTCGAACATCCTGATCTCCCAGATGACGCGGTGACGGCTGCCGATTATCGCCAAGCACAGCGATGTCCCGCGATGGCCAGGGATCGGTCGGCTATAGTCGCCGCCATCCGACGGTTCGCGTACCGGAGCCGCGCGCATGGGTGAGTCGCTCGAGGTCGATGTCGTCGTCGAGGTCCCCAAGGGCAGCCGCAACAAGTTCGAGTGGGATCCCGAGGTCGGCGCAATACGGCTCGATCGCGAGCTCTTCACGGCCACGCGCTACCCCGCCGACTACGGCTTCGTCGTCGGCACCGTCGGCGAGGACGGCGATCCCGTCGACGCGCTGGTGCTGCTCGGGGAGGCCACGTTCCCCGGATGCCACATCTTCTGCCGTCCCCTGGGCGTGTTCTGGATGACCGACGAGCACGGTCCTGACGCCAAGCTGCTCATGGTCCCCTCCGCCGACAGCCGTGTGGGATGGCGGGAGCTCGACGACGTGCCCGAGCCGCTCCTGCTGGAGATCGCGCATTTCTTCGAGATCTACAAGGAGCTCGAGCCCGGCAAGGTCAGCGAGGTTCGCGGCTGGGACAACCGCGCCGCGGCCGAGGCGGAGATCCAGCGCGGCCGCGAGCGTTACGACAGCCAGGGCTGACTCAACCGGCGGCGGCCACCGACGCGACGGCAACCGGGTCCTCCTTGATCACCCGCGACCGGGCGGCGAGCGCCTTGCGCTCGCCCAGGATGAGGCGGCTGATGACCAGGCGCTGGATCTCAGCCGTGCCCTCCCAGATCTGATAGATCTTGGCGTCGCGCATGAACCGCTCCACCGGGTATTCCTTGATGTAGCCGTAGCCGCCCAGCACCTGGACGGCATCGGTGGTGACTCGCATGGCGACGTCACCGGCCATCAGCTTGGCCATGGAGCCCTCGCCTCGCGCGAACGGAATGCCGTTCTGCGCCATCCAGGCCGCGCGCAGCGTCAGCAGCCAGGAGGCATCGATCTCGGTGGCCATGTCGGCGAGCTTGAAGGCGATGGCCTCGTGTCGCGCGATCGGCTTGCCAAAGGCGTGGCGCTCCAGCGAATAGTCGCGCGCGAACTCGTAGGCGGCGCGGGCGATGCCCACGGCTCCTGCGGCGACCAGTGGCCGGGTGGCCTCGAGCATCAGAAGAGCCCCGATCGCACCCGGGCCGGTGGCGTTGCCCTCCTTGTCGAAGCCGAGGCGGGCCTCCTCGGGAACGAAGCAGTCTTCGAAGATGACCTGCGCGGTGTGGGAGGCGCGCACACCGAGCTTCTTCTCCTTGCGACCCTGGCGCATGCCGGGCGTGTCCTTCTCGATGACGAAGCCCGCGATCCCCGCCGCTCCGGCCGCCTTGTCGGTGGTGACGAAGACGACCTGGATGTCGGCGATGCCGCCGTTGGTGCAGAACTGCTTGGTGCCGTTGATCACGTAGCCGCTGTCGACCTTGGTGGCGGTGGTCTCCAGCGCCATGGAATCCGAGCCGCTGTTGGGCTCGGTCAGTCCCATGGCGCCGATGCGCAGCTTCTCGGGGTCGCACATCATGCCGATGTACTTCTTCTTCTGGTCCTCGGTGCCCATCGCGATGATGGCCGCGCCGGCCAGGCCGGAAGCGTTGATGGACACGGCCATGCCGGCGTCACCCCAGGCCATCTGCTCGGTGAGGATGAGCGAGCTCATGAGGTCGATGCCGCCGCCTCCGTACGCCTCTGGAAATCCGCTGGCCGCGTCCAGCCCGAGGTCGTGGGCCTTCTGCATGACCGCCCACGGCGTCTCCTCTTTCTCGTCGTAGTCGGCGGCGACGGGGCGCATCTCGTTGACCGCGAACTCGTGCGCGAGCTTGCGGATCTCCACCTGCTCCTGGGTGTAGCTGAAGTCGAAGGCCATGTCGTGTCCCTCTATCGTGGGAGCCGGACTGAGGCCCGGCCGTTGGTCAGTACGCGCTCGCCTCTGCTCGACACGGCCTCGAGCTCGAGGGTGGCAATGCCCTGGGAGTGGTCGATCTCCACCACTCGCCCCGTGCAGGTGATCGTCTCCCCGGGGAGCAGCGGTTTGGAGAAGCGGCACGTGACCGACGCCACCTGCTCGTATCCGCCGGCCCAGCGGGCCACGGCCTCGGTGAGGATGCCCATGTCGAGCAGGCCGTGCGCGATGGTCCCGGGGAGCCCGACGGAGCGGGCGAAGTCGGGATCCACGTGGATGGGGTTCTGATCGCCTGACGCCTCCGCGTAGGCGTTGATCTGGTCCTGGGTCACCGTGCGCAGGAGCGGAGTCATCTCGTCCCCGATCGCGATCGACCTGAGGGTCGCGGCACCCGCGTCGCTCATCGGATGATCATCAGCGAGCGGCCCCGGCAGACCGTCTTGCCGTCCTGGCGGCGCGCCTCGTGCTCGATCCCCAGAAAGGTCATGCCGCGTTTCTCCTCGACCGACGCGATGACCGCGGTGGCGTCGATGACATCGCCCGCTCGCACGGGCGTGGGCCACTCGAAGGACTGTTCCCCGTGGACCAGGCCGGCGAGGTTGACCCCGACCTCGGTGTCTCCGAAAAGCTGGTACAGCGTTGGAAAGAGGCAGTAGACGGCGCCATACGTCGGTGGCACCACGCCGGGAGAATAGGGCTCGTCCGAACCGGCGATGGCCCGCGCGAATGCCTCGGCCCCGCCCCCGTCGACGACCTGGCCGGACGCCTGGTAGCGCCGTCCGACGTGGCTTTGATCAGGCACGCGGGACCTCCTCGAAACTGTGGCCTGCCCTCACCCGGTGACCATGCGCCCTGGAGGTCAACGCGTCAAGCCGACCTAAAATTGACATCGGCGTCAACATTGCTCCTGCGACTATAGCAGCGGGGGACCGCGCTGTCCCCGGGGCTCGTCCCGCGGTGTGTCTCGTGCCGGCGACGGTCCTCACGCGGCCAGGCCCTCGATCCAGCCAGGCTCCACGGTGATCGATCCAACCGCCGTCCCCTCCCAGTTGCGCAGTGTGGGATGGCGGAAGGGTGCCAGGTCGGCCGCCTCAAGAGCGCCCTCCCCGATCCAACCGAGCCGGTCCAGAGCGGCCAGCGCCACCGCGGGGAGCGCGGCCTGCTCGCCGGCCTCCAGCTTGATGGCCAGCGCCGGGCCATCAGGGCGGCGAACGGCCACCCACACCGCCGCCGCACCGCCCTTGGCCGTGAGGTCGCGTCCGCCAAGGCTCAGCAGGGCGGTGTCGAAGCGGCCGCGACCCGCGACCAGGTACGGGTGGGCGGCCATGGCGTCCTGGCAGCGACGGAAGCCGGCGTCGGCGCAGGCGGCGGCGAACATGCGCGCAAGAACGCCGAGGGATACCCCGTAGGTGGGCAGCCCGCATCCATCGATGCCCGCCGGGGCGCTGTCCA
Organism: Candidatus Dormiibacterota bacterium; assembly: GCA_036844485.1. Classification (GTDB taxonomy): domain Bacteria; phylum Chloroflexota; class Dormibacteria; order Aeolococcales; family Aeolococcaceae; genus Aeolococcus. The sequence goes on along the minus strand of DAIUFS010000010.1, from coordinate 3,920 downwards.
GGTCGACGCCGCCGAGAGTTCCCATCACCTCGCGGACCTCGGCCTGCAGCGGATGCCCGGCGGCGGTGTAGCCGTCGATCGGCCAGCCCCGCACCGTGCACACCGCGAGCATCGCCGCGTGCTTGCCAGAGCAGTTGTTGTGGATGCGGCCCGGCTGCTGTCCCGCCGCCATGATGGCCCAGGCGGACTCCTGGTCCATGGGCTGCTGGGGGCCGCAGCGGAGCGCTGCCTCGCTGAGCCCGGCCCGGTTGAGCAGGCGCAGGACGGTTTCCACGTGCACCAGCTCGCCGTTGTGGGAGGAGCAGGCGATGGCCAGCTCCTCAGTCGAGACGCCGAGCTGAGCGGCGGCGTGGCGCACGAACGGCAGCGCCTGGAGAGCTTTGACGCAACTGCGCAGGGTCGTCACCGCGCCGGGGTCGCCGGCGCCGCTGAGAATGCGTCCCCCAGCATCGACGACGGCGATGTGGCCTCGGACCACCGCCTCGAGAGCCGTCCCACGGCGGATCGTGGCGAGGTGGGCGGGTGGCGGTCCGGGCACGGCCCGCAAGTGTTGCAGGCCGGCCCCGGTCAGCGAGAGGTCAGACGAGCCCCACCATGGCGGTCTGCCGATGGAAGCGCACCCGGCAGCGCTGGCACTTGAAGACCAGGCGCAGTCCCAGGCGGCCGATGACTCCGGCTTCGCGATCGAGGCAGTTAGGACAGATGGCGCGCTCCTCCGAGAACTCGTCGGGCACGTCCTTGAGCGGCAGTTCCACGGGCTTGTACTTCCTCATGGCCTGCATGGTAGCACTCTATGCGACAGTGTCAATATCAGGTTTCGTCCCAGCGGGAGGGTGCTGACGGCGGAACAGCCGGAACTCGCTGAGGATCCGCCGGCGGCGCCGTTCCTCCTGCTGATCGCGGCGCTCGGCGACGAACAACTCCGGATGGTGGCTGCGTGCGTCGCCCATGGCCGCGCGGATGAACACCGCTGCCAGGCTGGCCAGCGGAACTGCCACGAACGCTCCCAGAAACCCTCCGCTCTCGATGCCAGCGAAAAGAGCCAGCAGGGTCACGAGCGGGTGCAGGCGCACGAACCGAGCCTGAATGCGCGGCGCCAGGAAATAGCCCTCGATGATGTGGATGGCGATGAAGAGGAGGAGCGCGAAGAGGGCGGTCAGCGGGCTCCTGGTGAGTGAAAGCAGGATCGCCACCGCACCGCCGATGAACGCTCCCACCAGCGGGATCAGCTCGAAGCTGGCGGCGGCGATCGCCACCACAATGGGATACGGCACACCGATGACGAAGCAGCCGACGCCGGCCATGGTGCCGACGATGAGCGCCATGACCAGCTGCCCGCGCACGTAGCCACCGACCACCACGCCGAAGGCGTCGAAGGCGAAGTTGGCCTCCGCGCGCACCCGCCCAGGGAGGAGGTTGACGATGCCGGCACGCAGGTCATCACCGTCTTTGAGCATCCAGAACGCGACCACCAGGGTCACCAAAATGTCGAGGACGATGGTCAGCGTCTGAGTGACAACGTTGACCAGGACGCTGGCCACCTTGCCGGAGACGTCACTGGCGATGGTCGTGGAAACCCCATTGCCGCTCAGCTGAATGCCGTGCGCGGCCAGCTGCGTGCGCAGTGAGGTGAGGACGTCGTTGACCTGCTTGATCAGAGCGGGCCCCTGCTTGGCGAGCTGCGACGCCTCGTCGACGATCGGGGTGGCGATCAGGAAGCCGATGAGCGCGACGACCCCGAGACCGGCGAGCAGTGTCAGCGCGATGGCGACAGTGCGGTTGAGGTGTACATGTTCTTCCAGGAGCCGCACCACGGGCGCGGCGATGAAGGCGATGACGGCGCCGAACAGGACGTAGAGAAGGACGGTCAGGAAGGCGCCGAGCACCGATTGCACGACGCCGAGAAGCTGGATCGCGACGAAGATGGTGACCAGGATTGCGGCCGCCCTGATCCACCACCAGGTAGAGGTGCGAATGCTCGCAGGTGGGCCGCTGACCGGCCCTGCCGTGGAGGACTGTTCCCGCTTGCCGTTGGTCGATACGCCCGCTGCCGGTGCCGCCCGCGCGCCCGTGCGCTCGCCGCTCGCGGGCACCGCGCCGGTCCCACCAGGGGACGCGGTCCTGGCGCTCTGCGCCCTGCTCGCGCGGGGCTGCCGTTCGGTCATCCAAATCAGTGTACGGGCGGGGTCCGCCCGTACCTGTCCGACTTTGACGGAGGACCTCGGCCTTTGTTAGCCTCCGGCGCGGCCTGGTGTTGGGGAAGGGTCGATGACGTCCAGGGCGCACCGTTGAGGAGGCTGATCATTCGCGGTAGCCGAGACCGACTCATCCGGCACGCGTGGGTGCTCCTGGCCGCCGCCCTCCTACCCCTGCTGGCGCCCCGTGCGTCGTCGACCGCCGCCGCCGTCGTCACCTCTCCTCAGCCCAGCGGCGACATCATCCTCAGTGCCGTCATCGAGGGCCCCGCGATCGTCCCTCCGATCGCCGCGCGCCCTGCCCAGACGGTGGTGGTAGCGCCCGGTCAGACGATTGAGTCACTGGCCGCCTCTCAGCACTCCGACGCGGCGGCGATCCGCTGGGCCAACGGGCTGCCGACGGGCACCGAGCCAGCCGCGGGTCTGGCTCTCCTGCTCCCCCCCAGCGCGGGCGCGCTGGTCGCAGTCCTGCCCAGGGAGCGGCCGAGCGCCTTCGCCAAGCGCCTCGGTCTCGATCCGCGCGTGGTCCTCGACTACAACGCTCTTTCCAAGGACACTCCCCGCCCCGACGGCAGCTACCTCCAGGTGCCGCTCAGCGCCGCTCCCAAGGGGGCGCTGGTGGGGCGCTACTTCTCCCGATTGGCGGGCGGTGTCGCGGCCATCGTCGAGGTGCACACCTCGGTGCCTGACGGGTTCCCCTACGGCCAGTGCACGTACTACGCGGCCCTGCGCCGCAACGTCACCTGGGGCGGCAATGCCTGGACCTGGTTCGACGCCGCCAACGGCATCCGACCCGAGGGGCATACGGCTGTCGCCGGGGCCATCGTGGTCTTCCACACAGGCTGGTTCGGCCACGTCGCCTATGTCGACGGCGTCAATCCTGACGGCAGCTTCGTCATCTCGGAGATGAACTACTACGGCAACGGCGGCGGCTGGGGGCGGGTGGACCACCGCACCATCACGGGTGCCGATTTCCGAACCATCACCGGGTTTATTTACTGAGCCTGTACGTGGACCGCCGTCGAAGGGACTACCCGGAGAAGCGGTACCCGATCCCCGGCACGGAGTGGATGTACGTCGGCTTCTCTGCGTCGGGCTCGATCTTGCGTCGCAGCCGGTAGACGTGGGCGTCGACGGTACGGGTCTCGATCTCGACCTCGTAGCCCCAGACACGGCGGAGCAGCTCGCCGCGGCTCATCACCTGCCCAGGGCGGGAGGCGAGCAGCGCCAGGAGGTTGAACTCGGTGAGCGTCAGCATCACCTCCTCGCTGTCGCGAAAGGCCTGGCGGCGGCCCAGGTCGATGGTCAGCCCGGGGAACTCGAAGCGATCGCGGGGCTGCTCCTGCGAGGAGATCTCGCTGCGCCGCAAGTGAGCCCCGATGCGGGCCATCAGCTCGCGTACCTCGAAGGGCTTGGTCACGTAGTCATCAGCACCGAGCTCGAGGCCGACGACGACGTCGATGGTGTCGGCCTTGGCGGTGAGCATGATGATGGGCACCCGCGATCCCTCCGAGCGCAGGCGGCGGCAGACGTCGAGACCGCTCATCCCAGGGAGGTTGATGTCGAGGATGATCAGGTCGGGGCTCTGCTCGCGCGCCGCCGCCAGCCCGTCGACGCCGTTGGCGGCCTCGAGCAGGGTGTGGTTCTGGGCACTGCATGCGAGCCGGACCACCTCACGGCTGGGGGCGTCGTCCTCGACGATGAGGATGGTCTTTCCGGCTCCGG
>DAIUFS010000009.1:46533-56657 GCA_036844485.1 Candidatus Dormiibacterota bacterium | reverse complement strand
TGGTGGAGTTCATCTTCAAGCTGCCCATCGACCAGAAGATCGACGGCGGCTGGAACCGCGCTGTGTACCGCCGTGCCATGCGGGGACGCATCCCCGAGAAGAACCGGCTGCGCCGGAGCAAGATCGGCTTCACCAATCCCGAGGTCACCTGGATCCGCGGCCGAGCCGCCCAGATGCGAGCTGTCTTCGACTCGCCGGCGTGCCGCGGGCGCGGAATCTACGACAACCGTCGCCTGGTGGAGGATTTCGACGCCTGGCTGGCGGGCGCGCCGGGCGATCCCCTGATCTTCTGGCGCACCATGGTGACGGAGCTCTGGATGCAGCGATACATGGATCAAGCGGTGGCGCTGGCCGCATGACCGCGGTGTCGTCGGAGGTGTCGTGGCAGGAGCCCAAGGTGGTCGGGAGCCGGACCTATGAGCGGGCCGCGGTGCGCACGCATCTGGTCCACGTCAAGGAGCCGCTCGTGGAGGTGCTGCGGACGTACGTGGCCCCCGTCTTCCAACCGGGCGACTTTCTCGTGCTCTCGGAGAAGTTCGTCGCCATCACCCAGGGTCGCGTCATCCACCGCTCGCTGGTGCGGCCCGGCCTGCTCGCCAGGCTGCTGGTCAAAGGCGTGACCAAGCTCAAGGACGACGTCGGCTTCTCGGATCCCGCCAAGATGCAGGTGGCGATCATGCGAGCAGGCTGGGCGCGCATGGCCTTCGCCATGGTGGTGGGCGGGCTGACCCGTCTGGTGGGCCGCCACGGGGACTTCTACCGGCTCGCCGGTCATCGAGTCTCGGAGATCGACGGTTTCAATCCGCACACCGTCCGCCCTTTCAACGAGTTCGCCATGCTCGGTCCCGAAGATCCGCCCCGCGACGCGCAGGCGATCGAGGATGCAACCGGGTGGCCGGTGGTCATCGTCGACGCCAACAACATCAACGTCGAGGTGCTCGGTGCCAGTCGTGGCGTGCCCGTCCCCCCCGCCGACGTCCGCCTCGCCGTGCTCGACAATCCACTCGGTCAGGGCGAGGAGCAGACCCCGATCGTGCTGATCCGCCCGCGCCCGGCGCAGTGAGCGCTCTCTCCACGATGACGTACCGCACCCAGGGCGACGTCCCGGCGGCGGCCCACGGCACCAAGTGGGCAGAGGTCGACGTGGCCGCCTTGCGCGACAACACGGCGGCTCTGCGTCGCTGGGTGGGGGAGGAGAGCTCCGTCATGGCCATGGTCAAGGCCAATGGCTACGGGCACGGCGCGCTGCACGCGGCTCGCGCCGCGCTGGCCGGCGGCGCTGGCTGGCTTGGGGTGTCGTCGACCACCGAGGCATTGGAGCTGCGCCAGGCCGGGATCGGAGCGCGGATCCTCAATTGCGGCTGGACCATGCCCTCGGAGATGGGGGCGGCATGTGCCAACGGCATCGACATCGCGGTGTTCAGCCCGGCCGATGTCGGTGCCGCGCGCCAGGCGGCTCGCTCCGCACGCGGCCCGCTCCGCGTGCACTGGAAGATCGACACTGGCATGGGACGCCTGGGCACCCGCATCGACGATGTGGCGGTGATGCGGGATGCGCTCCTGTCGGCGCGCGGCGACGTCGAGGTGGCCGGTATCTTCACCCACTTCGCCTCTGCGGACGAGGCATCGATCGACTTCACCGCCGCGCAGCACCGGCGGTTTCTGACGGTGGTGTCCCCACTGCGTGAGCGCTTCCCCGGCGCTCTGCTGCACTGCGCCAACAGCGCCGCGGCGCTGCGTCTGCGTGACACGCACCACGACATCATCCGGCCGGGGATCGCGTTGTACGGATACCCTCCCGCTCACTGCGCCGGCGTCGTGGATGTGCGCCCGGCACTGCACGTGCGGGCGCTCGTCACCCTGGTCAAGGAGGTCGGCCCGGGCGACAGCGTCGGCTACGGCCGGGAGTGGATCGCGCCACGACGCACCCGGGTGGCCACGGTCGCCGCCGGATACGCTGACGGCGTCGACCGGCGCAACGGCAATCGGGGCGCGGTGATCGCCGGCGGCGTGGTCTGCCCGATGATCGGCCGCATCAGCATGGACCAGCTGTCCATCGACGTCAGCGGGGCCGCCGTGCAGGCGGGCGACGCGGTGACCCTGATGGGGGCGGGTGACGGACAGTCCATCGACGCCGCCGCCGTCGCCGAGCGGATCGGCACAATCTCCTATGAGGTGCTCTGCGCGGTGTCGTTGCGGGTGCCCCGGATACCCGTCGACGTGATCGGAGGATGAGATGAGCCGGATGGTGAGGATCGCGGTGGCCCAGTACGCCCCCCACGTGGGCGACGTGCCCGGCAACCGCGCGGCGGCGGTCGGCTGGGCACGTCGAGCCGCCGCCGAGGGCGTCGACCTGCTGGTGCTTCCCGAGCTGGCCTCGAGCGGCTACGTGTTCACCTCTGAGGAGGAGGCGGCCGCTAGCGCCGAGGATCCGAAGCGCGGCGGCGTTGTTCACGCGTTGACCGAGGTGTGCTCGGCATCGGGCATGCACTGTGTTGTCGGGCTCAACGAGCGCGACGGTGCAGTGCGCCACAACAGCGCCGTGCTGATCGGTCCCCAGGGCCACGTCGCGACCTATCGCAAGCTCCACCTCTTCAATGACGAGAAGTCGTGGTTCGAACCGGGGGGCGAGCTGCCTGTCGTCGAGCTGCCCTTCGGCAAGGTCGGCATGGTGATCTGTTTCGACCTCTGGTTCCCCGAGGCGATCCGTGCGCTGGCGCTGGCCGGTGCCGAGGTGATCGCGGTGCCAACCAATTGGGTCGCGTCGTTCCGTCGCCAGGTCTACGACGCCGCCGGCTACTGCATGGGGGATATCGTGGCGATGGCCAGCGCGGGGCAGAGCGGCGTGGTGGTGGCCTGCGCGGACCGCGTCGGCATCGAGCGCGACGTGCAGTTCCTGGGGTGCTCTCTCATCGCCGGCCCTGACGGGTGGCCCCTCAGGGGACCGGCCGGGCCTGACGAGGAGGTCCTGCTGGTCGCCGACGTCGACCTCGACGGCGTGACGGCGGCCAAGCGCCGCACGCCGCGCAATCATCTGATCGGGGACCGCCGCCCCGACTCCTACAATGCTGTGGTCGTCTCACCTCCGCGGCCAGCCGGCGCGGTCACCACTGCCACTGCACCCTGAGCGCCACCACCTACCCCACGCCCCTCCTCGCCGACCTCAACGACGCCCAGCGTGAGGCGGTGGTCGCCCCCGACGGCCCGCTCCTGATCTTCGCCGGCGCGGGCAGCGGCAAGACGCGGGTGCTCACCCACCGGATCGCCTACGTCCTCGCCAACCGCGACGTTCGGCCCCACGAGATCTGCGCGGTCACGTTCACCAACAAGGCGGCGCGGGAGATGCGCGGTCGGGTCGAGGCGCTCCTCGGGGGCAGCACCTCGGGAATGTGGATCGGGACCTTCCATGCCCTCGGGGCCCGCATCCTCCGCCGTGACGGCAGCGCCATCGGCATCCCCAGCAGCTTCTCGATCTACGACGAGGCGGACCGGGCCGCGGCGCTGCGTCGCGCCATGGCGGTCGCGGACATCGACGAGAAGCGCTATCCCGTGAACAAGGTGGGGCACGCCATCAGCGCCGCCAAGAACGAGCTGCTCGACGGCACCGCGTTTGCGGCCAAGTACACGGGGGCGTACTTCGAGGCCACCATCGCGCGGGCGTTCACCGCCTATGAAGCCGAGATGCGCGCCGCCGACGCTCTCGACTTCGACGATCTCCTGGTGCGCACCGTGCAACTGCTGCGTGACTGCGATCCCGTCCGTGAGGAGTACCAGCTGCGCTTCCGGTATCTCTTCGTGGACGAGTACCAGGACACCAACCTGGCCCAGTACGTGCTCGTCAAGCTGCTCTCGGAGAAGCACCGCAACCTGACCGTGGTCGGCGACGATGATCAGTGTCTGACTGGAGACACGCGGATCACGATGGCGGGTGGAGCGTCCAAACCACTTCGAGAGGTGCGCGTGGGCGATCAAGTCAATTCGAACTACGGCAGTGGAAGTGTCCGTCCGGCCGAGGTGGTGGGCGTGCACCGCAAGCGTCACGTCGGGTCGGGAATCGTCATCGCGACAGAATCTGGGCGGCGCATTGTGAGCACTCCGGAACACACGCACTTCGCCGGGCACCGACTCGGCATGACCGGTGCCCACGAGCTCCTGGCGGACATCGGGCTGCTGGAAACACACTCCCAGCATCGGCCACGATCGAGGAACTCGAACCGTCGCAACGCGGTCGTGTCGCTATGCGGTGATCGGCGGGGCCGCACCCCCATGCACAGAATCTCGATGGTCGGCAACGATGAGCGTGGTCGACGGCGGCTATCGGAGGCCGGACTCTCCATTCGCGCAGTTCGGGGAGATTCGGGAAGCTGGCGCCATGAAACATCGAAGAACGACTACGCGTCAATACTCCGAACGGTTTCGAGGATGGAAACAGCGCTGGGTGAGGAGATCCACCTCCACCTGACGGCGCGCCTTGGCGCGCCCGACCACGACAGCGCCCACCGCTCGTTACCGTTTCTCCCAGCCGGTTCAGTCCGAGCTGGAATGGTGATGTTCGATGAGCGAGGCGGTTACGACGTGGTCAAGTCCGCGGATCGCGTCGACCTGGACGAGGACGTGTACGACCTTGACGTCGCCAATACCCACAACTTCATCGCCAACGGACTCGTCACCCACAACTCCATATACGGATGGCGCGGAGCGGACGTGCGCAACATCCTCAGCTTCCGGCGCGACTATCCCGACGCCACGGTGGTGACCCTGGAGCAGAACTATCGCTCCACGCAGGTCATCCTCGACGCCGCCCACGGTGTGATCCGGCACAACCCCGACCGCGCCGCCAAGCGGCTGTGGACCGAGCGCAGCGGAGGCGAACCGGTGCGATTGATCTCGGTGTTCGACGAGCAGGAGGAAGCCTTGGCGGTCTGCGGGGAGATCGAGATGCTGATCGGCCGCGAGGGGTTCTCCCTGAGCGACTGCGCCGTCCTGTATCGCACCAACGCCCAGTCGCGCGCCTTCGAGGACGTCCTGCTCCGCCGCGGCATCCCCTACCGCCTGGTCGGGGGCCTGCGCTTCTACGAGCGGCGCGAGGTCAAGGATGTTCTCGGCTACCTGCGGCTGATCGCCAATCCGCGCGATTCCGTCTCGTTCGGACGTGTGGTCAACGTCCCCCGGCGCAAGATCGGCGACCGCACCGTCGCCGAGCTGGAACGCCTGGCCCGCCGCAAGCGGGTCTCACCCTTCGAGGCGGTGGCCGTGCTCGACGGCAGCGCTGACATCACCCCGGCGGCGCGGACGGCCCTGGCCGACTTCGGGCGTCTCGTCAGCGAGCTGCGCGACCTCTCGGAGCGCATGCCCCTGCCGCAGTTCCTCGACCGGGTGCTCGAGGACACCGGCTACGAGCGGATGCTCCGCGACGGCACCCCGGAGAACGAGGAGCGCTGGGCCAATGTCACCGAGCTGATGGGCCTGGCCGCCGAGTACGCCGATGTGCCGCCGCCGCAGGGACTGACGCAGTTCCTCGAGAACGTGGCGCTGGTCTCCGATGTCGACACCCTCGACGACTCCGCCGCCGGCGTCACCCTCATCACCCTGCACCAGGTCAAGGGCCTGGAGTTTCCGGTGGTGTTCCTGGCGGGGATGGAGGAGGGATTGCTGCCCCACACCCGAGCCCTCGAGGAGGGCGACAGCGGCATCGCCGAGGAGCGGCGGCTCACCTACGTCGGCGTCACCCGCGCGCAGCGCCGCCTCTACCTGCTCCACGCCTTCCGCCGTCATCTGTATGGCGCGCCTCATCCCGCCAAGGAGTCGCGCTTTCTCGCTGACCTGCCGGCCGAGCTTCTCGACATCGTCCGCCGTCCCGGCGCGGCGGTGCCATCGCCCCCGGGCACGCGAGGCGCCGTCCGCGCCGCCGTGCATGCGCACGCGGTGCGCCCCAATCCCGTCGAGCTGGCCCCCCAGCGCTACCGCGAAGGGATGCGCATCGCCCACCCCAAGCTGGGCGAGGGCACCATCCTCAAGAGCACCATGACACGCTCCGGGGAGGAGGTGGTCATCAAGTTCGACGGCGCCGGCGTGAAGATCTTCGCGGTCGCCGACTCCGCGATCTACCCGGTGAACAGCTGAGCAGATGGGCGCGCCGGTCGTGAACGAGACACCCACCGTCCCGGAAGCTGCTCGCGAGCGCGCCGCCAGCCTGCGCTCGCTGGTCGAGCGGCACGCGCATCGCTACTACGTGGTCGACGATCCGGAGATCTCCGACACCGAGTACGACCGCCTCTTCCGCGAGCTGGTCGATCTCGAGACCGAATATCCCGGTCTACAGGACCCGGATTCGCCGACCCAGCGTGTCGGTGGAGCCCCGCTGGACAGCTTCCGAAAGGTCCAGCACAAGACCCAGATGCTGTCCCTCGGCAACGCCTTCTCGGCGGCGGAGGTGGAGGCGTTCTTCCGGCGCGCCGAGCGCGGCGCAGGCGCCGTCGACGCCTACGTGTGCGAGCTGAAGATCGACGGTCTGGCGATCTCTCTGAGCTACCGCGACGGCGCCTTCGTGCGCGCTGCCACCCGCGGGAACGGTGTGGAGGGAGAGGACGTCACCGCCAACGTCCGCACCATCCGCAGCGTGCCCATGCGCCTCCAGAGGGTCGACGGCCTGCCCGAGGAGTTCGAGGTGCGTGGTGAGGTCTACCTGCCCAAGGCGCGGTTCGCCGCTTTCAACGCGCAGCTCGAGGAGGCAGGCAAGCCGACCTACGCCAATCCGCGCAACGCGGCAGCGGGAGCGGTGCGACAGCTCGACCCCACCGTCACCGCCAAACGCGGACTGTCCACCTTCATGTACCAGCTCGACTCGCCGCGGGGGACGCGCACCCAGGCGGACGTTCTCGATCTGCTCGAGCAGGCCGGGTTTCGGGTCAACCCGCATCGCCACGTGGCCGGCTCGCTCGACGAGGTGCTGGCGTTCATCGAGCACTGGGCGGAGAAGCGCCACGACCTCGACTACGAGACTGACGGGGTGGTCATCAAGGTGTCGTCGCTCGCGCAGCAGGCCGAGCTCGGCAAGGTGTCACGATCCCCGCGCTGGGCGATCGCGTACAAGTTCCCGCCCGAGGAGGTGGAGACGGAGGTGCTCGACATCGCCGTCCAGGTGGGACGCACAGGGGCGGTGACCCCGGTCGCTCACCTGCGACCGGTCATCGTGGCCGGCTCGACGGTGCGGCGATGCACCCTCCACAACGAGGATGAGGTTGCCCGCAAGGATGTGCGCATCGGCGACACGGTTCTCCTCCACAAGGCGGGCGATGTGATCCCGGAGATCGTGCGTCCGATCCTGGAGAAGCGCCCTGCCGGGGCGGCTCCCTGGGTCATGCCTGATCGTTGTCCGGCCTGCGACAGCGAGCTGGTGCGTGAGACGGGCGAGGTGGTGCGCCGCTGCCTCAATCCTCTCTGTCCAGCCCAGCGCCGAGAGCGCCTGCGTCACTTCAGCTCGCGTGCGGGCCTGAACATCGATGGCCTCGGTGAGGCGGTCATCGACCAGCTCGTCGACGCCGGCTTCGTGGCCGATGCCGCCGATCTCTTCTCGGTGACCGTCGAGCAGCTGCTGACGCTCGAGGGCTTCGCGCAGCGATCGGCCGAGAAGCTGCACGAGGCCATCGCCGCCCGGCGCAGCGTGGCGCTGAGCCGGCTCATCAACGCGCTCGGCATCCGCCACGTCGGCGAGCACACCGCCGCGTTGCTGGCACAGCACTTCGGCACCCTGGAGGCGCTGGCCACCGCCGGTGCCGAGGACCTCATCGCGGTCGAGGGGATCGGTCCTGTGGTCGGGGAGAGCGTGGCCAGGTGGTTCGCCGCCGAGGAGGGTCGGGAGCTGGTCAGGCGCCTCACCGAGGCCGGTGTGCGCGCCGAGGCGGTCCGCGCCGCATCGGGTGGACCCTGGCGGGGCCAGTCGTGGGTGCTCACCGGGAGCATGGAGGCGCTGACACGGCCGGAGGCGGAGGAGCGCATCCGAGCTCTGGGAGGCTCACCGGGCTCGAGCGTCAGCAAGCGCACCCACACAGTTGTCGCCGGTTCCTCAGCGGGCAGCAAGCTGGCTCGCGCTCAGGAGCTGGGCGTGCGCATCATCGACGAGCAGGCGTTTCTCGACGAGCTGGCCGCGGCCGGCGGCTGAGGTCGGACGTCACGCGCTGCCGCCGTACAGTGGTCGGGTGAGCACGCACACAGCGTCGCGACGCGCCCGTCTGGTCGATAACGCCGCCCTGCTCCGCGCCCGGCTGCGCGCCGCGCCCACCGGCGCCGGTGTCTATGTGATGCGCGACCTGGAGGGCCGGGTGGCGTACGTGGGCAAGGCGGCCAGCCTGCGCAACCGCCTGCGTTCGTACTTCACCGGCATGGAGTCGCTGCCCTCCCGGACGCGCACGCTTGTCGATCGAACCTTCGACTTCGAGGTCGTCCCCTGCCTCAACGAGCGGGAGGCGCTGATCCTCGAGAACAGCCTCATCAAGCAATACCGGCCACGGTACAACGTGCGCCTCAAGGACGACAAGAGCTACCTCTACCTCAAGATTCCCAAGCCGGGGGCTGGGCCCTCGCTGGCTACGGGCACGGCTCGCGAGGAGGTGCGCGCGCCCCGGGGCGAGCGTGGCGCCCTCGCCACCGCATTCCCCCGGCCGTACTACACGCGCCGCATCGCGCGCGACGGGGCGCGGTACTTCGGCCCGTACACCAGCGCGCAGTCTCTGCGCACAACTGTCAAGTCTCTGCGCACCATCTTTCCATTCCGCACCTGCAGCGACGAGATCTTCCGGCGCGGCCGGGTGTGTCTCGACTACCACATCAAGCGCTGCAGCGGCCCCTGCGAGGGGCGTATCGGCGCCCCCGAGTACGCCACCCTGCTCGACCAGGTCGACCTCTTCATGCAGGGGCGCAGCGACACCCTGGATGCGCAGCTGCGCACCCAGATGGAGGAAGCCGCGGCCGGTCTGGACTTCGAGCTGGCGGCGCGCTTCCGCGATCGACTGCGCGCCACCCATCGCATCGCCGAGCGCCAGAAGATGCTCACCGGTTCGCGTGCCGACCAGGACTGCATCGCGGTAGCCCTCGAGGGCGGCCGGGCCATGGTGGCGCTGCTGTCAGTGCGTCGGGGGCGGGTTCTGGCGATGGAGACGCACGAGCTCGAGGGCGTCACCGACCTCAGCGCCGGAGATTGTCTCGGCGCCTTCGTTCCCCAGTACTACGGGAACGCACCCACAGTGCCGCGCACAGTGCTCGTGTCCGACCCCATCGAGGACGCCGCCGTAATCGGGGAATTCCTCGCCGAGCAGCGTGGCGGGCCGGTCGATCTCCGCCACGCCCGGCGCGGCACCGGCCGCGAGCTCGTGGAACAGGCTCGCACCACCGCGCTGAGCGCGCTGCGCCAGCGCCGCATCGTCGACGACTTCGACGCCGAACGCACCGAGGCCCTGCTCGTCGACCTCGCCGAGCGGCTTCGACTGCCGGGCCCACCGCGGCGGATCGAGTGCTACGACATCAGCAACACCATGGGGACCAATTCGGTGGGCTCCATGATCGTGTTTGAGGATGGCCGGCCCCGCCCCTCGCATTACCGCCACTTCGGCATCCGCACCGTCGAGGGCAGCGACGACTTCGCTTCCATCGAGGAGACGCTGCGCCGCCGTTTCGCGCGGTTTCTCCGCAGCCGCGCGGAGGGGGTGGGAAGCGATGACATCCCTGTCGACGACCCGGCGGGAAGCAACGGTGAGGTCACCTCGGTGCCCGAGGTGGCGGACCGCGGCGGCGACAGTCCCGCCGTCGAGGACAGCTTCGGCATCCTCCCCGACCTGGTGCTCATCGATGGCGGCAAGGGGCAGCTCGCCGCCGCGCACCGCGTGCTCCGCGAGGCCGGGCTCGGCCAGGTGCCGGTGTTCGGGCTGGCCAAGCGCAACGAGGAGCTGTTCGCGCCGGGGGTATCCCGCCCGATCATCATCGAGAAGGACAGCCCCACGCTCTTCCTGGTGCAGCGCGTGCGCGACGAGGCCCACCGTTTCGCGATCACGCGCCACCGCGGCCGGCGGGCGCGCAGCGCCCTGCGGTCGCGGCTCGACGCCGTGCCCGGACTCGGCCCCGTGCGCAAG
>DAIUFS010000009.1:41145-46523 GCA_036844485.1 Candidatus Dormiibacterota bacterium | reverse complement strand
CCCTCGTGCCGGCCGTCCTCGAGCAACGGGTAACCGGGCAGGACGCCCGACGGGCCTGGCGGCTGCTCCTGCGTCGCTTCGGCAGCGTCGACGGGATCCGCGCCGCCAGCGTCGAGGCGCTCACCGAGGAGGTGCCGCGCCCCGTGGCGCTGAGCATCAGGGAGCTGCTCTAACTTCTCAGGCGGGGTGCGGGGGCAGGGGAGGGGCCAGGGCGCCAGCACCGCCCGGCGATGGGTCCTCAAAGCGCCCTGATCCCTCGGTCTCGGCCCGGCCGCGGATCAGTGGGGTCCAGCTGACTGCCATGCTGGCACCGCCGGCCGATGAGGTCCCCACCTCCCAGTGCCCCTCGGTCGCGCTCACCACAGCGGCGGCGATGGCCAGGCCGAGGCCCGACCCCCCGGGAGCGTCGCTGGCGCGGCGGAAGCGGTCGAAGATGTGGCCGCGCTCCTCCAGCGGGATTCCCGGGCCGGAATCGTCGATGGCGAGCCGGACGCGTCCGTCGCGGCGGCCCACCGCAACCTCGACGGTCCCAGCAGGCGGTGTGTAACGGCAGGCGTTGTCGAGAAGGACGCCGAGGAGGCGGTCGAGCCACCCCGGCGGAGCGCTGATCATCGTCGAGACCGGCTCCACGGCGACCCGCAGGGTGAGCGAGCGAGCCTCGGCCACCGCGGTGAAGCGGTCGGCAGCCTGGACGGCGAGGATGCCGAGGTCGGTCGCCTCCGATGTTGGCGCGGGCCCGGTGCTGTCGAAGCGAGCCAGCCAGAGAAGGTCGTCGACGAGCTTGCGCATCCGCTTGCTCTCCACCCCCACCGCGGCGAAGGCATTGCGGTACCAGTCGGTGTCGCGCTCCTTCTCGAGCGCCAGTGAGGTCTGCGCTTCGATGACCGACAGCGGCGTGCGCAGCTCGTGCGATGCGTCCGCCGTGAGCTCGATCTGGCGCTGGCGGGCACGCTCGATCGGCGCCGCCACCTTGCGCCCCACCGCAAGCGCCCCGAAGAACACCCCAAGCAACAGGACGGGTCCGATGATCAGCTCAGCGGTGAGGATGTTGTGCTGCGTCGTGGCCACGTAGTCCAGCGACTGGCCGACCACCACGTGCGTACCTGTCAGCATCGAACCGTCGCGCTGGCGCACGTTGATGTCCGCCGCTCCCGCGACCCGCATCTGGTCACCGCCGGGAAGCGTGACCGTCGTCGGCGACGTCGCCGACTGACCGGCACCGGGCAGAGGCGTTGTGCCCTGTGTCCCGTCCGCAGGGAGAAGCGCCCCACCGACAGCCTGGCCCACCTCGCCCGCCGGCAGCACCACCCAGACGAGCACAGGTACCTGGTACACCGGGCCCACGCTGCGGAACCCACCCGCCGCCGGGGGCTGCGCCGTGCCCGTGACGTTGGTGCTGATGTACGCAGCGAGGCGGTCGTCGACGGCCGCGGTGAGGTTGCGGTTGACGATCATGATGACCGCTCCCGCGATGACGACGTAGGCGACGAAAACGACCGCCGTCGCGATCAGGGCGACGCGAACAGAGGCGCCCCGCACGTCGCGAGCCGGTCGGGTCACGATGCTGGCGATGCCGCGCAGCGCCCTCCGCGCCGTGGCCGCCGTCGCCGCGCCGCTCACGCGTGCTCCAGACGGTAGCCGGCGCCGCGAACTGTGACGATGCGCACTCCGGCGTCGGGAAGCTTGGCGCGCAACCGGCTGAGGCGGACGTCGATGGCGTTGGACCCGAGCGGATCGGTCTCGTCACGCCAGGCCTGCTGGGCGATGCTGCCGCGATCGACGACCTGGGGAGCACGGCGCATGAGCAGCTCGAGGATGTTGAACTCGGTGGCGCTGAGCTGGACGGCCCGGCCGTGGGCCGTCACCTCGCGGCGGTTGGGATCGAGCTCGAGACCGCCGCGAACCAGCGTCGCCGTGTCGGTGCCCGGCGGGCGCCGCTGCAGGGCGCGGATGCGAGCCAGCAGCTCGCCGAAGTCGAAGGGTTTGACCAGGTAATCGTCGGCTCCGGCGTCCAGGCCCTCGATGCGGTCGGCGGTGGTGTCACGGGCGGTGAGCATGAGCAACCGGGTGGGACGCTTCTCGCGTCGCACCCAGGAGACCACCTCCACACCGGAGGCCCCGGGCATCCGCCAGTCGAGAACTGCCACGTCGTACTCATAGAAGCGGAGCTGAGCGATTGCATCGTCGCCCCGCGACACCGAGTCGACAAAGAAGCCGTGGTCCTCGAGACCCTGGATGAGCACGGCGCGGAGACCGGGGTCGTCCTCAGCCACCAGGATGCGCACGGTCAGCTCCGCACCGATGGACTCATGGTGCTTTGAGGATAGGTCACATTCCGCCAGGAGGTTGCTGCGCTCGATTCACCTCCAGAGAGGCCCAGGCCGGAACCGCCCGCGCGGAGACCCTGTCCAGCCACGCTAGGGCGGTGACCTTGCGCTTTCATGACACAGCCGCCTCGAGCCGGCTGTTCGCGGTGGCGCAATTACACTCAGGATTGTGAGCAGCGACGAGGCGAGGACCGTGCCGTGGGTGCTCACCGGGATGAGCGGCGCCGGCAAGGCCACCGCGCTGCGAGCGCTCGAGGCGGCGGGGATCAGCTGCGTCGACAACCTTCCGGTGGGCATGCTGGCCGCGTTCAGCGCGCAGCCCCGGTCGGCCCCGGCGGTGGCGGTGGTCGACTCCCGCAGCGGCGCGGGGCTCAGCGACGTCGATGGCATGGGCGGGATCCGGGTCGTCTTCCTCGACGCCCCCGATTCCGTGCTGGTGCGCCGCCTCGCCGACAGTGCCCGGCCGCATCCCTGTGCGGCAGCGGGCGCCGGCCTGGCGGCGGTCACCGCGGAACGGGTCATGGTCACGGGGCTGCGCGCCGCCGCGGACGTGGTCATCGACACGGGCGCGCTGACAGAGATGGAACTCTCGGAGCGGGTCCTCGACGTGGTGGCGCCGGACCGCGCAGCCGTCGTCGGGCTGCGGTGCACGGTGTCGTCGTTCGGCTTCAAATACGGACCGCAGATCGAGGCCGACTGGGTGATCGACAGCCGCATCCTGCCCAACCCCTTCTGGGAACCGGCGCTCCGCCCTCTCACCGGCCTCGACGAGCCGGTGCGGGGCTTCCTTCTCGGCCACGAGGTGTCACGAGAGTTCATCGAGCGGACCGCGGCCCTGCTGGAATGGGTGATCGCCGAGGCCCTGCGACGAGAACGACAGGCCCTTCACGTGGCCGTGGGCTGCACCGGGGGCCGGCATCGATCGGTGGTCGTCGCCGTCGAGCTGGCCGCACGCCTCGCTGCCACCGGCGTTGCCCTGGACGTGCGGCATCGCGACGTCAATCGACCGGACCCCCGCTGAGGCGCCTCGATGCGCGGCGGGTCGTTCACCGAGAGCGTGGTCGCCGAGCTGGCACCGCACCTGCCTCCCCTGCCGCACTGCCGAGCAGCCCTGCTCGAGGGCATGACCCTCACCGGTGACCCGGCCTCGCCAATGAGCACCGTGGAGACGCCGCGGGCAGTCGCCGCCCGCTGCGCCGTCGCCGTCCTCCACGCGGACTCACGCGACGCGCACGCCGGCCGGGTCCGCTCCGCTCGCCGCATCCGCCACCGGATCGAGATTCCTCCGGGGGGACCGTCACCGACCTCGGGCAATTGCTGCCGGCGCAGCCGCCTGCGGGGCGCGTTCCTGGCCCTGGGGTCGGTGAATCGCCCGGATCGTCCGCCGCACCTGGAGATCCCCGTGCGTGACCATCGCGCGGCGGCCGTCCTCGTCGAGGATCTCGGAGCGCTGGAGATCGCTGCCTCCGTGCGCATGCGCCGCAACCGTCCGGTGGTGACGGTGCGCACTGCCGCGGCGGTGGGGGCGACCCTCAGCTCCATCGGCGCCCAGGGCGGCCGGCTCCGCTTTGAGGAGGGACGGGTGGTTCGCGACGTTCGCGCCGCGGTCAACCGCGGCCTCAACGCGGAGACCGCCAACCTGCAGCGCACTGTCGACGCCGCCGTGCGCCAGCTCGACGCGGTCGAGCGCTTGACTGCCGACGCGCGGCAGTGGGACGCGCTGCCGCCGGCGGTGCGCGCGGCTGGCCAGCTCCGCCGCGCTCATCCGGACGCGCCCCTGGGATCCCTCGCGGAGCAGGCGGGGATCAGCCGTCCTGCCATGGCCGGCCGGCTGCAGCGCCTGGTCGAGGCGGCGAGGCGCTGATGATGGGACGGCTGCGCAGATCGCGGTGGTAGTCTCGGGCCCTCCCGGCCCGTAGCCGAGGCCATCAGCAGAGGAGTGGCGCATGGGTGTCAAGGTTGGCATCAACGGTTTCGGCCGGATCGGCCGGAACGTCTATCGAGCCGCCCGAGAACGCAACTCCGCCCTGGAGTTCGTGGCCGTCAACGACCTCACTGACGCGGCCACGCTCGCCCATCTGCTCACCTACGACTCGATTCTGGGTCGATTTCCCGGTCAGGTCGGCGCCGACGGCGATCAGATCACCGTCGACGGTGGCCGCCTCACCGTGCTCGCCGAGCGCGACCCGCAGCGCCTTCCCTGGAGCGACCTCGGCGTCGACGTTGTCATCGAGTCGACGGGATTCTTCACCGACGCCACCAAGGCGCGAGCCCACATCGAGGCCGGCGCCAGGAAGGTGATCATCTCGGCGCCGGCGAGCAACGAGGACATCACCGTGTGCATGGGGGTCAATCACACCGCCTACAACCCCGCAGATCACCACGTGATCAGCAACGCGTCATGCACGACCAACTGCCTGGCACCGGTTGCCAAGGTGCTCAGCGACAGCTTCGGCATCGACGCCGGACTGATGACCACCGTCCACGCGTACACCAATGACCAGGTGCTCCTGGACGGTCCCCACAAGGACCTCCGCCGTGCGCGCGCCGCGGGCCTGTCGATCATCCCCACCTCGACCGGAGCGGCCAAGGCCATGTCGCTGGTCATGCCCGAGCTCAAGGGCAAGCTGCACGGCATGTCGCTGCGGGTGCCGGTGAGCGACGTCAGCCTGGTGGACCTCACCGTGACGCTGAGTCGCGCGGCCACCGTGGACGACGTCAATGCCGAGTTCCGTGAGGCCGCCGCCGGCTCTCTCAGCGGCATCCTCTCGGTCTGCGATGAGCAGCTGGTGTCCGTCGACTTCCTCCATGACAGCCACTCCTCCATCGTCGACGCGCCGTCCACCATGGCGGTCGGCGATCGCACAGTGAAGGTGCTCTCCTGGTATGACAACGAGTGGGGCTACTCGTGCCGCGTCGTCGACCTCGCCGAGCACATTGCCGGCCGACTCTGATCCGGCGCCGATGACCAAGGCCACCATCGACGACATCGAGGTCGCCGGCCGCCGCGTGCTGCTCCGCGTGGACTTCAACGTCCCGCTTCGTGGCGGG
>DAIUFS010000009.1:0-41135 GCA_036844485.1 Candidatus Dormiibacterota bacterium | reverse complement strand
CCGCCGCATCCGCGAGGCGCTGCCGACCATCACCGCGCTGCGGGAGCGCGGCGCGCGGACGGTCATCGTCACCCACCTCGGCCGCCCCCAAGGGCGCGTCGACCGATCGCTCAGCGTGGTTCCGGTTGCCGATCGGCTGGGCGAGCTCATCGGGGTGGACGTTCCCGTCGCCGGCGATGTGGTGGGGCCCTCCGCGCAGGCGACTGTCGAGGCGCTCCACGACGGGGACGTGGCCATGCTGGAGAACGTGCGGTTCGAATCGGGGGAGGAGCGCAACGATGCGGCGTTCGCCGAGCGCCTGGCCTCCTTCGCCGACGTGTTCGTCAACGACGCGTTCGGCACCGCGCACCGTGCCCACGCTTCGACCGAGGGGGTCGCCCACCACCTCCCCGCCGTGGCCGGTTTGTTGATGGCGCGGGAGCTCGAGGTCCTCGGCGGGGCGCTCGAGAATCCGCGCCGGCCGGTGGTCGCGGTGCTGGGTGGCGCCAAGATCTCCAGCAAGCTCGGGCTGCTCACCAGCCTCCTCGGGCGCGTGGACAGCCTGCACATCGGCGGGGCGATGGCATGCACGTTCTTTCGTGCCGAGGGCGCCGCCACCGGAAGTTCTCTCGTCGAGGAGGACAGGGTGAGCGATGCGGCCGAGGTGCTCCGGGCGGGCACCGCAACCACCTCGGCGCTGCACCTGCCTGTCGACGTCGTCGTCGCCGCCGAGCCGGTCGAGGGAGCCACCACCGAGGTGGTCGCCTGGAACGGCATTCCCCACGATCGCGCCGTCGTCGACATCGGCCCCCAGACTGTGGCCGCGATCATCGCCTCCTTCGCCGCCGCCGGGACGGTGATCTGGAACGGCCCTCTCGGCATCTACGAGGTCGAGGCGTTCGCGCGCGGAACCCGCGAGGTTGCCCGCGCCCTCGGTGAGAGCGCGGCCTTCAGCATCGTCGGCGGCGGCGATCTGGATGCCGCCGTGGAGGATGCGGGGGTTAGTGACAACATCGACTTCATCAGCACGGGTGGGGGAGCCACGCTCGCCTTCCTCGAAGGCCGCACCCTGCCGGGGGTGGCCGCCCTTCGCGACCGCGAGCCGGTGACCTCGTGAGCGGCCCGGCGCGGCGGATGCCCATGGTCGCCGGCAACTGGAAGATGAACACCACCGTCACCGAGGGCCTGGCGCTCGCCGCCGCAGTGCGGCAGCGATGCTCCGCGGAGACGGCGGTCGAGGTGGCGGTGCTGCCGCCGTTCGTGCACCTCTGGCCGGTCCGAGAGGTGCTCGCCACCAGCTCGGTGCTGCTCGGTGCGCAGGACGTCTACTGGGAGGACGCCGGCGCCTTCACCGGCGAGGTGTCGGCGGTGATGCTCGCCGGCTGGTGCGACCTGGTGCTGGTGGGCCATTCGGAACGGCGCCATGTCCTCGGCGAGACCGACGAGCAGACGGGCCGCAAATTCGCCGCCGCCCGCCGCCACGGGCTGCGCGCCATCGTCGCGGTGGGAGAGACAGAGACCGAGCGTGACGCCGGCCATACCTTCGCCGTCGTCGACCGCCAGCTCGACGCTGTGCTGGTCGCGGCGCTGGGAGCGCCCACCGCCGATCAGTGGGTGATCGCCTACGAGCCGGTGTGGGCGATCGGCACCGGGCGCACCGCCAGCCCCGACCAGGCGCAGGAGGCCTGCGCCCACATCAGCGAGCACGTGTCGCAGCGAGTGGGGGCGGCGCCGCGCGTTCTCTACGGCGGCAGCGTCACCGCGGCCAACGCCGCTGAGCTGTTCAGCCAGCCTGACATCGACGGCGGACTGATCGGCGGTGCCAGCTTGAGGCCTGACGAGTTCGCCACCATCGTCGCTGCCGCGGCCACGCCAGGCGCGACCCGGTGAGAGCCGTCCGACCCTTCGTCCTCGCCGTCCTCGACGGCTGGGGACACTCCGACGATGCCTTCGGGAACGCCATCGCGGCGGCGTCGACGCCGGCGCTCGACCGGCTCATGCACACCTGGCCGTGGACCACCATCGCCGCCAGTGGGGAGGCGGTGGGACTTCCGGAGGGCCAGCAGGGAAACTCCGAAGTTGGCCACCTCACCATGGGGACGGGCCGGGTCATCTTCCAACCTCTGACGCGCATCAACCGAGCGATTCGCGACGGCAGCTTCTTCGACAACCCGGTGCTCTGCGACGCCGTCGACGCCGCCCGCGACCGCGGCGCCAACCTGCACTGCCTGGGCCTGGTCTCCCCCGGGGGCGTGCACAGTGACCAGGCGCACGGCACAGCTCTCGCCCAGCTGGCCCGTCGCCGCGGCCTGGAGCGCGTGTTCGTTCACGCCTTCACCGACGGGCGCGACGAACCGCCGACGAGCGCAGCCGGGTTCGTGCGTCGATTCGTTGACGACCTGGCCACCACCGGAGGCGCGCGGATCGCGACGGTGACGGGGCGCTACTACGCCATGGACCGGGACACCCGCTGGGATCGTACCCAGCGCGCGTACGAGCAGATCGTCGGCGAGGGCGACGCTGTCGCCCCGGACGCGGTGGGGTATATCGAATCGCAGTACGCGCAGGGCGTCACCGATGAGTTCCTACCCCCGGTGTCGATCGTTCCCGAGGGAGCCGGGCGGGTCCGCATCGACAGCGGCGACTCGGTGGTGTTCTTCAACTTCCGTCCGGACCGCGCCCGCCAGCTCAGCCACGCCCTTGTCGACGCCGAGTTCTCGGGCTTCGAGCGCTCACGAGTCCTGAAGGATCTCCATTTCGTCACCTTCACGGAGTACGCGCGCGACCTCGTCGCCGACGTCGCCTTCCCCACCCAGGACGTCAGCCACACCCTGGCGGAGGAGGTGTGCGCCGCCGGACTTGAACAGTTCCACGTCGCGGAGACCGAGAAGTACGCGCACGTCACCTACTTCATCAACGGCGGCCGCGAGGAGCCCTTTGCGGGTGAGGAGCGCCTGCTTGTCGCGTCGCCGCGCGTGGCGACGTATGACACCACCCCGGCGATGAGCGCGGCTGCCGTCACCGACGCCGTGGTGGAACATCTCGAGCGCGGCGACGACGCGCTCATCGTCGTCAACTTCGCCAATCCCGACATGGTGGGACACACGGGCGTGTTCGACGCCACGGTGCGTGCGGTCGAGGTGGTTGACGGCTGCCTCGACCGCATCGAGCGCGCCGCGGTCGCGGCCGGCGGCGGTCTGCTGATCACCTCCGACCATGGCAATGCGGAGCGCAAGATCGACCCGCGCGACAACTCGCCGCTGACTGCCCACACCACCAACCCCGTCCCGGTGATCCTCTGCGGCACTGACACCGCTGGCCTGCGTGACGGAGGCGGCATGGAGGACGTGGCCCCCACCGTGCTGACGGCGATGGGCCTCCGCGTGCCCGCGGAGATGACGGGGCGCAGCCTGTTCTGACAGGGGTCGGGGGCAGATCCCCCGCCCCTCGCATGGTCGGAGTGAATCCGACCATGCTCACCCCGTCCCCCTCGGCACGCATCGCGCGCCGCTGTCGCTGCGCGACGGGACATCGACACAAGGGCGGGGTTCACGCGCTGGCTGCCCAGTCGCTGCTGAACTGCTGCTCGAACGAGATGGCGATGGCCGGGTCGCCGGGAATGCTGACATCGAGCTCGTGGTTGTGCTCGAAGCCGCTGACCGTCCAGTTGGCGCTGCCCAGCACCACCGAGGCCGAGTCGGCGATCGCCGCCTTGGCGTGTAGCTTCTCCCCGCTGCTCCGGTAGAGGCGCACCGGCACCCCGTGCGCGCGCAGCGACGCGGCGGAGGGATCGCTGGGGCGTTCGCTGGGATCGAGCAGCACGCGCACCGCCACCCCGCGCGCTTCTGCGGCCTCCATGGCCGCGACCACGTCGGCGTCGGTCAGGGTGTACATGGCCACATCAAGGTCGTGCCGTGCCCCCGCGATCAGAGCCAGCACCATGGGGAGGATCTCAGCGCCGGGAAGGGTGGCGCTCACCAGCAGGGCCGGGTCCGGGCGCGGCGCCGGGACCAGCTCAACCCGTCCACAGGTCACCAGATCCCTGCCGAAGACGCGCCTGAGGTTGGCGACCGCCGTGCCGCGCACCTCCACATCGAAGTCGTGGTTGGCCGCCGACCCCGCACCCCAGTTGATGCCGCCGATGACGGCGACGCCGTCGTCGACGACGAGGAGCTTGACGTGGTCGATCATCCTCGCCCGAATCGGGTAGTCGGCGACGTCGATGCCCTCGGCGCGCAGCGTCAGCGTCGTAGCCGCCGTCGCCGACTCGGACGGATCGTCGATGACGGTGACCGCCACCCCGCGGCGATGGGTGCTGATCAGCGCCGCCACGAGATCGGCGCGGCCGAACTCGTACACCTCCACCTCGACACTGACCCGGGCGCGCTCGATGAGGCGCCGTAGCTCGGCAAAGGTGGGCTCCCCCGAGCGGAGAACCGTGACAGAGTCGGCTCCGTCGACGACCGCGGCGGCGGGGGCCAGCAGGGGAGCCTCGGTGATCGCCGCACCACGGGGATCGCCGGCTGGGAGTGGGCCGCAGCCGGCGAGGAGCACCCCGACGGCGAGCAGGCGGAGACCAGGCATCTGCGGGAGAGAATACACAAATCAGTGGTTACCATGAACCAGCCACCGGGCTGCCGCGACGGCGCCACGTATACTTCGCGTCCGTGGTGCGTGGAGGTTTCGTTGCGTGAAGGTCGCTTTCGCCGTCGCCCAGGACGTGCTCGGAGTGCTGGTGATGCTTGGCGTGTTGCTCCAGACGCCGAAGGCGACCGGCCTGGGCGGGACCATCGGGGGCGGTGGGGACTCGGGTGGCGGGTATCGCCGCCGTCGCGGACTGGAGGCCAGCCTCCTGCGAGTGACGATCGTCTTCATCCTGCTCTTCGTGGCGGTGTCGATCGTCGAGACATACGTCGGAGCCCATTAGCCCGGCGCCATCGCCGCGCCGAGATCGGCGCGGTCCTGATCCTGGTCATCGTCGCCGCCAGCGTGCTCGGCGCCAGCGCTTTCTCGCATCTCAAGACGGCGACGGCCGACTATCGAGAGGGACTGGTCAGCGATGAGCGTCCCCTCTCGCTGAACCCGCTGCTGGGGGCCACCGACCCGTCGGTGCGCGACGTGGGCGCCCTGCTCTACCGGCGCCTGCTCCGCCTCAACGACCGCGCCACGCCGGTCGCCGACCTGGCCACCGGGTTCAGCGTCAGCCAGGATGGCCTGACCTACCACCTGCCGCTGAGCGGTGGACAGCGCTGGTCTGACGGCCGTCCGCTGACCGCCGCCGACGTCATCGCCACCGTCGAGTGGGTGCAATCGCCCGGTTTCGGCGACCCCACCACGTCGGCCCCCTGGCGTGATGTGCACGCCCGCGCGGAGGGCGACGGCGTCACCTTCGACCTCGCCGGGCCGCGCGCCTCCTTCCCGGCGCTGCTCACCCAGCTGCCGATCCTGCCGGTGGGCTCGCTCACCCCCGCGGCGCTGCGCGCGCTGCCCCGGACGGCGGCCCTGCCGATGGCGACCTCCGGCGCCTACCGGGTGGTCAGCGCCACCCCCACCAGGGTGAGCCTCTTCCCCAATGCCCATGCGGCCGTCGCGCCGCACCTCAACCAGGTCGAGATCGATCTCTTCGGGACGTTCGCCGACGCGTCCGCGGCGTTCCGGGCAGGAACCGTCGACGGCGTTCTCGCCACCGACCCCTTGCAGCGCGCGGAGCTGGTCGCCGCGGGCGGGACTGCGCACGACATGGCCAGCTTCCGCTTCGTCGATCTGCTCTTCAACGAGCGCACCTCGAGCCTCTCCGACCCCGCCGTGCGCCAGGCGATCGCCGTCACCGTCGACCGCGCCGCGCTCGTGGCCGGCCCCCTTCGCGGCATGGGCGTCGCCCAGTCCGGCGCCATCCCAGAGGGAGTGGCCTGGGCCGCGCCCAAGGAGCAGCCCGCCGTCGGCGATCCACGCGCAGCCGGCAGCGCGCTGAGCGGCGCCGGCTGGGGGCTGGCACCGGGCGGGCTTCGGGTACGCGGGACCGTCCCACTGCAGCTGCGGCTGGCTGTCGCCGACATCATCCCGCTGCCCGACCTCGCGGATGGGATCGCTGCTCAGCTCGGCGCCATCGGCATCTCGGTCCAGGTGACCACCATGCCCACCGCCTCCCTGCGGCAGCTTCTTGTGGGCGGCGGGGGCTACGACCTGGCGGTCGCCGATTGGGACACCGGCCCCGACCCCGACGTCAGCTCCTTCTGGCGGTCGACGGCGGTGCCACCGGCGGGGTTCAACGTGTCCGGCGGACCGGTCGACCCCTTCCTCGACCAGGCACTCGATCGCCTCGCCACCCTCTCCGACCCGGCGGCGCGCATTGCCGCGGCCAGCGCCGTGTCGTCGCAACTCGCCGACGACCTGCCCGCGGTGTTCCTCGAGACGCCCGAGGTGTCGCTGGTGGTTCGCCCCGGTGTGACCGTCACGGTCCCTCCGGTGGGGTCGAGCGCGGCGCGCTTCAACGACTTCACCAGCTGGCGCCGAGGCTGAGGGAGGTCCCTGCTAGGATCGGTGGCCGCCGTCGCTCGCCGGGGTGGTGGAACTGGTAGACACGCAGCGTTCAGGGCGCTGTGCTCGTAAGGGCGTAAGGGTTCGATTCCCTTTCCCGGCACTCTTCGAACTCTAGGCTACAGACTGAGGAGGGAGGCGATCCACGTCGGGGAATCGGGTCACAACCCTGATGATCACGACGTGGCGATCGCGGTCGCTGACGAGGCCGGCCGTCTGCTGCTCGAGGTGCGCGCAGAGCTCGCCCGAGCCGGCGCGCGCCGCCTCGGTGAGGAGGGCGATCGCCGGTCGCACGCTCTCATCGCGGACCGGATCGCGGCGCTGCGCCCGCACGACGCGATCCTTTCCGAGGAGGGCGCCGATGATCCTGGACGGCTCGAGTGCCGGCGTGTCTGGATCATCGATCCGCTCGACGGCACGCGGGAGTACGGCGAACCACCGCGTGATGATTGGGCGGTGCATGTCGCGCTGTGCGTCGATGGAGCCGCGGCTGCTGGGGCGGTCGTACTGCCGGCGCAGGGACGGTCCTACGGAACGGCGGATGCTCCACGGGCGCTGCCACCCGCGCCGCGGCGGCTGCGCATCGCAGTCAGCCGCAGCCGCCCGCCTCGTCTGGCCGGGATGGTGGCGTCGGCGCTCGACGCCGACCTGCTGCCCATGGGCTCCGCCGGCGCCAAGGCGATGGCGATCCTTGCCGGCGTGGTCGACATCTACCTGCATGCCGGCGGTCAGTACGAGTGGGACTCGGCCGCACCGGTCGCGGTCGCGCTGGCAGCCGGTCTGCACGCCTCGCGACTGGACGGCTCGGAGCTGCGTTACAACCGGCCGGACCCATACATGCCCGACCTGCTCATCTGCCGGCCGGAGCTGGCCGCCGCTGTTCTCGGCCTCACTGGGACAGCGAGCGCTTCCTGACCGGCATGGTGGCGCACCGCTTCCTGGTCGCGCCCGGCTGCTCGCAATAGCGCTGGAGCACCGCTGCGGTCAGGAGGCCCGGCGACGCTTCGGCCGGCCCTGGCGGAGAGCCTCGCGCAGGTCGGCGGTGGTCTGGTTGGCCGGCGCTGTGGTGTCGAGAAAGTCGAGGATCAGCTCAGCGACGCGGTCCGGCTTCTCCAGCTGCACGAAATGACCGGCGCCCTTGATGACCTCGAGGCGGCTGCCTGGCATCTCATCATGTGCGCTGTATGCGTGTCTGACCGGGATGATGCGGTCGTTCTCGCCCCAGAGAAGCATGGTCGGCATGGTGCGAGCCAGGTACAGCCTCTCCAGGGCCGAGACCCGTTGCCCACGCTGGTCGATGACCGCCCGCACGGTGGCGATGAATGCCGCCCTTGTGGCGGGCTCGGTCAACCCCGCGTACCCTCGCCACATCGCCCTTTGCCCGGGGCTCGCCTTGAACCCTCGCCGGCCGAGCCAGCGGGCTGTGCCGAGCATCATGTCCCGGGTGGTGTTGGAGAGCACCAGGGGAGCCACCAGGTCCGCACCGGGGAGCCCGAGGCTGCGGAGAACGAAGGTCACCTCCTGGCCCAGGCCGCCGCTGGCAACCAGCACCATGCGTTCGCATCGCTCCGGGTACTGGTAGGCGAACTGCATGGTGATGCCGCCCCCCAGGGAGTGGCCGACCAGCGTGGCCCGATCGATGTCGAGGGAGATCATCAGATCGCGCATCAGGGTGGCGTGGTTGCCCAGCGAGTAGTCGCCGCGCGGCTTGGCCGACCGGCCGTGGCCGAGCAGGTCCGGGGCGATGACCCGATGCCGCCGTGCCAGCGCGGGCATGACCACCTCCCACGCCCACGCCGCCTCGACGATGCCGTGGATGAGCAGCAGCGGTGGTCCTTCGCCCGCCTCCAGGTAGGCGAGGCGCTGCCCGTGCAGTGTCAGGAAGTGGCGGCGAGGCCCCGCCGCGGTGGCGGGGCGGCGCTGGGTGGCCGCGGAACTGCTGGCTCTCATCGTCGATGACGATGCAACCACACTGGGCGCCCCTGACGCCACCGGAATGCCGTTAGCGTTGCCCTCGATGGAGCCACCACCCGTCGCCTGGCGTCCCCTTCGCGCCTCGGTTCTGCGCAACGCGGCCGGCATCGGGATCGCCACCGGCGCGTACGCGCTCTCCTTCGGCGCCGTGGCCACAGCGGCCGGCCTGTCGGTGCTGCAGACCTGCGCTCTCTCGCTGGTGATGTTCACCGGTGCCTCGCAATACGCATTGGTCGGTGTGCTCGGCTCGGGCGGGGCGGCGCTGACCGCCGCCGTGACGGCGGTGCTGCTCGGCACTCGCAATGCGCTGTACGGGCTGCGGCTGGCGTCGTTGCTCGGCGTTCGCGGACCGCGCAAGCTGGTGGCCGCGCAGCTGGTCATCGACGAGAGCACAGCCATGAGCCTGGGTCGCGACAGTGATCGGGCCAACCGGCTCGGGTTCTGGGCCACCGGCATCAGCGTGTACGCGCTGTGGAATCTCGGAACGCTCATCGGCGCCCTGGGAGCGCACGCGCTGTCCAACCCGCGGGCAGCGGGCCTGGACGCCGCGGCACCCGCCGCCTTCCTGGCCCTTCTGGCTCCTCGGGTGCGCGCCCGTTCGTCGGTGATGGTCGCGCTCCTGGCCGCGTCCATCGCCATGGCGAGCGTGCCCCTGCTTCCGGTGGGGGGACCGGTGCTGGTGGCGGCCCTGGTGGCGATCATCTACGGGGCAGTCAGCCGTTCCGCGGCACCGCTGCCGCCTGCCGCGGACGACGCCCGGCAGGCGGCCGCATGAGATGTGGCTCGCGATCCTGGTGGGCTCGGCCGGCTGCTACGCGCTCAAGCTTGCCGGCCTGTCGGTGCCGCGGCGGTTGCTTCTCAACACCCGCGTCGAGCGCATCAGCACCATTCTGCCGATCGCTCTTCTGGCCACGCTCGTCGCGGTTCAGACCTTCACCACGGGAACGCGGCTGGTGGTGGACGCGCGCGCCGCCGGAGTTGCGGTCGCCCTTCTCGCCGTCCTGCTGCGCGCGCCGTTCCTGGTGGTGGTGGCGGTGGCTGTGGCCAGCACCGCGGTGCTCCGCCTCATCCACTGAAGCGGCATATCGACACAAGCCAGGCTCATAAAGCATGACAGTGCACGTATCATCATGCCCGCATGCCCAGGGCCGAAGAGCACTGTCATGGGCACCCACCGCAGTGGCCCGTGGAGCAACACCCTGGTCTGGATCGCTAGCCTGCTCATGGGCGCCGCCGCTGTGGCGCTGATCGCCACCCTGTTCGTCCCCTGACCCGGTGCCGGACTGATGGCCAGGCAGGGATCACGCGTTGGTGCACTGCTGCGTCGACACCGCCTGAGTGTGCCCGCGCCCGGCAGCCAGGTCGGGAGCGATCTGGGGCATGGTCAGCGCATAGCCCTCGTTGGGGTCGGTGGTGCTGGCGGCGAAGACCAGTCCCTGCACCACACCCGCCGTGTCCACCAGAGGGCCGCCGGAATTTCCGGGAATGATCTGGGCGGCGAGCACCTCGATGTCGCGAGTGACGATGTTGGAGTTGTAGATGTTGTAGCCGCGAGCCATCTCCGTGCCGCGCACCTCCGCGGGCGCCACCGCCTCGCTCTGGCCGCCCGGATAGCCGATCGCGGCCCCGGTCACGCCCCGAGCCGGGTCGGAGGAGGCGGTGTGCAGGGCGGTCTCGCCGAGGCCCGGAACGTAGAGGACGGCGACGTCCACGTTGGGGTCGTAGTACACGACGGTTGCGGCGTGGGTCGCCCCGTCGGTGGTGTCGAGCTCGACTCGCTGCGATCCCGCCACCACGTGGGCGTTGGTGACCACGTCGTCGTCGCCGATGGGCCACGCAGAGCCGGCCTCGGCGCCGCCGCAGCCGAAGGCGATCACCTTCGATGTCACCGCCGTGGCGGCGCGGATTCCCGGCGTGTCCACCAGCGGCGGGATGGATGCGGGAGGAGGCGCGATCGGGTTGATCGCCGAGAAGGGGTTAGGAAAGCTGTTGTTGCGCAGGGCGTTCTCCAACGTGGCCAGGAAACCCGGAGGCCGGGGCGCGACGGCATCGAGCGCCTTCTCGATGGCAGAGCCGTTGATCTGGTTGTCGAGCGCAGTCCAGGGGCTCTGGGAGAAGGTCAGGCCCAGATACCACGAGCCTGCCAGCACCCCCGCCGCGGCGAGCAATGACCCCAGCACGCTGTCCACCTGAGCGAAGCGGGTGCGCAGGCTGTGGATGCGGGCGCGGAACCCGATGGTGGTCCCGATGCCCTGGATGATCAGCACGATGCCGAGGAAGACAGCGGTGGTGATCAGCGGCTCGACGGTGGGCTGCTTGCTGAAAATGGCGGCCAGCGGCGGCGCCGCGGCGGCCCCGACCACGATGCCCGCGACCAGGCCGATCAGCGACGGTCCCACCCAGGTGATCCCCCTCCGATACCCCGAGAACAGGGCCGAGGCGACCAGAAGAATGATCACGGCATCCAGCAGATCCACGGGCGACAGTGTGGCGGCGGCCGCGGCGTTCGCGCTCCCACGCCCTATGCTCTAGGCGCGTCGGGGCGTGGCGCAGCCCGGTAGCGCACCTGCTTTGGGAGCAGGGGGTCGCTGGTTCGAATCCAGTCGCCCCGACCACCCTATAGTCGAGCTGTGGAGGCAGTGACCGAGGGCTCTGGAGTGCGGGTGGCGATCGTTCAACATCCGCCCGTCCTGCTCGACCGCGAGGCGACCCTGGCGGCGGCGGTGACTCACCTTCATGCTGCCGCGGACGCCGGAGCGCGACTGGTGGTGTTCCCAGAGGCATACATCCCGGGCTATCCCGTGTGGATCTGGCGCCTCCGCCCCGGAGTGGACTTCGAGCTCACCAGCGCGATCCACAGGCAGTTGCTCGACAACAGCGTGGACCTCGTGGCCGACGGGCTCCGTCCGCTTCGCGACGCGGCGGCCGAGCGGCACCTTGTCGTGGTGTGCGGGTTGGATGAGCGGGAGGGCGAGTTCAGCCGCTCCACTCTGTACAACACCCTGGTCACCATCGGGTCGGACGGCACCATCCTCAACCGCCACCGCAAGTTGATGCCCACCAATCCGGAGCGGATGGTGTGGGGGCAGGGTACAGGGTGACGCCAGCGGCCTGCGCGTTACGGACACCGCGGTCGGACGGGTCGGAGCGCTGATCTGCTGGGAGAACTACATGCCGCTGGCTCGGTACGCGCTGTACGCCGACGGGGTGGAGATCTATGTGGCATCGACGTGGGACGAGGGCGATATGTGGATCGCCACCATGAGGCACATCGCGGCGGAGGGCCGCTGCTGGGTGATCGGCTCCGGCTGCTCTCTTCGCGCCTCGGACGTCCCCGCGACCTTCCCCGGCCGCGACCAGCTCTTCCCGGATCCTGACGAGTGGATGAACCCCGGTGATTCGGTCGTCGTTGCGCCCGGCGGCGCGATTGTGGCGGGCCCGCTCCATGAGGAGCACGGGCTGCTGCTGGCCGACATCGACCCAGCGCGCGTGGCGGCCGCACACCGCACCCTCGACGTCGCCGGGCACTACAGCCGCAGTGACATCTTCAGCCTGGCTATCGATCGCAGCGCCCAGCAGCCCGTGACCTACCGATCCAGCTAGCGCTGATTGGCCGCTTTGAGCAAGCGGAGTTGCACCGCCTGGATGGGAGGGCTCGGCGTCGCCCCCAGCTCGTCTCTGAGCAGCGCGCGCAACTCCTCGTAGGCACGGAGCGCTTCCGCGATGTTGCCCCGCGCGGCGAGCACCTCCATGAGCAAACGGTACCCGGACTCGCGATACGGGGCGCGCGCGATGAGGTCTCGAGCGGTGCGCTCCCCGACGTGGAGCTCGCTGCCTCCCAGCCCGAGCGCCGCGGCCGTGTAGCACTCCAGCGCAGAGCAGTGAATGTCTTCGAGACGGCGGCGAAGCGGCTCGATCCAGGGGGCATCCTCCCCGCGCAGGAGGCCGCGCCGAGCCACGAACAGCGCCACCAGCGACGGTCCCCACGCCGGTGCCCACTTCCCCTGCGCGATCGCCGCCTCCGCGCGATGGATCGCCTCGCCCGCAGCTTCGAGATCGACCCACGCGTCAGCGGGCAGGTCGAGGCGGACCTCGCTGCGCCCCACCAGCAGCTTGGCACCGAGCGCCCGGCGCAGCCTCGACATCACCGTGCTCAGGGCACCGTCGGTGTCGGGGGGCAGCTCGCGCGGCCAGAGCGCATCGATGAGCTCGTCCCGGCCGGCATGGCGGTGCCGGTTCACCACCAGGTAGGTGAACAGCACACGACCCTGACGCCGTGGAATCAGATCGGTGATGCTCCGGCCCGCGATCTCCACCGCGAGCCGGCCGCAGATCTGGATTCGGGTCGAGGGCTGGCGCGTCAAGGTTGGTGCAAGGAGAATGTCAGAACGGGTCAATGAGTCGCGACTACGGTATGCGACGCAAGCCAGAACGAGGAGCCATGGCCAAGCAGATCATCTGTCAGTGCGGCTACGTCGGCCGCGGGGAAACCGCTGAGGATGCGGCTCACGTGATCGAGAAGCATATGCAGAGCGATCACCCGGAGCTCGTCGGCGAGGTCGGCTTCGAGGACCTGCTTGCGATGGCCGAGGAGGCATAGACGGCCCGGGCCGGTCAGCGCACCGAGCCGGGTCCGAGAGGAGCCAGGGACATGACTGCACAGACGCTGCCGCTCGAGGCACCCCCCGGACCGTTGGTCAGCGGACAGTGGCTGCAGGCCAACCTCGGCCAGGGTCGGGTCCGAGTCCTCGACGTTCGCGGGCGTCACCCCAGCTCCGCGCTGGCACACGCCAAGCGAGCCGAATATGCCCAAGGCCATGTCGCGGGCGCGATCTTCGTCGACTGGGAACACGACTTCGTGGACGTGACTGATCCGGTGCCGTACCAGGTCGCCTCCCCGGAGGCGTTTGCGGCGCGGGCGGGCGAGCTGGGCATCGCCACCGACGATCTCATCATCACCTACGACGCCTACTACGGCATCTTCGCCGCTCGCGTCGCCTGGAGCTTCCGGCTGTACGGCGCCGACGCCCGCGTCCTCGATGGCGGCTGGCGGACCTGGGTCGACGAGGAGCGACCGATCACCACCGCCGCTGTCGACCGGCAGCCCGCCATGTTCAGCGCTCGGGAGCGCCCGCTGCTGCGGCGCACCATCGACGACGTCGAACTGGCCCGAGCCAGCGGGGCGACACTCGTCGATGCCCGGCCCCGTCACCTCTTTCTCGGCGAGAGCGGCGTTCCCGGCACGGGCCACATCCCCGGCGCTCTATGCCTGCCCTATCAGGAGCTCGTGGACGGCGCCACCGGCCTGTTCGCCTCCCCGGCTGCCATCGAGCGCCTGTTGCGTGCCGCCGGACTCGACCCCGCTCGACCGCCGCGCGAGCTGATCACCACGTGCGGCACCGGCGTGTCGGCCACGGTGGCGCTGATCGCGCTCGAACTGGTCGGGGTGCATGGCGCGGGCGTGTACGACGGAGCGTTCTCGGAGTGGAGCGCAGACGCCAGCCGGCCTGTCGCATACGGCGCCGCCGGATAGACCTCATAACAGCATCGGGCCGGCAGCCCGGACACGATCACCCACGGCAACGTCTTGAGGAGGACGACCATGGCGACCACAGGCACACGTTTGATCCGCAAGAGCCTCGATGCACCGGAGGAGACGCGGAAGTTCGAGGCGGGCAAGGGCCAGCTCGACCTGGTCAGCACGGACGGCGGCCCGGTGGGTCGAGCCACGTTCGAGCCCGGCTGGAGGTGGTCTGAGCACGTCAAGCCCATCGCCAAGACCGACAGCTGCCAGGCGGCCCACGTCGGCTACTTCATCTCCGGGCGCATGAAGGTGGTGATGGATGACGGCGCCGAGGACGAATTCGGTCCGGGCGACCTGATGATCTGTCCTCCGGGGCACGATGCGTGGATCGTCGGCGACGCCGCCTGCGTGGTCGTCGACTGGACCGGGTTCGGCGACTACGCCAAGCGCTGACTCCCGTCAAGCCCGGACCATCGACCACGCCGCGATCCCGGGCATGAGACGCTCGGGCAGGCTGGCTGTCCGCGGAGCCGAGCTGCACTACGAGACCGAAGGCACCAGCACGACCGCGGTTGTGCTGGTGCACGGCTTCGCCCTTGATGCGCGGATGTGGGACGACCAGGTGGAGGCGCTGCAGGACATCGCCGTGGTGGTGCGCTACGACGCCCGCGGTTTCGGAAGGTCGAGCGCGCCGGCGCCGGCGGTGCCCTACTCCAATAGCGGCGATCTGCTCGCGCTGCTCGACCACCTCGGTGTTGCGCGGGCGCTCCTGGTCGGACTGTCCATGGGTGGACAGATCGCCCTGCACACGGCTCTCGTGGCACCGCAGCGCATCCATGGCCTGGTCCTCTTGGACTCTGTCCTGGATGGGGTCGATTGGGATCGCCAGTCAGTCCGATCCATGAAGGCGATCGACGTGGCGCTGAACAGGGACGGGGTGGGGGCTGCCAAGGCTGCCTGGCTCGCCCACCCGCTGTTCGCGCCGGCGCGCCGCAATGAGGCGGTGGCGGCTCGCCTCGCCGCCATGGTTGGTGACTACTCAGGATTTCACTGGACGGCGATCGATCCCTGCGAGCCGATGATCCCGCGACCGATCGAGGTGCTCGGGCGCGTGGCGGTGCCGACCAGCGTGGTGTTGGGTGAGCTCGATGTCCCGTGCTTTGTCACCATGGCGAGCCTCCTCGCAAAGCGCATCCCCGGCGCTCGCCTGACCACCGTCTCCGATGCCGGACACATGGTCAACATGGAGGCGCCGGGCATCGTGAACGCCGTCGTGCGCGAGGCCATCAGCACCCTGACCTGATCGACGCCCATCCGTGCGCGCCTGGCGGCGGATAATGCGCCCCGTGGCGCGATGCACCGCGCCGCCTGGAGGATCCGCTCATGGCCGTCGCCACGCCCGCCGGTGCCGTCGATGCCCCCCCGGTGACGGGCACACAGAGCTACGCGCACGGTGCCAGCCGCACCTCCTTGCTGGGCGACACCATCGGCGTCCACCTCGCCGAGATCGCGCGGCGGCACGCTGACGCGGAGGCCCTGATCGTTCGCCACCAGGGCGTTCGCCTCAGCTATGCGCAGCTGCTCGCCGCCAGTGACCGGGTGGCTCGCGGCCTGCTTGGCGTCGGGTTCCGAGCCGGCGAGCGGGTGGGCATCTGGGCGCCGAACCGCGCCGAATGGGTGCTGATGCAATTCGCCACCGCCCGGGTGGGGATCATCCTCGTCAACATCAACCCGGCCTTCCGGGCCACAGAGCTCGGGTACGCCCTCCGCCAGTCAGGTGTCAGCGGCCTGGTGGTCTGCCCCAGCTTCAAAGGCGCGGATTACCTCGACATCCTCGCGTCCAGCGACCCACCCGACTCGCTGCGCTGCATCATCGTTCTCGACGATGCTGCCAGGGATGGCCAGATCGGTTGGAGCGAGCTGGAGCGCGTCGGAGACCGCGTCGAACAGTCAGCCCTCGAGGAGACCGCCTCGAGGTTGACGCCGGACGATCCCATCAACATCCAGTACACCAGTGGGACCACCGGCAACCCCAAGGGCGCCACCCTGACGCATCACAACCTCCTCAACAATGGGTTCTTCATCGGCGAGCGGCTGCGGCTCAGCGTCAGCGACCGGGTCTGCATCCCGGTGCCCTTCTACCACTGCTTTGGGATGGTGCTCGGCATCCTCGCCTGCGTCACCCACGCCAGCGCGATGGTCATTCCCGCCGAAGCATTCGATCCGCTGGCCACCCTCGAGACCGTGGAATCGGAGCGCTGCACCGCGCTTCACGGGGTTCCGACCATGTTCGTCGCCGAGCTCGAGCATCCCCGCTTCGCCGAGTTCGATCTGACGTCGTTGCGGACGGGCATCATGGCCGGCTCGCCGTGTCCCGTCGAGGTGATGCGCCAGGTGGTATCGCGCATGCACATGATCGAGGTGACCATCTGCTACGGGATGACCGAGACCTCGCCGGTCTCGTCGCAGAGCTCCGTCGACGACAGTGTGGAGCTGAGGTGCACCACCGTGGGCCGCGTCCACGACCACGTCGAGGTGAAGATCGTCGACCCGAAGACAGGACTGACTGTCCCGCGAGGAACGTTCGGGGAGTTCTGCACTCGCGGCTACTCGGTGATGCTCGGCTACTGGAATGACGACACCGCCACCGCCGCAGCCATTGACCGTGCTCGCTGGATGCACACAGGTGATCTTGCGGTCATGGACGACGCGGGATACCTGAACATCGTCGGGCGTATCAAGGACATGATCATCCGCGGCGGAGAGAACGTGTACCCACGGGAGATCGAGGAGTTTCTCCACACCCATCCCGCTGTCAGCGATGCGCAGGTGGTGGGCGTTCCCGATCAGCGCTACGGTGAGGCGATCTGCGCCTGCATCCGATTGCGCCCCGGCATGTCGCTCACCGAGGACGAAGTGCGGGCCTTCTGCCGCGGGCAGATCGCTCACTACAAGACCCCGCGCTACGTGCGATTTGTCGAGAGCTTCCCGATGACGGTGACCGGCAAGGTGCAGAAGTTCCTGCTGCGCGCGACGATGATCAACGACCTCAGCCTGGACCCGCCGACTGCGAGCGCGTAACCACCGCCGGTCGGCCGCCTGACCTGACCGCGCGCGTCAGCCGGCCCGACCGCACCAACCCTCGAGCACGCCCGCACGCGCTGCGCTGCGCCGACGAGGCGTTGC
The DNA here is from genome assembly GCA_036844485.1 of Candidatus Dormiibacterota bacterium. Classification (GTDB taxonomy): domain Bacteria; phylum Chloroflexota; class Dormibacteria; order Aeolococcales; family Aeolococcaceae; genus Aeolococcus. The sequence goes on along the minus strand of DAIUFS010000009.1, from coordinate 23,935 downwards.
AGTCACCCCCATCCTCGTTGGTATCATCGGCATCAAGGTCTTGCAACAGTCGCAGCGTACGTCCGCACCCACGTCACCAGCCGAGGCATGAGCACCATCCCCACCGGTTCCGCGCAGCAATTCGCGATGACCGTGCTGGTACCTGATGTCGAGGATGCGCAGCGCCTCGCGGCTGCCCTCGATGAGGTGCGTCGGCCGGACGGCCCACTCGCCGTCATCGCCGTCCCACCGGTGCGCGGGGTCGCGTTCTTTGCCGACGGCGATCGCCAGGCCAAGCTCGACCGCTGGTGGGCTCACGCCATCCCCCAGGACAGCGTGCCTGTCTACTTGCTCATCGACGAAGAGGGCATCGCACAGTGGCTTCCCGGGCTGGACGGCCGCTTTGTCGTCGGCGTCGGCGCACCGGAGGACGCTCGCTCCTACGCCGACCTGCCCAACGTCACCATCGCCAACGGCAAGAGCCTGCTCGACGTCGCCCTTGCCGCAGTCGAGCAGTTCGCCACCGCGCCGGTGTTCCGCGACGACGCGGTGGCGCGCCTGGAGAAGCGGCTGCGCCGCCCTCCGGCCGATTTGAACTCCCGATTCCGCAGGGCTCGCCTGCGTCCCGCGGATGAGGCCTTCCTCCGCGGTGCCGCGCCATCTGCCGGTCATCCCATCCCCAACCTGCCGCCGCATGACGCTGGGCCCGAGCTCAGCGACGACGCGCACCGCGAGGAGTTGGTACGAGCCCTGGCCGAGACGCTGCGCAGGCTGGAGAGGATCCGGTCGGCGACCTGATCCAGCGTCGATGGGCGAGTGGCACCGACCCTGAGCGCGGGCGGCCGAGCGGCGGAGATCGGGCACAATGGTCGGGTGAACGAGCCATCTCGGGAGCGCGCCCTCAAGGGCGCCATCTTCGATCTCGGCGGGGTCATGACCGAGCCGCTGGGGCGGCACCGCGACAAGATCGTCGACCCCATTCAGCTGGATCTCTTGCGCTTCTTCCTCAATGAGTTCAAGGACGTGTACCACCTGCCCACAGGCGCACACGACCTCCACCTCCTCGAGACGGGAGCCATCTCCGACGACGAGTTCTTCGACCGCATGACCGCGCGCTACGTCGCCCAGGGCGGACATGCCGGCGTTGACGCGCGCATCGCGCAACACGTCGTCTTCGGCCGAGGCATGGCGGCGTGCGGTGCCATGATCGACGCCGTCCGCCAGGTCAAGGGTGCGGGGTACCGCACCGCGCTGCTCACCAACATCTCGCGCAGCGGCGAATCGGTGTGGAGGTCGCTTCTGCCCGTCGAGGAGTTGTTCGACGTTATCGTGGACTCGTCGCAGGTGAGGTTGCGCAAGCCCGATCCCGCCATTTTCCGTCTCACCTGCGACCGTCTCGGCCTGGCGCCGCAGGACTGTCTGTTCGTGGACGACCTGCGCTGCAATGTCGACGCGGCCATAGAGCTGGGCATGACCACCATTCAGTGCGACGACCCAGTGGTCATCGCCGACCAGGTCGTGGAGATGCTGCTCGGCCGTCCTGCCGCCGCCGAGCCCGAGTCTGCCGGCGCGGGGCGGTGACCAAACCCACAGCCGTCACCGTCACCGACCTCTCGCCGGCGTCCACCGAGGCGTATGAGGTCGCGGCCGCGACCCACATCGGGCCGGTTCGCAAGGAGAACCAGGACGCCTTCGCAGCCACCCCGCTGGGCGGCGATGCCGGCATCGGGCTGATCGTCGCCGACGGCATGGGCGGCCTGCCCGGTGGCCTCGAGGCGGCCGAGGCAGCGGTCGCGGCGGCCCTCGATGTGCTCGCCGCCGGGGAGGCCGGGCGCAACACTCTCGTCGCTGCCGTCGAAGCGGCGAATCGGGCCGTCGGCGGTGTGCGATCCGAGATCGGCGGCCAGCCGGGCACGACGCTGACCATCGCTGCAGTCCACGCTCGCCGGGCCGTGATCGGTCACGCTGGTGACAGCCGCGCCTACCTGGTTCGCGGCGCCGCCGCGTCGGTCTTGACCAGCGATCACTCCTGGGTGGGCGAGCAGGTGCGTGCCGGCTCGCTCGACCCGGGCTCAGAGCGGCGGCACCCCCGCCGCAACGTCATCACCCGGGCTGTCATGGGTGATCAGCTCGAGCCCGAGGTGCTGTCCGTCGAGCTGATCGCGGGCGATCTCCTGATGCTCTGCAGCGATGGATTCTGGGAGCCCCTGAGCGACGACGACATCGCCACGCTCCTGGACACGCCGGGGCCGCTGACTGCAGTCGTGGAGCGAGCCGCACAGGCAGCTCTCGATGCCGGGGCGACTGACAATGTCACCCTTGTCGCTCTGCGGCTCCGGGCCTGAGGGAACGCCCGACGGCGAATACGCACGGACGGCGAATTCGTGGCACGATCGCAGTGGCCGTTACCGAATCACTGCCTGAGCCGTTCAGTCACCAATCCCACCCCGCGGTCCGCACCAGGAGACCCCAAATGCCTCGCAGCCAGCATCTTCGCGGTGTCAAGATTTGCGCGTATTGCGGGGCTGGGTATGACGGCTTCAAGGCGATGGAACTGCGCGGTCGCTACTGCTCTCCAGTCTGCCTGGCCGCCGCGCGAGCCGCCCACCGCATGCCCACCCAGGCGACGGCCAGCCCCTCCGACGCCGGCCTGCTCGCCCACTGACGTCCCGGTCGCCTCCGCACGGGGCTGGCTGACGATCGGGCAGACTCGCGCCCATGGCACGTCTCTACGCACAGATCTGCGCGCTCGTATTTCTCCTCGTCGGCGTCGGCGGGTTCGCCGCCGGTAGCGCGGGCCCCCCGGCGGCCAACGGCGGAGGCAATATTGGCGGCCTAGTTCTCCATCTCACCTGGGCTCGCGACGTCCTCGACATCGGGCTGCTGGTCATCTTCGGGTACGTCGGCTTTGTGGCCCCGCGACGGCTGGGCAGGCTGCTCGTCGGAGCCACCGGGATCGTGCTCCTGGTTCTGGCGGTCGCCGGGTTTGTGGTCGGCGACGATGCCGCCGCCACCCGTGGCTTCCTGGGCCTGCACTTCACCACGGCGCTCAACCTGCTCGACCTGGTCGTGGGCGTGCTCGCCATCCTGGCCGCACTGGGCACCGTCGAGGATCCGGCGCCGGCGCCACGCTCGGTGTTGCGGGGCTGATCGCCCGCTCGGTCAGTGGCGGCCGTTGGTCTCGTTGTGGATGCGCACCGAGCCCTCGACCGACACCACGTCGTCGTCGCGGATGGCCTTGTCCACCTGATGGCGGGCGACACCCGCCGCAGCGCTGGCGAAGGGGGCCACCCGGCGGACGGTGCGCTCGGCAACCTGGTACCCGTCGCGAGCTGCGGAACCGAAAGCGGCCAGCTGCTGCCGGGTCTTGTCCCCAGGCTGAGGGGCGATGCAGATACCGACGACCGCTCCGATGACGCCGCCATGGACGAAGCCGCGGACGTAACCCATGTCTGTCTCCTCACTGGTTGCCGTTGGCGGGGACCACCCTACTACGTGAGCGCTGTCGAAGCCCACTCGCCGTCCGGCGTGATCCTGAGGTGGTCGACCGGCCGGCCGCCGACCAGGTGCTCGTCGATGATCTCGTCGACGTCCTCGACGCGGAGGTTGCCGTACCACACACCGTCGGGGTAGACGATCAGGATCGGACCCTGATGGTGCTGCTGGTTGCAGCCCATGCGGGTGGTGCGGACATGGGTCAGACGGCGCCGCTCCAGCTCGTCGCGGAGGCGGAGCAGGATCTTTTCGCTGCCCATCCCGCCACAGTGGTGCCGGCCGACGGTCGTGCAGACGAAGACATGCAGAGGGCGGAGGTCGAGCCCGGGATCCATTGCAGTCGATGGTGACGCAGCGGACGCCCTCGGCGCGCTCTGCGGGCGGGTGTGGCGGTCCGTCAGAGTCGCGATCATGGAGATGAGCTTCGCCTTCTTCGCCGATGCCGCGGCGGTGCCGCCTGACGGCAAGTTCTACGCGCTCGGGGGCGGCTTCAGCGCGCTGGCCCTGCCTCAGCTGCCGGGGATGGCCAGCTTCGCCGTCGTCGCCGGATTCCGCTTCAACGTGGCGGACGCCGGGCAGGTCCACATCATCGAGGTCCGTTTTGTCGACATCCTCGGCAAGCTCGTGCTGCCCCCCACCACCATGCGCTTCGAATCGGCGGGGCCGCCTCCAACCGGGGCGGGTGAGGTGAGCGTGTCGACCGTCACCGTCCTCCAGCCCACCCTCGGCGAGCCGGGCGAGTACGCCGTCGAGTTCTGGCGGGAGAGCACCCTGCTGAGCACGGTTCGCCTTCACGTCCTCGAGCAGCAACGCCCCCTCAGCGCACCGGGCAGTCCCCCTCCCGCATAGCGGCTCACTGCTGCTGGCTGCCCTCGTACTCGTAGAAACCGCGTCCGCTCTTGCGGCCGAGATAGCCGGCGGCGACCATGCGCTTGAGCAGCGGCGGTGCCGCGTAATCGCGGATGGCGTACTCCTGGTACAGCGCGTCACAGACGAAGAGGGCGGTGTCCAGGCCGATGTAGTCGAGGAGCTGAAGCGGACCCATGGGGTGGCCGCAGCCGAGCTTCATGCCCTCGTCGATGTCATCTTTGGTGGCGAACCCAGATTCGTAGAGGCGCACCGCGTTGTTGAGGAAGGGGATCAGCAGGAGGTTGACGATGAAACCGCCGCGGTCCTGGGCGACGATAACCCGCTTGCCCAGCCGCTGGCCGAGCGCGCGGGTCTCCTCGAGCGTCTCGTCGCTGGTGGCGATGGTGCGGACCACCTCGAGCAGCTTCATCACTGGAGCCGGGTTGAAGAAATGGGTGCCGATCACGCGATCCGGTCGATGGGTGGCGCGGGCGAGCTCGATGATCGGCAGTGACGAGGTGTTGCTGGACAGGATGGACTGCTCGGGGACGATCCGGTCGAGCTTGCCGAAGAGCTCCACCTTCTCGGGGAGGCGCTCGACGATGGCTTCCACAACGAGGTCGCAGTCGGCCAGCTCCTCGAGGTCGGTGCTGAAGCTCAGCTGGCTGCTGATGCGCTCCACGGCCTCCGTGCTGAGCTTGCCACCCTGGCGGCCCCGCTCCAGGGACCGCTCAACCCGCCTGCGACCGGCGGCCAGGGCATCGTCGCTCACCTCGGCGACCCGAGTTCGGATGCCATTGCGGGCACAGACCTCCGCGATGCCTGAGCCCATCAGCCCGGCTCCGACGATGCCGACGGTGGTGATCTCCATATCTGCCTCCATGGTGGATCGCGCGCGCGCGCCCCAGTGTGCCAGCCGGCCGGCGAGCAGCCGCGGGTGCCCTCCTATGATGGCGGCGATGGCCAGCCCCAACATCACCCTGGTGAGCAGCGACCTTCTCCTCGCCAGCCGGCTGCGCGCCGCCCTTGCGGGGGTCGCCACGGTGGCGGTGGTGGCGGGCGACGAGGTTCCACCCGCGGCGCTGGTGTTCATCGACCTCAACGCGGACTCGGATTCTCGGATCGAGTTGATCGCGGCGCTGAGATCGCGAGGCGAGAGCCGCATCATCGGCTTCTGCCAGCACAACGAACGCGCAGTGAGGGTCAGGGCGATGGAGCGGGGCGCCGATCAGGTGGTCACCAACGGGGCCCTGCAGCAGGCGGCCCTGCGCCTGGTCGGAGTGGGGCCAGGTGACTGATCTGCCCGGCCGCGTGACCGCCGAGCTCGACCGCGTCGCCGAGGAGGTGGTCGAGACCCGTCGCGACCTCCATCGTCATCCCGAGCTGTCTCTCCACGAGCACCGCACCGCGGAAATCGCTGCCCGGCGCGCCGCCGAGCTAGGCTACGCGGTTCGCCTCGGGGTTGGCGGCACCGGCGTGATCGCCGACCTCGAGGGCGCGGGCACAGCCGGCGGCCAGGACGGCTCCGCCACGCTGATGCTCCGCGCCGACATGGACGCACTTCCCATCGCAGAGCGGGGCACCAACCGTGTGGCCACCTCCGGCGTGGACGGGGTGATGCATGCCTGCGGCCACGATGGCCACGTGGCCATGACGCTGGGTGCGGCTGCGGTCATGGCGTCGCTGCGCGACTCGTGGCGGGGCCGGCTGCGCCTCTGCTTCGAGCCTGCCGAGGAGATCGCCTCAGGAGCGGCGCCGATGATCGACGATGGCGCACTTGCCGGCGTCGACCGGGTGCTGGGCATCCACCTCTGGGCACCGCTGCAGGTGGGACAGGTTGGTGTCAAGGATGGCCCGATCTTCGGGAGCGCCGACGAGTTCGGGATCACCGTGCGCGGCCGTGGCGGCCACGGGGGCATGCCCCACACCGCCATCGACCCCGTCGTCGCCGCCGCCCAGGTGGTGCTGGCGCTGCAGAGCATCGTCAGCCGGGAAACCTCGCCGTTCTCGCCGGCGGTGGTCACCGTGGGCCAGGTCAGCGGCGGCAGCGCGTTCAACGTCATCGCCGATGAGGTCCACCTCCGCGGCACCGTGCGTGCTGTCGATCCCGAGGAGCGGGAGCGCCTGCTGCGGCGGGTGGCGGAGGTGGGCTCAGCCATCGCCTCCGCGTCCGGGGCCACCGCCGAATTCCAGCGCGGTGCGGGCTGCCCGCCGGTGATCAGCGACTCCGAGTCGGTGGAGATCGTGCGCGGGGCGGCTATCGCCACCGTCGGCGAGGACAGCGTGGTCACCCCACAGACGATCACCGTCGGCGATGACGTCGCCTGCCTCATCAACGGTGCCGGCAGGGGCTGCTACTTCCTGGTCGGAGCCGGTGATGTCTCCAGGGGTCGGGTGGCTCCTCACCACAGCGCAGACTTCGACATCGACGAGCGCAGCCTGCCCATCGGCGTGGCCACGCTGGTCCGCGCCGCGCTCGAGGTGCTGCGGTGAGCGATCCCTGGGCGCGGTTCCGCGGTGCGTCCACGCGGGCCGACGGCGAACCGCCGGACCTGAGCCCGAGGCCGGCAGCGGCGTCGCGCACCGAGATCTCGTCGGTGATGCAGGTCGCCCAGGCCAACAACGACGGCAACGTCCACGGTGGAACCATCATGCGGATGGTCGACGAGGCCGCCGGGATCGCGGCGGTGCGCCATGCCCGCCGGCGCGTGGTCACGGCGTCGATGGACGACATGAGCTTCCTGGCCCCCGTCTACATCGGCGACCTGGTGACGGTGCGAGCCATGGTCAACGACGCCCATCGGACGTCGATGGAGGTGGGCGTGCGCGTCGATGTCGAGAACATCGCCACGGAGGAATGGCGCTACGTGGCTAGCGCGCACCTTGTCTTCGTAGCCCTCGACGCTAACGGCCGGCCCACCGCCGTCCCACCGCTCATCGCCGTGACCGACGACGAGAAGCGGCGCCAGCAGCAGGCGCGCGTGCGTCGTGAGCAGCGCCTGCTGCGCAAGGTGGCCCTCGAGGAGGCCGCGGCGGGAAAAGAGCGCGAGACCCCGTGACGGGTCAGCGTAAGGCCTCAGCCCCTCACTCTGGGAGGCGCCAGGCGAGAATGGCCGCTGCCACCGTCAGTGCCGCGCCGCCCAGACCGACGAAGAAGCCTGGGCCGTAATGCGCTGCCACGTACAACGAAACTCCCCGGGTGCTCCAGTCGAAGTAGTCGAAGAACATCCCGTTAGCGGTCGCGAATGCGAGCACGGTGACGCTCCACTGAATGCCGAGACCGCGCGCCGACAAGTAGGTCCAGATGGCGAGCACGACTGCGAGCGCGGCGACAAGCAGCAACCAACTGGTGGAGCTGAGACCATTGACGACTGTGTAGGAACCACCAGGGATGTGCTCGTGATGCCAGGACAACGGCATCGCCGCGACTAGCACAACCGCGGCCACGACGAGCGTCGTGGGGACAAGGTGGGCGTGACGCCGTGGCGCAGTCTCGAGCGCCTCCAGGTTGTACCACCAGGTCGTCACGTCGTCCCGTCGGGCACCCTTGCCGCCCAGGTGCGGGTCCACGACTGCACACTCCGATCGACCGACTTCAGGCTCACCCGCAGGGTATCAAATCGCCACTCCTCGGCCCGACTCCAGACCACGTCTGCGTTCTAGACTTGATGAGGTAGAGTGATTGCGATGACCGACCTCGCCGCGCCATTGACAGTCCGTGACGCCACCGCCTCGCCGCCGACCGCGCGCCAGCACATCCGCTTCGCGTTCTTCCACGTCCGGCCGGAATGGCGCTTGCGCAGCGCCGAGCAGCGGGGCGCCGACCGGGCCGAGGTGGCGCAGCTGATCAGGGAGCTCGACCGCCGCGACAACGTCCTGCTGCGCACCTACAGCCTGGTTGGCACGCGCGGCGACGCCGACTTCATGGTCTGGCTGGTCAGCGATCGGGTCGAGGATCTCCACGAGTTCTCCTCGCGGCTGAATCGCACGGCCATGGGCGCCTTTCTCGAGTCGCCGTACAGCTACTTCGCGATGACCAAGCAGAGCATGTACGTCGACAAGCACCAGCACCCCAACCAGGAGGGGAGGAGCAGCCGGCTGGTCATCGCACCGACCAATCGGCGGTATCTCTTCGTATATCCGTTCGTGAAGACGCGCGCCTGGTACCGGTTGCCTCGCGAGGAGCGCCAGCGCCAGATGAGCGAGCACATCGCCATGGGTCACCGCTACCCGGGTGTCAAGATCAACACGACGTACTCGTTCGGCCTCGATGATCAGGAGTTCGTGGTCGCGTTCGAGAGTGACTCGGTGGCCGATTTCGTCGACCTGGTGCAGGAGATGCGCGAGAGCGAGGCGTCCACCCACACGGTCCGCGACGTTCCCTCGTTCACCTGCATGCTGATGACCCCTGAGGAGACTCTCGCCGCCATCGGCTGAGCGAGCCCCGCGTCCGGTAGGACGGCGATGCCTACTCGGGGATGACGGCGCTGCGTCGCTGGGCTGCCCGAAGCGACTCGTCGAGCACTTCGAAGACGTGCATGACGCGCACGCCGGGCGCGTAGCGTGCTGCTCCATTGCGCAGCTGGAGGAGGCAGGAGACGTTCTCGGTGGCCACCACCTCCGCTCCGCTGGCAAGAACATGATCGAACTTGCGCTCCAGGATCGCCTCACTGCGTTCCGGCTGGTCGTGGAAGTACATCCCCGGGCCGCCGCAGCACATCGCCGCCTCCTCCAGGGGAAGCAGCTCAAGACGCGGCACCTCCGACAGCAGCCGGCGCGCCGCCGACCGAGCCGGTGAGTCGATGGGCAGCGAACACGGCTCGTCGATGGCCACACGCCAGCGCAGCGGACCGAGCGTGGCACGCTGACCGGCGTCGGCGAGGAGCTCGGTGGCCAGAACGGTCCGCTGGGCCACCCGCTGCGCGTCGATGGCATGCTGCGCGTCGCCTGCAAGCACTGTGTCGTACTGCTTGTAGTGCGCCGTGCAGGAGGCCACGTCCCCGACCAGCAGATCCACCTTCAACTCCCGAAGGGTGTCCACGTTGGCGGCAGCCATGTCCGTCATGGCCTCGCGATCACCAAGCGACTTGGCGGGGAGGCCGCTGCAGGCGAGGCGGGGCACCACCACCTCGAACCCGTTGGCGAGCAGGACGCGCATGGTGGCCTCCGTCGCCTGTGGCATTGCCAGGTTCTGGTAGCAGCACATCAGGAAGCCGAGCCGGCCGCGCACCGGGGCTGTCGCCGCCGGCAGGTTTCGTGCGCGCCGGTACGCGGTCTGCCGTGGCAGCGGTCCCACGTGATCCATGAGCGCACCGCCCGTTCCCAGCCAGCGGCTCAACCCCGTGCGCCGCGCCAGCGCGTGAAGCCCGGTCACCTGAGCGGCGCGAGACAGGCCGTGCAGAAAGCGCAGGGCTCCGGGGCGGGGGAGGATGGAGCGGAAGGCGAACGACTGCCCCCAGGGGTGCCCCTCCTGCTCGTGCAGCTCCATGCGGGCGCGGCTGACGATCAGCGCGGTGGGGACGCGCGGGGCGCAGGCGGCGACGCAGTTGTCGCAGGTGAGGCATGTGGACAGCGGGCCGTCGGCGATGTCGCGGAGCTCGAGCCGGCCCTCGATGGCATCGCGAACCAACGACACCCGGCCACGGGCCGTCTCCCACTCGACGGGATTGATGACGTAGGTGGGGCAGACCGCCTGGCAGAGCGAGCACTTGTTGCACTCGCTGGCGGCCTGGTACACATCCTCGAGGAAGCGCGGCGGGACGGCGAGATCGGGCACCGGCGGAATTGTACGGGCCGGGGCGCGGACGCTGAGGTGCCTGCGTTGACTGCGGAAAACGGCAGCCGCCATGCTTGCGCCGGCCCTTTGGCTCTTCCGTCCGTCCCAGCATCGAGGTTGCCATGGCGCATGAGACCACCCCGACCATCCACGTGATCGCGCGCCCGGCCGTCGACGTCGACGGCATGCGCGCCTATCTCGACGATGTGGGGGGCGCCTCGTGGCTCGACCGCCGCCTCGAGGCGGACTCGCGACCAAACCCCGGCGAGCTGTTGGTGGAGTTCAGCGGCCGCGCCTGCTACCGGAGCTGGGAGCCAGGGCTCAACGTCAACGTCACCAAGGTGCGCACCGATCAGCGTGAGTACCTGAGGAACATCCTCAAGAGTGCCCATGGGAGCGTCCTGGAGCACGCCAATTACTCGTTCGCGCTGCGCAACGTCAGTCGCGTGGCCACCCACGAGATCGTCCGTCACCGTGCCGGCGCGGCGTACAGCCAGGAGAGCCTGCGCTACGTGCGTCTCGTCGATGTCGGCTTCCGGGTCCCTCCGGCGCTCGAGCCGCTCCGACGAGAGTGTGTCGAGCTGGTGGAGCGCCTCGAGGAGTTCCAGATCTCTGCGGCGAAGGCGCTGAAGATCGACGACGCGGGCATCCCCTTCCACGTCAAGAAGGAGGTGACCTCCGCGCTGCGCCGGCTGGCCCCGATCGGAGTCAGCACCGACCTCATCCTGACCATGAACCTGCGCACCCTGCGGCACGTCATCGAGATGCGAACCGCCCCAGGGGCGGAGGAGGAGTTGCGGCTGATCTTCGGCCGGCTCGGTGAGATCATGGTGGAGGAGGCGCCCGGCGTCTTTCAGGACTTCACGCGCGAGGACGACGGCTCCTGGGTCCCCGAATTCCGCAAGGTATGACGATTGGGACGTTCCAGAGTGGCGGTCCACAGTTGAACGTACGGTATGATCGTGGTGCCACCGAGTACGGTGGTCTCAATTCGGTCAACCGCGAGGCAGGGAGCCCCCGAATGATCAGCGTCAGCGACACCGCCCTAGGCCAGCTCCAGTCCCTCTTCTCGGAGCAGGCGACACCCGAGCAATCGGTGGGTCTGCGCGTCTACATCCAGTCGGGTGGCTGCTCCGGATTCTCCTACGGGATGGGCATCGACGAGAACCCGCCCAAAGAAGACGACCAGGTGGTCGACATCAGCGGCCTGCGGGTGTACGTCGATTCCTACTCGGCGCAGTACCTGGAGGGGGCGGAGATAGACTTCGTCGACGCCATCATGGGCGGCGGCTTCACCATCAACAACCCCAACGCGGTCAAGACCTGCGGCTGCGGGCACAGCTTCCAGACCGCCGACAGCGCCGGCGAGGCCAAGGCCTGCTCGCACTGACGCGCTGACCAGCAGGGGAGGGGGCGGCCGTGCTGGTCGTCCACCGCACCCTCGCGCTCATCGTCGTCCTTCTCGCCCTGGCGGGCACCCTGTGGGCCGTTCACGACTGGCTGCGACGCGGTGCGATCCACCGCCGGCTGCTGACCTTCACCGTGGCCATGTCCGCAGTGATCGGACTGCAGGCGCTGTTCGGCACCCTGCTCGCGCTCACCGGCAATCGGCCGGCTGACGGGGCCACCCACTTTGTGGTTGGCCCGCTGACGCTGTTCGTTCTGCCGGTGACGCGACGACTGCTCGCCGGCAGGTCTGATCGAGCGGCGTCGGCGATCCTCGCCGTCGCATGGTTCGCGCTTCTGTTGCTGACCCTGCGCGCCGTGGGCAGTGGTGGCGGTCTCAACGCCTGACTGGCGCCGACCCTCGTTTCACGGGCAACCGCTGCGATCTGCGTGCCACGTTGCGGCCAGCGCGCTCCGTGTGTAGATCACCTGCTGGCCGGCGCCGTAGACGCATCTCCACCCCGGGGTGCGCTGCAGCAGCAGGGGCAGGGCGTCGTCTGCAGCCTGCCATACGGTCTGCACGTGCTCGGCGTCGAGGATGGCCAGTGCGTCGGGCCGCGCCGCCACGGCGTCGAGGTACTCCTGGAAGATCCGCGGGCCCACCGATTGGGCATCGCCCCAGATGAACACGGGGTGGTATGTGCATGGCCGGGGCGCTCCGCGCACCATCTGGAAGAGGAGCCAGCCTGCGCTGCCGTACGGTTCGAGCACGTTGGACGATGGCGTGGCGCACACGGCGTCGGCGACCGCGACCGGGTAGGCGGCGCTCCGAGGGTTGTTGAGGGGGTCGCTGAGCCGCTGGGCGATCACCACCACGCTCACCGCGGTCACCACGGCCAGAGCCAGCGCGCAGAACGCCATCGCCAGCGGCGCAGCACGCCGCCGGAGCAGACCGATCTCGGTGGCCCAGGCGTCCAGGCCGTCGACGAGGAGCGGCGCGGTGAGCACCACCAGGAGCGACAGGCTGCGCACGGCGTACAGCGTCAGGATCAAGCCGGTCGCGGCGAGGAGGATGTCGGCGAGCGGCACGCGCCGGGCCTTGGAGGCACACACAACCACCAGGACGATGAGCAGGGCGAGGGGAAGGAAGGTGGGGTCGTGAAAGCTCGGCGACCGCCATTCGTCGAGGTTGGCCTGGGCGACCGGGTTGGCGAGCAGGCCGCCCGCATATAGAAGGATGCCGTACCCGTTGGGGTTGACGCCGATCGCGGCCACCGACGCTCCCAGCACCAGGGCCAGGATCCTGGTCCTCGGCGGCCTCGGTGACCGTGTCGGTCGGGCGCGGCGCTCGATCACCTCAGCCACCATGACCACGACGAAGATGCCGAGACCGATGCTGAACCCGCCGTGGAGGTTGCCCCACAGGCAGAAGAGGGGGACGCACCACCAGACCGCTCGGCCGCCCGCGCGGCGGTGGCGGTCGAGGATCGCAAGGAGCAGCGCGCTGAAGGCGAACGTGAACATCTGCGACCGGGGGCCGAAGGTGGAGAGCGCCACCGCCAGCGACAGCGCGCCCACCACCGCGAGCACCGCCGGCGACTTGGTGTTCACACGCGCCCGGTGGATTGCGATGCCCAGGCCCGCGACCGTCACCACAGCCATGAGGCAGATCACTGCCCACATGCCCACGTGCAGGAGCAGCGCGTAGATCACCTCGCTCCCCCACTCCTGCGGGATGAACGCGTGCCCTGCCGCCGTGAATGTGAAGGGATCGGTGTGCGGGAAGTTGCCATCGAGGATGCGGTCGCCGACCAGAACGTGCCACCAGAAGTCGGGATCGAATTGGGGATGGACGGTGAAGCTCACTCCGAGGATGGCCACGCAGGCGAGCGCCAGCGTTCCCGGCCTGCGCACGCTCTGGATCCAGCCCCGGCCGCCGTGGAGCGCCGGCTCGGTCGGGGTTGGTGGGCGATTCGGGGGGTCCGACGGCGGCGTCTCATCCGCCCTGGCCGGCGGGCGCTGGGCGGGCGCGGAGACTGCATTCGGATTGGTGGCGGCCATCCCGCTCACCCTATACGGGCGCCGAGGCAGCATCGGCCGTCTGCTACCGGTTCGTGTTCGACCTGCCACCCGGGGAATTCAGGGCGCGACTGGGGATGGATGTCGCCGGCCGGGCCGGCCGGGGGTACGCCCGTATACTGGCGGCGAATTCGCACGGCTGGGGCCGCCTGGTCGCCAAGCGTGGTGGCCAGAGGCGTCTCCGGCGAGTTCACAACGAGCGGGAGTAGCTCAGTTGGTAGAGCGCTAGCCTTCCAAGGTCGATGTCGCGAGTTCGAGTCTCGTCTCCCGCTGTCACTTCCCTCCAGGGGCTTTTTTGCTGGACCTTGCCTCGAGTAGCTCTACACCGATCTCCCGGGCTCACACCTGCGGAAGCGCTCCAAGAGGTGGTCAACGATCTTGAGCCACACCTCGACCTCTCCGGCAATCGGCGGAGTTCGTCGCGCAGCAGTCGGGCGTACGATCCGATGTAGGGTCCGTCCGCATTGAACTGAGTCCAGGGTGTCTTATGGAAACGCACGCACTGCGAGAATCCGCGGTGGTGGTGGTTGGATCGCTCAACGCGGATCTCTCAGTCAGGGTCCCTAGGTTGCCTCGTCCTGGAGAGACCATCAGCGGCGGCCCATTCACCCGATCGGAGGGCGGCAAGGGCGGCAACCAAGCTGTGGCCGCTTCCAGGTTGGGAGCCCGAGTGTGGCTGATCGCGGAAGTCGGCGAGGACCCGTTCGGCGAATCGGCCCTCGCCGAACTCATACATGAGGGGGTCGACACCTCGATGGTACGGAGTGGGCGCGAGCCCACCGGGGTGGCTGTCATTCTCGTGGACGACCAAGGGGAGAACCTGATCGCGGTGGCATCTGGTGCAAATCTGACGCTCGGTCCCGACCGGGCGAGGGAGGCCATCGAGGGGCTGCCGGTGGCCGAGGCAGTTGTGTTGGCGTGCCTTGAGATTCCGGATGAAACCGTTCTGGCTGCCGCCAAGGCCGCGGAATCACGAGGTTTCCAGATGTTGGTGAACCCAGCGCCCGCAAGGCCGCTATCTCCAGAGTTGTTGTCGAGTTCACGCATCGTCATCCTAAACCAGCACGAGCTGGCTATTGTGGCGCCCCATGGCCCCAAAACCCTCTTGGAACAAGGGCCGGAGGCGGTCGTCGTGACACTAGGTGCGGGTGGCGTTGACTTATATCTTCGAGGGGAGTCTCGCTCTCACGTCCCTGCCCCACGGGTAGAGGTCGCGGACGCCACTGGCGCTGGCGACACGTTCTGCGGGGCGTTCGCGACGCGCCTCGCCGACGGTGCCTCTATCGCGGAGGCGACCAAGTTTGCGGTGACAGCGGCTGCGATCTCGGTCCGATCCCAGGGTGCCCGACAGGGTATGCCGCGCCAGCACGATCTTCCAGAAACTGCTGAGGGCCGAGCATGACCAGCCTGGAGCAGGGTACTCACCAAATGACGCTCTCCGAGACTTATCGGGCGCGCGTTTACCGGCCGCGCCAAGGCTGACCGGGCCGGACTTCTGCGTGACTTTCCGACCTTTGAGCTGACCGGGTAGCTGGCAGCCTGCTCGGGACGCCGGGGTGCCTTTGCTGCGGCGCTCCGCAGATCCGCAGCAAAGGCTGTGGTCACGCGACGCCATGCAGGTCCCCGGAGGGACCCCTGGACGATCGATCAGGCGTCCAACCGGACGAGGCTCGCCTCTAGGAGCCGCGCTCGCCCGGAACGAAGGCGGAGGAGTCGTCCTACGCTGTCGCTCCGAGGGTCGAGTGCGGTCACCACCAGGGGTCTCCACCTGTCGAGAATCTGGTTGATGCTGCAGCCCGCCCACGCCGCTGCGGCTTGGACGCAGGCGCCCCGGGCCGTCGTCATGACGGCATCCTCGGCTTCGGGGATGAGCAGCTGACGGCCGGAAAGGCTGGAGACGACGCGCTGCCAGGCCGGGCTGCGAGCCCCTCCACCGATGAGCAGTAAGCCCGCGTCGGGATCGACTCCGCCCGCGGCTGTGGCCAGCAACTCTATGCCGTCGAGAAGCGAGAGCACGGCCCCCTCGTACGCGGCAAAGAGCACCTGCCCGCGGGAGGTGTCCGCGCGGAGGCCGGCAATGAGCCCGCTCGCCTCGGGGAGTGCCGGCGTGCGCTCCCCGTCGAGGAAGGGCAGCACGATCACGTCTCCGCCCTCCTCGACCGCCTCCCTGTCGATCCCGAGCCAGCTCGCCATCCGGTCGATGGCGAGCGTGCAGTTGAGAGTGCAGATCAGCGGCAAGAAGCCGCCATTGGCATCGGCGAAGCCGCTAACCACGCCGGTTTCGTCGGGTCGCAGGGAGCGGGCAACAGTGAACGCGGTCCCGGAGGTCCCGAGGCTCATCGCCATCTGGCCGGGTTGGAGGGCTAGTCCAAGTGCGGCAGCGATGTTGTCACCCGTCCCCTGAGCGACGATGCAGGTACGCGGGAGACCGAAGCGATCAATGGCGTCCCCCGTAACTCGGCCGGCCGAGGCTCCCGGCGGCAGCACTTCGGGCAGTAGCGAGCGCTCCAGCGCGACCAGCTCAGATTGGAGGACCTCAGGCACGTAGGAGCTGGAGATCGCGGACCACCAGCCGGTCCCCGACGCGTCTCCCTGGTCGGTCACGGCGCTGCCGCTCAACCGCTCCGTCAGGTATTCGTGAGGAAGCCGGATTGCGCTCGTCGCCGCGGCGAGCGCCGGCTCCACCTGCCGAATTCGGGCCCAGTGTGAGACGGTGAACGAGGTGGCTGGAACCGACCCGACGACCTGAGCCCACCACGAGTTCCCCCCGAGTTCCTCGATCAGCTGGGTCCGCCAGGGCGCGGAGCGCACATCGTTCCAGAGAATGGCCGGACGCAGCGGGCGGTGATCACGGCCGAGGCAGACGAGCCCGTGCTGCTGACCCGCGACAGAGATGGCCGCCAGCCGGCCTGCTACGTGGGTGAGTGCGAGCGCCTCCTCCAGGGACTGCTCCCAGTCGGTTGGCTTCGCCTCGCTGCGTCCACCACCGGTGCAGACCTCGTGACGGGCCCAGCCAGTCGCAATGGGGACGCCGCTCTCCGCCTCAACCACCAGCACTTTGGTGCTCTGGGTCGACGAGTCAACGCCCGCAACGAGAGTTCGCCTGGTCATGGGGTCCCGCCGGACAGGCTGGCCTGCTCCGCCAAGGCCTGTCCGCCAAGGCCTGCTGTTCCACCACCTCTGGCAGGAGCGCCCGCAGGCCCCCTACGCTGGCAGGCTGGCCGGGAACACACGCGAGATGCGCGCACCCGCCGGGTTGGCGGGATCGACGGTTCAGTGTCAGGGACGACCAGCAGATCACCAGGCCCACAACTGGCCTGCAGTCGGGCGAACTCGGGATGCAGGATCCCCGGCCTGCGCACACCTACCCCAGCAATTCCAGCCGACCGGGGTCGAGCGCCGCGACGCCGTAGACACCAGGTTGCAGACGATGACCCGTCGACTCACGTACTACCAACTGGGGAGCTAGGCACAGCTCGCGCCGGGCCACTCCCGGCGAGGCGATCCCCGCCCGCAGCATCGCCACGGCCTCACGACCCAACTGGTCGAGGGGCTGGCGCACGCTGGTCAGCGGCGGGTCGGTCACCACTGCCAAGAAGGTGTCGTCGTATCCCGAGACGGCCACCTCGGCGGGGACTCTGACGCCGCGGGCACGGAGGCTCTGGAGGACTCCCGCCGCGATGAGGTCGTTGGCGCACACGATGGCATCCGGCAGCCGACCCGCTTCCACCAGACGAGCGCCGGCGTGCAGACCCCACTGCACTGAGAAGTCACCGGCCAGCACCCGTTCGCTGGAGGGTGGATCAACGTCGGCCATGCTGCGGCGGTAGGCGGCGAGCCGCTCCGCCCCGGTGCTGATGCGCTCCGCCGAGGTGACGAAGGCGAACGTGCGCCGCTGCTCCACCTCCACCAGATATCGGAGCAACGCCGACATTCCCCGCTCCTGGTCGACGGTGACCGAGTCGGTGGGTACCGCCACCCTGCGGTCGACCTGAACTACGACCGACGCCGCCGCCGCCTGCTGAAGCGCGCGGACGCTGTCGAGGCTGTCAACCGGGCTGATCAGCAGCCCGTCTACCCGTCGATCCAGGAGCGCAAGGATCCGCTGCATCTCGGTGTGGACGTCCTCTCCAGCGTCGCAGAGCAAGAGGCCCATGCCAGAGTCGTGGAGCGCTTCCTCGACTCCCTTGACGACAGCCGGGAAGAAGGGATTGTTGAGGTTGGGCACTACCATCCCAACCATGCCGGTGGTCCGCTGCCGCAAAGACTGCGCGATTCGGTTGGGTCGATAGCCCAGCATCGCGCTGGCGTCATTGACCCGGGCGCGCGTGAGCGCGCTCACCCCCGAGGCCCCGGCCAGGGCCCGGGACACGGTCGCGCGCGATAGCCCGGTCAGGCGAGCTACGTCACTGATCGTGGTCACGGCGGCCTTTCGAGATCGATCCCGCTTTCGACAGCCCGAAGCGCTGCTGATACAGCACGCTATCTTGCATTCTCACGGGGGCCAATGCTACCCTCCGGACCGCCAAGGCCGTAATCGATTACGTCAGCCGGACGATGCGTTCTCAGGGGTGTCCATGGCAGAGTGGCGCGAAGTCGCGGGAACGGTGGTTGCGATCACCGGCGCCAGCTCCGGGATAGGCGCTGCCACGGCCCGCGAGCTGGTCGCGGCGGGTGCCAGGGTGGTGCTGACAGCAAGGCGCGAAGATCGTTTGCGGGCCCTCTGTTCCGAACTCGGAGGCGACTCTGTCGCCGTCGTTGGCGACATCCGCGAGCCGGACACCAGCGTGACGCTGGTGCAGACGGCGCTGGATCGCTTCGGACAGCTGGATAGCCTGGTCGCGAACGCGGGTCTTGGCATGTACGGGAGCATCCTGGAGTATCCGGACTCCGTCCTGGCGGAAATGGTCGAGGCCAACTTCCTGGGGACCGTGTGGGCGGTCCGGTCGGCGGTGCGTGAGTTCCGCGGTGGGGGCGACGTGGTCGTCGTGGCCTCGGTCGCCGGCCTTCGCGGTGGACCAAACGAAGCGGTCTACGCCGCCACGAAGTTTGCCCAGGTGGGCCTGGCGGGCGCCATCGACCGAGAGTTGCGGACTGAGGGCATCCGGGTGACAGCCATCTGCCCTGCTGGTGTGAAGACTGAATTCGCCCTGGGGGCCGGCAGGGTGGCCACCGACCCAGCCTTGGACCAGATGTTGAGGGCGGAGGATGTGGCTGCGGCGATCGTGACCGTGCTTCGCCAGCCCCGCCGCCTCCGCACCAGCCTGTGGACCATCTACAGCATGGCCGAGGGTAGTTGATGGTGGCCGAAGTGATGCCCATCGCCGTGGCCGGCCGACCTGCTGGTGGCCTGCCGGCGCGTATGCGCGCAGCCGTGCTCGTGGGAAAGGGCGACCTTCACGTTGAGGAGAGAGCGACTCCGAGCCCGGGTGCAGGGGAGGTGCTGGTCCAGGTGCGGTCGGTCGGCGTCTGCGGGTCGGATGTGCACTACTACGAGCAAGGACGGATCGGCGACTTCGTCGTCACGACTCCCTTGGTGTTGGGCCACGAGACAGGGGGCGTCATCGTGGCTGCCGGGGCCGGGGTCGCGCCGGGGCGGATCGGCGAACGGGTGGCGGTGGAGCCGCAGGTCCCCTGCCGACGCTGCGGTGCCTGCCACAGCGGCCACTATAATCTCTGCCGCGCGGTACGGTTCCTGGGGACCCCCCCGGTGGACGGCAGCTTCACTGAGTTCCTCTGCGTGCCGGAGGACTTCGCCTTTCCCGTGGGAGCGGCTCTCGGGGACGATGAGGCCGCCCTTTGCGAGCCGCTCGCCGTCGGGGTGTGGGCCTGCCTACGAGCGCAGGTCGCCTCCGGAGACCGGGTGCTTGTGACCGGCGCGGGTCCGGTGGGGCTGCTCGCGACCCAGGTGGCCCGGGCCAAGGGGGCGACCGTGATCATGAGCGAGCCGGACCCGGACCGTCGCAAATTGGCGGCTGCGCTGGGGGCGTCCGCCGTCCATGACCCGACCGAGGGTCCCCCCTCGGCCTCCGGCATCGCCACCGACGTGTTGCTTGAGTGCTCCGGGGTCCCGGGGGCTGCCGAGGCGGGTGTCCGTTGTCTCGGGCCGGGTGGACGCGCAGTTCTTGTCGGCATGGGGACGGACAAAGTGACACTGCCGATCGCCCTCCTGCAGACCCGTGAGATTGTCCTCACCGGCTCGTTTCGCTATGCCAACTGCTACACGGCTGCCATCGCCTTGGTGCAGCAGGGAATGGTCCAGCTGGGCCCACTCGTTGGGCCACATTTTTCCCTTGAGCGCACCGAGGAGGCCCTACTGGCGTCTCGGGGAGATCCACGCGTCATCAAGGCATTCGTCTGCCCTGTCGTTAGCTAGTATGGGAGGACAAGGTCATGAGCAAGTTGCTGGACACCGGCCCGTGGCAACGGATCACCCGCTCCGTAGCACTGGCTGTCGCGGGGATGGTCGCATTGGCCGCCTGTGGCGCGACCACCTCGAGTCAGCCAGCGTCCTCCAAGGTGGTGTACTTCATCTTCAACGGCTACACGCCGCCGTATTTCGCGCCCATGGCGCAGGGGATCCAGGCAGTCGCCAAGCACTACCCCCAGCTGCAGATCAAGATCATCAGCGCCAACTCCTCCGCTTCAGCTGAGACCTCCGCCATTCAGGAGGCCGTTGCTGCCGGGGCCGCCGGGATCATCCTCAACGCAGTCGACACGTCTGTGACGGCTGCCGCTCAGCAGGCCATGGCGCAAAACATCCCCGTGGTGACCCTTGATCGGGACGTCTCCAGCCCCAGCGCTCGGGTGGCCTTCATTGGCGACAACGACCTCAAGCTCGGGCAGCAGATGACTACGGCGTGCCTGCAGGCAGCAGGGGCCACCCAGCTGCCCACTCCCTACAAGACGGTGGTGCTGGAGGGCACCCTCGGCTCGACCACCGCGGTGGATCGCTTGAAGGGCACCCAGCAGGTGCTAGCCATGGACCCCAGCAAGGTGGACGTGACGCTGACCCAATCCGCTGACTTCGATACGGGGAAGGCGCAAAGCCTGATGTCGGAGTTCCTCGCCAAGACTCACGATATCCAGATGGTCGTATCCGGGAACGATGCCATGGCGTTGGGGGTCATCACTGCCCTGACGACCGCCGGGATCACCCCCGGACACCAGACCGTGGTGTGTGGGGCGGATGCGCAGCCGGAGAGCCTGACCGCGATCCAGACAGGCACGCAGGCGGTGACCGTGACCCACTCCCCCTACCTCGAGGCCTTCTGGGCGGTCGAGGCAATGGATAATTACCTTTCCCACCACACTACCCCTCCCACTGGCCAGTTCGCTAATGGGGTGGTGTTGATTCCGCAAACCGTGGTGACCAAGGCCACCGTGAAAGACATCTCCGCTTGGGGGACGCCAACCGTTATCCCACCGCTGCCCTATGGCGTAGCCAGCCAATACCCGGCATCATGAGCCACGATTGGCTGGCACTGAGCGTATTAGAAAATCACCGAAAGCACCGAGGTCTCGCCGGAAGGCAGGCTGCGAGCACTGCCGCGGGAACGGTCGTCTCAACTCGAGGGCCTGCAAGTTCGCCACCGTGGGAACCTTCGACGGCGCGACGCGCGCCACGCTGCCGTGCAGCG
The DNA here is from genome assembly GCA_036844485.1 of Candidatus Dormiibacterota bacterium. Taxonomy (GTDB): domain Bacteria; phylum Chloroflexota; class Dormibacteria; order Aeolococcales; family Aeolococcaceae; genus Aeolococcus. The sequence goes on along the minus strand of DAIUFS010000009.1, from coordinate 2,731 downwards.
ATGCCCGGACAGCAGGGATGAGTGGGGGGGCCCCGGTGCAGACCGGTCAGCCGCTGCTCATGGTCCGTGGGCTGGTCAAGACCTTCGGGGGTGTCACCGCTATCGACGATGTAACGCTGGATATCCGCGAGCACGAAGTTCTCGGGATAATCGGAGATAACGGAGCCGGAAAGTCGACGTTCCTTGCACTCGTAACAGGCTACTACCATGCAGACGGGGGTACGTTCTTTCACCGAGGTCGGCGAGTCGAGGTGAGTTCCCCCGCCAAGTCCCGCCACAGTCTCAGTATCGAGATGGTCTATCAGGACCTGGCGATGGCCCCGGACCTTACGGTATGGGAGAATCTCTTCCTGGGAGAAGAGGTGCGGCGACTGGGGCTGTTCGTGGACCGAGTCGCGATGAGGCGACGGGCGACGACCCTTCTCGAACAGATGCAGGTTCCCGTCAAGCCCAACGAACTCGTCGGCTCTTTGTCGGGGGGCCAGCGTCAACTGGTCGCCATCGCGCGCGGGCTGCTCTTCGACCGTGACATCATCCTGCTCGACGAACCGACGGCGTCTATCTCTGCGGCCAAGGCGGCCGACGTTCTTGCGACCATCCGCTCTCTCGAGGGTCGCGGCAAAACCGTCGTGCTGGTCAGCCATCGCCTTGAGGACGTGCTCGCGGTCTCGTCGCGGATCGCGGTGTTCTCGCGAGGCCGGGTCTCCCATCTCGTGGACAACACGGGGCTCACGGTGGCTGATCTTTTCCACCTCATGTACTCTGATTCGGGAGAAGAGAAGGTGGCAACCGGCGCGGAGCTCGCGCCGATGGCAGCGGAGGGCGCATGACCGCGGCGCGCGGCGCACCTTCAACGGCGCTCCAACTAGCTCACCACCGGGTGCGTCGAACTTGGCGATTGGCGATTGGGCGGGAGGGGAGTGTCCGCCGCCCGGTCGGCTTCCTGTTACTGGGCGTGATCATCGCGACCGTGGTCTCTCCCACGTTCATCAAGCCCGGGAATCTCAACGAAGTTCTGATCAATTCCAGCTTTCTGGTCGTCCTCGCGGTGGGAGAGGCGTATGTCATCATGGCCGGTTCCATCGATCTCGGCCCGGAGAGCCTGCTTGCCGCTTTCGGACTGCTCGCGGCCTTCCTTACCGTCCAACACGGGGTGCCCACTGTCCCGGCCTTGATCGCCACCTTCGTGGGGGCGGCGGTGGTCGGACTGTGCGTGGGCCTGCTGGTTGCGAAGGTCCACATCCCGTCGTTCGTCGTGACACTTGCGTCCTACTGGGGTTTCAAGGGAGTGGCGTTACTGGTAAATGGGGGCCAGTACATCGCCCCAAGCCCGGGGAAGCCGCTCGGCTTTGCCTCCATAAGCGGGTCCACGGGTGGAATCTCGAATTTGATTCTCATCGCGCTGGCGGTCGTGATCGTGGCCCAAGTCGTGCTCTCCTTCACTCCTTACGGTACGTGGCTGCGGAGTGTGGGGTCTAACGAGCTTGCGGCTCGCCGAGTCGGAGTGCACGCGGACGCTGTGAAGGTGAGCGTCTTCATGGTTTCAGCAGTCTTGGCGACTTTGGGCGGGCTCATGATCACCGCCTACCAGGGATCAATCTACCCTCTCAGCGGTGCAGGATTTTCCTTGGAGGCCATCGCCGCTGTGATCCTTGGCGGGATTCCCTTCACCGGGGGCCGCGGCACGGTGGTTGGCGTAGCGTTGGGAGCATTGATGATCGGCATCATCAACGATCTCATTGTGCTGATCGGGCTGCCGTCCCTCTGGGAGTACGTGTTCGTCGCGGTAATCCTGATCGTCGCCGGGCTGCAAGCACGAGGCGGCTTCCTGGTGAAGTAGCCGCGCGGATCGATGACAGGACCGAAGGGCAGGGCCTTGGGTCGTCCTCGGCGAAAGGATCGCCTCCTGCCCGCTGGCTCTCTGGACGGCGGCTGGATGGGGTCGGCGAGGTCGCCGCCAGCATCCATACACGAGTTCCATCGGCGCTGACTGACTCAGGTCGGCGGGCGCGCACGACCCTCGACGGCTTTTGCGCCAACGCGTCCACCACCCTCCCCCACGATTCGCGATTTGCGGTCAGCGTGCAACGCCGTGTGGTCTGCGTGGCCCTCCGGTGTGGTCAGCGTGCATCGCCGAGCAAATTGGGGCGCACGTGATCTCGATGCGTGGCGGAACCGGAGCCAAGGCTCGTCACTTGCGAACCCGCATGTACGAGCGTCGACTTCGCGGCTATGCGGCGATCGGCTACTCCGCCGTGCCCGATTCCTCCGGGGCCGTGGGCCCGTTGACCCTCGACTCAGTCTAAATCGGGACGAACAATCAGTTGGGATGGAGGCCGTGCTCGGCAACGTTGATGACCATTGCGTAGCTCGCTCCCCATCAGGCGCAAGGGGGGCCGAAGGAGTCGCTCGCCGACGGCGGACGACCACCCGGATGAGCCTCCGCGGACGCGTCTACCGCCTCTTCGCTATTCCGGTGTTTTGTGGTCAGCGTGCAACGCCGTGGGTCTGTGTGGCATCCGTGTGGTCAGCGGGGCTCCCCGTGGAAATTGGGGGTAAGTAGTCGCCTTGAGACCCGTTTTCGACCCCTCCCGACTACAGATTTAAGACACTACCTTGCCAAGGTAAGGGTCGCGAGTTCGAGCCTCGTCTCCCGCTCCCCTCTGAGGGTGGATCGCAACCTGGAGACGATCTACTGCGTTGCAGCTGAGACCTCCTATCGTCGGCCCAC